>DASUYU010000066.1:0-19053 GCA_036377235.1 Thermoleophilaceae bacterium
CGGCGGGCTGTCCAGCTTCTCGAACTGGGGGAAGGAGTCCGTCGACGTGGGCGCCCCCGGCAGGTCGATCCTGAGCCTGAACCCCGACTGGTTCCGGCTCGACCCGCCGGGCATCGAGGAGTTCGAGTCCGGCATCGGCACGCGCTGGTACGGCAACGGCGGCTGGGCTGGGACCACGGCGTTCGCGGCGACCGGAAGCTGGTCGCTCACGGACAGCGCCACCGGGAACTACGCCAACGACACGACGCCCTGGGCCGCGATGACGAACGGCGTGGACCTCACCGGGCGGCACGGCTGCCGGATCAACTACGCGATCAAAGGGAGGGTGCTCGACGGCGACTACTTCCTCACCGGGATGCTCGACCACGACGGGGCCGCCCACACGACGCTGGCGGAGAGCGTGGACACCCACGGAGAGTTCGAGACGTTCTCGGACGGCATCGCCGCCGTGGACGGAGACCCCGACGTGCACGGCGTGTTCCAGCTGATCACCGACGACAGCGGCACGGCCGACGGTGTCTACGTCGACGACCTCCGCTTCATCTGCCGCGCCTCGGACTACGACGCGGACAGCTACTTCTTCAACTACGGCACCTCGATGGCCACGCCGCACGTGTCAGGCGTCGCGGCGCTGGTGCGAGCGGCCGTTCCGGACGCGACCGCGGCGCAGGTCGCGCAGGCGATCCGCGAGGGCGCTGTACACCTCGACTCGCTCGCCGGGAAGACCGTCACGGGCGGCCGCGCGGACGCGCCGAGGGCGATCGAGGCGGCGCGCAGGCTGGTTCGGCCGGCGTCCCCGCCCCCACCGCCGCCGCCGGCGGATCCGCCCGTCGATCCGGGCGGCGACCGCACGGCGCCCTCGGCACATGTCGCGCGCGCGACGCTGCGCCGCGGCGTGCTCACGATCCGGCTGTCGTTCCCCGGCGAGACCGGGCCGGTGAGCGGCAGCGTCCGCGTGGCGCGGCTCGGCGGCGCGGCCACCCGCTTCCAGGCCCGCCCCGGGAGACCGGTGGTCGTGAGGGTCAGGCTGCGGCGACCGGCGCGGCGCGCGATGCTGACGATCCGCGCCACCGACGGCGCCGGCAACTCGGCCGTGACGAAGCACGGTGTGAAGCTGCGCGCGCCCTAAGCTCCCCGCCGCATGGCGGCGGCTGAGGCGACATTCCAGCGGCTGGTTGCCCAGCTCGACTACCCGATGTTCATCGCGACGGTCGCGACGGGCGGGGAGCGGGCGGGCTGCCTGATCGGCTTCGCCACGCAGTCCAGCATCGATCCGCCCCGCTTCCTGGCCGGCATATCGGACAAGAACCGCACGTTCCGGGTGGCGGGCGGCGCGGACACGATGGCGATCCACCTCGTGCCCGAGGACGCCTCGGAGCTCGCGGAGCTGTTCGGCGGCGAGACCGGCGACGAGGTGGACAAGTTCGCGCAGGCCGAGTGGCACGAGGGCCCGGGCGGCGTGCCGCTGCTCGACGGCTGCCCGAACCGGTTCGTCGGCCGCATCGTCGAGCGGATCGACTTCGGCGACCACGTGGGAATGGTGCTCGAGCCGTTCTTCGCGGAGGCCGACGAGGACTCGGCGCAGCTCGGCTTCCACCGCGCCAAGCGCATCGAGCCGGGTCACGAGGCCTGATTGACCGGCACATTCATCAACGTCGGGGCGATACTCGCCGGCACGCTTGCGGGTGTGCTCCTGGGCGAGCGGATGCCCGAGGGCCTTCAGCGACGCGTGCTGGCCGGGCTCGGGCTCGTCGTGCTCGTCATCGGCGTGGACCTGGCGCTCGCCTGGCGCGACACGAGCCCGCTGTACGTGCTCGGCGGCGTGCTGCTCGGCGGGATGGCGGGCGAGCTGCTCGGCATCGAGGACCGGCTACAGGGGCTTGGCGACCGGGTCCAGCGGCGCGTCCGCGAGGCGCGCGGCGGCGACTCGCCCGTGAGCGAGGCGTTCTTCACGGCCAGCCTCCTGTTCTGCGTCGGCCCGCTCGCCGTGGTGGGCGCGATCCAGGACGGCCTGACCGGCGACTACGAGGCGCTCGCCACCAAGGCGATGCTGGACGGCTTCGCCTCGATCGCGCTGTCGGCGACGCTCGGCTGGGGCGTGGCGCTCGCGGCGGTCACCGTGCTCGTCTATCAGGGCGCGCTCTCGCTGGGCGCCACGCTGTTCGAGGACATCCTCAAGGGCGAGGCACTCGACGCGCTCACGAGCGCCGGCGGCGTCCTGATCATCGGCATCTCCCTGAAGCTGCTCGACGTGACCGACGTGAAGGTCGGCAACTTCCTGCCCGCGCTGATCTTCGCGCCGGCGCTCGTGGGGATCGTGTCGCTGGTGGACTGAGCCGATTAGAGTCCGCCCATGCCGGTCGCCCGCAACCACATGTCGCGCGATCTCCTCACGGTCACGCCCGGCGACCGCCTCCGCGAGGTGGCGCAGCGGATGTGCGACCGCGACGTCGGCGCGGTGCTCGTCATGGAGGCCGAATCGCTGGTCGGAATCCTCACCGAGCGCGACGTGCTGCGCGCGGTGGCGGAGGGGATCCAGGACGAGACGGTCGTGTCCGACCACATGACGCGCGACCCGGAGACGATGTCGCCCGACGACACGACCCAGCACGCCGCCGTCCTCATGATCCACGGCGGCTTCCGGCACATGCCGCTGGTCGAGGGCGACGACGTGGTCGGGATGCTGTCGATCCGGGACCTGATGCGCGTGGTGCTCGACAACGCCGCCCCGCGCGGCGTGTAGTCACAAACCGCGCCCTTCCTCCGAGTACCAGTTCAGAGACCCCGTCGTGGAGGGACCCATGCGCCCGACGTTCGCGATCACCCTGAGCCTGCTCGGCATCCTGCTGGCCGTCGCTCCGGGCGGTGCGGGCGCGCAGGTTGCGCAGACCGCCGGCGGGACGCTGCAGGGCGTGCACGACGGAGCGGCGGACGAGTGGCGCGGGGTCCCCTACGCGCGGCCGCCGGTGGGCGCGCTGCGGTGGCGCTCGCCTCAGCCGGTGCAGTCGTGGAGCGGCACGCGCAGCGCGACCCAGTTCGCGCCCGAGTGCGCGCAGCCTGGGTTCGACGACCAGGGTCAGGTCAGCGACGCGGAGGGCAGCGAGGACTGCCTGTACCTGAACGTGTTCGCCCCGCGGACCGCCTCGCCGTCGAGCCGCCTGCCCGTGATGGTGCACCTGCACGGCGGGTCGAACTCGTTCCTCGCGCCCTACCGCGACGCGGATGCCTTCGTCAGACGCGGCGTGATCGTGGTGACCGTGGCCTATCGGCTCGGCATCTTCGGCTTCGTCGGACACCCCGCGCTGAGCGCCGAGAACGGCGGAACCTCCGGCGAGTACGGCCTGCTCGACCAGATCGCGGCGCTGCGGTGGGTGCACGACAACATCGCGGCGTTCGGCGGAGATCCCGGGCGCGTGACACTGTTCGGGTTCTCGGCCGGCTCGTTCGACACCGCTGCGCTGATGGTCTCGCCGCTCACGCGCGGGCTGATCCACAGGGCGGCCGTGCAGGGCGTCTACTGGTACGGCCTGACTGGCATCGGCAACGACATGGCCGAGGCCGAGAGCCTCGGATCGTTCATATCCGCGGCAACGCCGTGCGACGGGGCTGCCGATGTGGCCGCGTGTCTGCGCGCTCTGTCCCCGGACACACTCATCCGGGCGGCCAACTCCTCGGTTGGCTTCCTGGACCTACAGCCCTGGACGGGCGGCGTCGTGCTGCCGAAGCCGCCGCTCGAGCTGATGGCCGACGCGCCCCCGCGGATACCGCTCCTGATCGGCACCGACCGGGAGGAGGACGTCACGGGGATGGGGCTGGCCGAAGTCGATGAGATCTCCAATACCGAATGGGTCCGCAGGAGCAACGAGGTCGTCGGTAGGAACCTCGGCTCCGAGGCGCGCTCGCTCTACCCACCCGCGAGCTACGACGACTCCCGCAAGTGGGCGCTCGTGGCGCTGCAAACCGACGCGGGTCGCGCCTGCCCGACCCGCCGCCTGGCGCGCGCCACCGTGCCGAGCGCGCCGGTCTTCCGGTACCTCGACACCCACCGGTACCAGAACGATCCGTTCCTCGGTTCGCTGCGCGCGGCGCACGTGCTCGAGGACCCCTTCCTGTGGGGGAACTTCAACCTCTTCCCGGGCTTCGTCGACGGATACGAGCCGACCGCCGGAGAGCGTGCGCTGTCGGCGCGCATGACGGACTACTGGGTGAACTTCGCGCGCACCGGCGACCCGAACGGCGGGTCGCTGCCCGCCTGGCCGCGCTACGACACCGACCGGGAGCGGACGCTCCTACTCGACGAGACGAGCGGCCTCGTGGAGCGCTACCACGTGCATGAGTGCGCGTTCATGGACGCGCTGCCGTTCATCTTCCCCTAGGCCAGCCAGGCGCGCAGCTTCTCGTAGACCGCCGGGTGGTAGAGCAGCGCGAAATGGCTCGCCTTGCCGAGATGCATGCCGTACTCGTCCTCGAACGGGATGCGGCGGGTCCGGCTGCGGCCGGACGCGCTCGGCTTCAGCACGAGCGTGTCGCCGATCAGCCGGCCTACGGGATGGCGGTCGCTGCGAGTGATCGTGGCCGAGACGAAGCAGTGAGTCGCGCCCTCGAGCAGGGGAATCTCGGCGCAGGCGGCTCCCCGGAGCGCGTCCGGGTCGCAGTCGCGCCAGTCCTCGTCCACGAGCGAGCCCTGGCGCAGGTCGCGGATGCCGCCGCTTCGGCGCCGCAGGAGGTTCGCGAACGGGCGCGTCTCCGGCAGCCGCGCGAGCCCGGCGCTGAGCACGTGCACGGCCTGCTCGAGCGGCGCGCCCATGTGCGGAGTGCCGAGCGAGACGCTGTGCCTGATCAGCTCGGCCCAGTCCGCGTCGGCCTCGGACGCGTGACAGCAGGCGCTGCGCGCCACGAGTCCGCCCATGGAATGGCCCACGAGCGCGATCTCGTCGACGTCCACGGGCCAGACGGCCAGGAGCCGCTCCATCAGCTCGCTCAGCGAGCGGCCGTTCTCCGAGATGTGGCGGCCGCTGTTGTAGCGCACGTAGACCGGGGTGCAGCCGATCTCGCGCGCGAGCCGGTCGCCGAAGCGCTCGCGTCCGCCGAGCGCCCAGGAGAACTCGGTCGTCATCAACCCGTGGACGAAGACGACGATGCGCCGAGTCGCGGCCGGAAAGGCCGAGGCGATGGCCTCGGGCTCGAGGGCGACGGGCTCGCCGGCGACGCGCACCGCCATCGGCTGCGCGAGCGGGCTCCCCTCCTCCTCGAGCGCGTCGCCGCGGAGACCGGCGATGGCGGCGATCACGGCACTGCCGTACGGCGTGCTCGACAGCGGCAGGCCCTCGCGGCGGGCGGCGGCGCGACCCGCCGCGACTCCCACCGCCCGGGTGCCGGCGCCAAGGCTCCGGTAGACGCCACGGGTGATGCCCTCGTGCACCGGGCGCACGAGCATCGCACCCGGCCCGACCATCCGGAAAACGCGCCCACTCACGGCGCGCTGAATCGAACCGATCCCGCCCGTGGCCCTGGCCAGCTCGTCGAAGCCGAGGGTCGCCAGGGCGCGGAGCTCGCTGTCACTCATGAGAGGATCCTCCCGTGAAATCCGACGTGGTGGTGGTGGGCGCGGGCCTGGCCGGCCTGAGCGCCGCGCGCGATCTGATGAACGGCGGCACGGACGTCGTCGTGCTTGAGGCACGGAACAGGCCCGGCGGCCGCGTGGAGCAGACGACGCTCGCCGACGGCCGCATCGTCCAGCTCGGCGGCGAGGTGATCGGGCCCTTTCACGAGACGTACCTCGGGCTCGCTGATGAGCTCGGCCTGACCATCGTGCCCTCCTTTCCCCACCTGCCCGGCTCGGACACCTGGGTGCTCGCCGACGGACGCTACGTCGGCGACGACTTCCCGTGGATGGACGACGCCGACCGTGCAAGCTTCGCCTCGCTGTCGGACGAGTTCGGCGCGCTCGCGCGGACCGTGGACCCCGACGACCCATGGTCGCACCCGGAGGCGGAGCGGCTCGACGGCCTGTCGGTCGCGGACTGGCTGCGCGATCGCGGCGCCACCCGCAACGTGGTGCGGGCCCGCGACCTGGCCATGCTCGCGCTCTCGGCGGAGTCGATCGAGCGCACCTCGCTGCTCGCGGAGCTCCGCAAGGAGGCGGCCGCCGGCGGGAACGGCTTCTACGACTACGAGGTCTGGGAGTGCAGCCGGGTCGCGGAGGGGTCCGCCACGGTCGCGCTGCGGATGGCGGAGGAGCTCGCCCACCGGGTCCGCTACGCGACGCCGGTGAGGCGGATCCGCGTGTCGGCGGCCGGGTGCACGGTCACGACCGAGACGGGCGAGCTGTTCGAGTCCGAGGCCGTGGTGTGCGCGGTGCCGGTGGGCCCGCTCCGGAACATCCGCGTGGAGGGGGTCTCGGACGAGCGCATGCTCTCGCTCGACCGCCAGCGCCATGCGCTCGCCGCGAAGGTCGTCTTCACGTACGCCGACTCGTTCTGGCACGACAACGGCCAGAACGGCGACGTCTACTTCGAGACCGCAGTGATCGGCGGCACCTGGGTGCAGCGCGAGGGCATCATGTCCACGCTCGTCCCGCCGGAGCGGCTGGCCGCCTTCCTCACCACATCCCAGGCGCAGCTCGAGGCGGAGCTCACGGAGGAGATGGTCGAGGCGTTCGGCGATGAAGCGCGCGACACGCAGGCGGTCTTCTTCCGCCGCTGGGGGATCGACCCGTTCACGCTCGGCTACATCACCGGCTGGCGGCCGGGCGACGTGACGAGCGTCGGCCCGCTCCACGGCACGCACGAGCCGCCCTTCTACGTCTGCGGCTCGGACCAGTGGGTGGCGGGCTACATGGAGGGCGCCGTGCGAACCGGCCGCCGCGCCGCTGCCGCAGCCCTAGGCACTTACGTTAGATAAGTACATGCACCAGCCGGGTTCTGCCATGGGCAGAATGTCCCTCCGGTGCGATAGTTGCTTATGCAAGCATTCTTTTTTCTGGAGGGAGCACCAAACATGATTTCCACTTCCAAGAGCACGCTCGTCCCGGCCGGCACGTGGTCCGTGGACCCCGTCCACTCGACCGTCGGCTTCTCGGTGAAGCACCTCGGCATCGCCACCGTGCGCGGCAAGTTCGAGGACTTCTCGGGCACGCTCGAGATCGGCGACGGCGACGAGACCGCTCGTGCCTACGGCACGGTGCAGGGCGTCTCCATCAACACCGGTGACGCCGGCCGTGACGAGCATCTCCGCTCGGCCGACTTCTTCGGCGTCGAGCAGAACCCGGAGCTTCGCTTCGAGTCGACCGGGATCGACCACGTGGACGACGAGACGTTCGAGATCACCGGCGACCTGACGATGAACGGCGTCACGAAGCCGATCAAGCTCACCGCCGAGGTACAGGGCGAGGAGACGGACCCGTGGGGGAACGAGCGGGTCGCACTCGAGGTCACCGGCCAGCTCAACCGCGGCGACTGGGACATGACCTTCAACCAGGCGCTCGGCAGCGGCAATCTGCTGGTGGGCGAGAAGGTCAAGCTGCAGCTCGACATCGCGGCGATCAAGCAGGCCTAACCGCTAAAGCGTGGGTAGGCTCGCCACGTGCGGGGTCTGCTCACGGAGTTGATGGATTCAGCGCGAGCGCGCGCCGGCTATGCCGACGCGCGCTTCGTGCGTTCGAGGGTCGAGCGGCTCTCCACCCGCAACGGGCGCCTGGACCAGCTCGACTCGCGGGAGTGCGAGGGGATCGGGATCCGTGTGCGGGTGCGCGGGGCGTGGGGCTTCGCCGCGGTGCGCGGCACCGACAGGGCGGCCGCCGACGCGGCGCTGGCGCGCGCTCTCGCCATCGCCGAGGCGCAGCCGGCTGTCCCGGACGCCGCGCCGCTCGCCCCGGAGCCGCCCGCCCGCGGCGAGTGGTCGAGCGGCTTCGAGCGCGACCCGTTCGAGATGCCGCTCGAGGAGAAGCTGTCCGTGCTCCTGGCCGCCGACGCCGGGCTCCGCACCGAGCCGGGCGTGACCCTGACGCGCGCGCGCTTCTCGGCGTTCGGCACGGACACGGTGTTCGCGAACACCGACGGCGCGCTGTGCGAGCAGCACGTGATCGAGTGCGGCGGCGGGATCGCGGCCACCGCGGTGAGCGGCGGCGAGAGCCAGGTCCGGTCATACCCCGCCTCGCACGGTGGCCACGTGGCGCAGGCGGGCTACGAGCACTTCCTCGAGCTGGAGCTGCCCGGCCACGCGCCGCGCGTGGCGGCCGAGGCGGTCGCGCTCTTGAGCGCGCCGGCATGCCCGCACGGCCGCACGTCGCTGCTGCTGGCGGGCGAGCAGCTCGGGCTGCAGGTGCACGAGTCGGTGGGCCACGCGGTGGAGCTCGACCGCGTGCTGGGCCGCGAGGCCTCGTACGCGGGCACGAGCTTCGTGCCGGCGGACGGCATCGGGTCGCTCCGCTTCGGCTCCGACCGGGTGAACGTGACGGCCGACGCGACCTCGCCCGCCGGGCTAGGCAGCTTCCGCTGGGACGACGAGGGCGTGGAGGGCCGGCCCGTCCCGATCGTCCGCGACGGCGTGCTGACCGGGTTCCTCTCATCGCGCGAGACCGCGTCCGAGATCGGCCTCGACCGCTCGGGCGGGTGCATGCGCGCCGACGGCTTCACCCGCCAGCCGATCGTTCGGATGACGAACGTGAACCTCGAGGCCGGCGACGCCGGCACCCTCGACGACCTGATCGCCTCCACGGACGACGGACTGCTGATCGAGACGAACCGCTCCTGGTCGATCGACAACCGCCGGCTCCACTTCCAGTTCGAGGGCGAGGCCGCGTGGGAGATCAGGGACGGCGAGCGCGGGCGCCTGCTGCGCAACCCGAGCTACGCGGGCGTGACTCCCGAGTTCTGGGGCAGCTGCGACGCGGTCTGCTCACCGTCCGAGTGGCGGCTCATCTCGCTGCTGGACTGCGGGAAGGGCGAGCCGGGGCAGGTGATGCGCGTCTCGCACGGCAGCGCTCCGGCCCGCTTCCGCGACGTGGAGGTCGGGCTGGCGTGACGGCGGCCGACCTCGCGCAGCGCGCGGTCGCGGCGGCGGCGCCCAACGCGCTCGCCCTCGTCACGCACGAGCGGTCGCTGATGTTGCGCTTCGCGGCGGGCAGACCGACGCAGGCCACCGCGATCGACGACTTCACGCTCGACATCGCGGTGCCGCTGGACGGTCACGTGGGCCGCGCGTCGACCAACGCGGCGGACGACGCGGCGATCGCCGACTGCGCGGAGCGGGCGCGCCTGGCCGCGGAGGCGGCCGCCGTGACCGGAGCCGGCGGGTTTCCCGGATTCGCGCCGCACCGCGACAGCACGGCCCCCGCGCGCCCGGACGCTCCGGCCGGCGGCCCCGCGCGCGCGGACGCTCCGGCCGGTAGCCCTGCGCGCGAGCCCTTCGATCCCGCGACGGCGGAACTTGACCCGGCGACGGGGGCGACCGCGCTCGAGGCGGCCTTCTCCGTCGCCGCGGCCCACGGGGTCGAGGCGCACGGGATCTGGACCGTCGCCGAACAGGAACAGGCGTGGGCGCTCGCCGGCGAGGCCGGCCAGGGCGAGCGGCGGACCGACGCGTTCATGAAGGTCATCTGCATCGCGCCGAGCGGGCGCAGCGGATACGCCGCGTCGAGCTCGGTGGCCGCAGCCGACCTCGACGCGACCGCGCTCGCCGAGCGGGCCGCGCTGAAGGCCACCGCCGGCGGCGAGCCGGCGGAGCTGCCGCCGGGCGACTACCCGGTGGTATTCGAGGCGGACGCGGTGGGCTGGCTGTGCGACCTGCTCGCCGCATGCGCGTTCAACGGCCTCGCGCACGCCGAGGGCCGCGGCGCGCTCGACGGCAAGCTCGGCGAGACGGTGGCCGCGCCCGCCATCGACCTCGCCGACTCGCCCGGCCACCCGCGCACCCTCCCCCGCTCGTTCGACGCGGAGGGCACCCCGAAGGCTCCGATCCCGCTGCTCCAGAGCGGCGTCGCGCGGGCGGTGGCGCACGACATCCGCAGCGCCGCGCTCGCGGGGAACGGGGCCGTGACCACCGGCCACGCGCTGGCCCCCGGCGGCGATGCGTACGGCCCCCACCCCACCAACCTCGTGCTGGCCGGCGGCGGCGCCGCGGACGAAGCCGAGCTGTGCGCGCCCATCGAGCGCGGCGTCTACGTGACCCGGCTCTGGTACGCGAACGTGGTGCGCCCGAAGGAGACGCTGATCACCGCGGTCACCCGCGACGGCACGTTCCTGATCGAGGACGGCCGGGTCACCCGCCCGCTGCGCGACCTGCGCCTGACCGACAGCGTCCTCCGCATCCTCTCCGCCACGAGCGCCCTCTCCCGCGAGCAGAAGCTCGCGAGCGACGGCGAGTTCTACGGCCGCCGCTTCGCGTACGGGGTGGTCTGCCCGGCGATCAGGGCGGACGCGGTGCGCTTCACCGGGGCGTCCGGGTAGCTAGCCTCTCTGCCGTGGAAGCCATCCTCAGCGGCGTTCAGGTGATCCTCGCGGTCATCGTCATCGTGCTCATCCTGCTGCACTCCGGAAAGGACGCCGGGCTGTCCGGCGCGTTCGGAGTCGGGACCGGAGCGGGCCCCTTCGGTGGCGGATCGCTCGTGGAGCGGAACCTGAACCGGTGGACGATCTTCTTCGCCGTCCTCTTCGCGCTCAACGTGCTGGTCCTGCTGAAGATCTAGGGGGGTCAGACCCCTTAACAACGTGAAGGGGTCAGACCCCTTCATCTGTTTTTAACATCAGCGGTCCATGCCGCCGCCCTCGGGGAGGCGGCCCTCCAGCCGGTCGAGCTGGCGCAGGATCTCGATCGCCTCACCGCGCAGGTCGCTATCGACGGCGCGCCAGTCCTCGCGGGACAGCTTGCCCATCTGGTGGTCGAGCTCGGCGTCGCGGATCTCGCGGTACTTCGCCTCCTTGGCCGCCTCCAGCTCGGCCACGCGCGCCTCCTCCCGGCGCTCCGCCACCCCGCGGCGGCGCAGCGGGAGCGACAGCACCACGGCCACGACCGCCACCAGGACCAGCAGGGCGAGGGCGTATTCCACGGGCGTCTACGCGCGCGAGAGCTCTTGGCCGAGCCTGGCCGAGTAGAGCGAGCGCACCCGGCGGAGCCGCGCCTCGGGCGAGGGCCACGCGGCCACAAGGGCGCCGAGCACCACGATGCCGCCGCCGATCCAGATCCACAGCACGAGCGGCGATGCGATCGCGCGGAATGCCGCCGGCGGCGGGTCGCGCCGGTAGCGGTCCGCGAGCGCCGCGATGATGAATGCCTGCACGTCGGTGGACGAGTTGGCGAACTTGCGGTCGGCCACGCGGATCGGACCCTGGAGCGAGCCGATGTCCGGCCGGATCGCCATCCACAGGTCGCGGCGGAGGCCCCAGCGCACGTCGACCTCGCTGGTGGCCTCACCCTCGAAGAAGCGCGAGATCGCGCCGAGCGACGGGTCGGTCGTGGCGTAGTAGTTGCGCGACGGGCGCATCACGAAGTGCTTGCCCTTCCCCCGCACGTCGAGGACCGCGCCCAGCGAGATGGGAGCGCCGGTGCCCGAGCGGTCCCCGCCCAGCTTCGCGGTCGCCTTGCGGTAGGTGACCTGGTATCCGTCCACGCTGAACGTGTCGCCGGGCCGGGCTCGCACGTCGCGCTGCTGCACGAACGCGGACGACGCCGCCACGCCCAGGAACAGCACCGCGATCCCCGCGTGCACCAGGAAGCCGCCGTAGCGGCGCCGGTTCCGGCCGGTGAGCCGCGCGAGCGCCCGCGGCCACGCCTCGCCGGTCATGGTGCGGCGCGCGACGGTGCCTCGCCACAGCTCCTGCCCCACCGCGGCCAGCACGAGGGCGACCAGGCAGAACATCGCGAGCGAAGCCGGGCTGTCGGCGGCGTCGGTGAGCGTGAGCAGCGCCACCAGCGTCACGCCCGCCACGGTCACGGGCACCCACGCCACCCGCCACAGCGCGGCCGGGGTGAAGCGCCGCCACGACAGCATCGGGCCGATGGCGGTCAGGAGCACGAGCACGAGCGCCAGCGGGGTGACCAGCCGGTCGAACCACGGCGGACCCACGCTCGCCTCGGTGCCGGTGATCGCCTCCGAGATGAGCGGGAAGAACGTGCCCCACATGATCACCAGGCAGAGCCCCACCAGGACGAGGTTGTTCAGCAGGAAGAACGCCTCGCGTGAGAGCAGCGAGTCGAGCTTCGCCTCGCTCCGCAGGTGCGGCAGTCGCGAGATGATCAGCGTCGCCGAGAGTGCGATCACGAGGCCGATGAACACGAGGAACTGCACGCCGATCGTGGACGCGCCGAACGCGTGGATCGAGTCGAGGATCCCGCTCCGGACGAGGAACGTGCCGAGCAGCGCGAGCGTGAACGTCGCGCAGATCAGCGAGACGTTCCAGATCTTCAGCATCCCGCGCTTCTCCTGGACCATGATCGAGTGGAGGAAGGCGGTGCCCACGAGCCAGGGCATCAGAGAAGCGTTCTCCACCGGGTCCCACGCCCAGTAGCCGCCCCAGCCGAGCTCGGTGTACGACCACAGCGCGCCGAGCATGATCCCGGTGCCGAGGAAGATCCAGGCGATCAGCGCGAACCGGCGCGTGGCGCGGATCCAGTCGGCCCCGGTGTGGCGGGTCACGAGCGCGCCGATGGCGAACGCGAACGGCACCGAGAAGCCCACATAGCCCGTGTAGAGCATCGGCGGGTGGATCATCATCGCCGGGTGACGGAGCAGCGGGTTGAGGCCCGCGCCCTCGACCGGCGGGTTCGCCAGCGTGTCGAACGGGTTCTCCCACCCGACCATCAGGAGCAGGAAGAAGCCGGCGATCACGCCGAGCACCGCGGTCGCGTAGGGCGCGATGTCGCGCAGCGAGCGGCGGGTCAGGAACAGCACGGTCGAGGCGAACAGCGACAGCAGCGTGGCCCACAGGAGGAGCGAGCCGTCCTGTGTGGCCCACAGCGCGGTCACCTTGTAGAAGGTCGGCGTGCTGGTCGAGGAGCCCTCGGCCACGAGCGCGAACGAGAAGTCGGAGCGTAGGAAGGCCGCCTCGAGCAGCCCGAACGCGAGCACGCACAGGCCCGCGATGCAGTAGATGGCGCGCCGGCCCGAGGTGACCCACTCGCGCCGCCCCGTACGCGCCCCGTACAAGGACGCCCCGGCGGCGTAGGCGGCCGTCAGCAGCGCGACGGCCAGGCAGGCGGACCCCACGCCGGCCATCTCAGCTGGACTGCTTGTCCTTGGTGAACTTCGACGGGCACTTCGTGACGAGCGAATCGCGCTCGGCGACGAAGGTGCCGCGCTCGAGCTCACCCGAGACGATCACCTCGCGCCCCTCGCGGAACGGGTCGGGCACGACGCCTGTGTAGGAGACGGGCACCGAGGCGGTGCCGTCGCGGTCGCGCACCCGGAAGCGGAGCTGGTCGCCCCGGTGGCTGATCGAGCCCTTGACGACCTCGCCGGTGAGCTCGTACGAGCGGCCCGGCTTGAGCTGGCTCGGCTTGCTCGCCTCGGTGGAGGCGCTGAAGCTCGTGTAGATCAGCGCCGTCGCCAGCAGGACGGCAGCCGTGAGAGCGACGACAAGCCGGAGCTTGCGCTTGCGCGAGGGGTCCACTCTCCGGATGCTAGCGCTGGCTGGGATGCCCCTGGCCCGGCCATGGCGCCAGGAACAGGAGCAGGCGCGCGTCGGTCTTGGCGCGCACCAGGTGGCGCTGGTTGGGCTCGAAGTGCGCCACGAAGCCGGGACCGCCGGTCACCGCCTGGCCGTCCTGCTCGATCTCGACCTCGCCCCCCGCGACCATCACCCAGGCGCGCTCGTGCACCTGGTGCTCCTGGAGCTCCTCCCCTGCGGGCAGGTTGATCGCGATGACGCGCGCCTCTGGATCGCTGCGGAGCACCTCAGGCTGATGTGGTGGCACGTTCAGCGTGGCGATGTCCCAGGTCTCCATGCCGGGGAACATACCGCCGCCTCATGGCTTGGCGGTGCGTCGCAGAGCCGTCCCTCCCGCCAGGGCCGCCGCACCGGCGAGCAGCACGAGCGCGAGCTGGAGGCCCGTGAACGGAAGCGTCTCCGGACTGGCGTCGCGGGGTGCACTCGCCTGGTCGTCGGCGATCTGGGTGTCGGTCTGGGCCGCGTGGGCGTCCGGCCCGGAGGCGTCCTCGCCGGCCGCGGAATGGGCCCGCACGCCGCCGCTCCCCCCACTCGCCTTCGATCGCCTGCCGCCGGCGGCGTGGGCGCTCGTCGTGCCGGCGGAGGACTGGGGCCCGCTCACGGTGGCGCTCCGCGTGGGAGCCTGAGCCGCCGGCACGGCCGGAGCCGGGACCGAGGCGGCCGCCGGGGGCGCGGGCGCCGCGGGTACCGCGGGCGCCGGCGCCGGCAGCCGTACGGGCGGCGCCGGCGCGGCCCGGACCACGTCCTGAGCGGCCTGATTCACCCCGCCGACTACCTGGTCGACCCCAGGGACCTGACCCCAGGCGACGACGGGAACGGCGAGAAGAACGGCGGCACCCGAGGTCACCCCGAAGACCACGGCGCGCGAACGCAGATCAGACATGAAGCCCCCCAATTGAATTTCCCCCGCGCCCCTGCCCGGAGGCGCGAGCAATGTACTACCCGCGACGGCCGGCTTGCGTCAGTTCTCTACCGTCTCCGCATCATGCGGAGCGCCGTACTCTCGACGACCGCCCTGATCGCCCTGGGGTTGCCGTCTGCCGCGCTGGCCCAGCGGGCCGTGCCCTCCGAGCACACTCTGTCGAGCGGGTGGGAGATGCGCGTTGAGGCGGCCGCGCCGGCACCCCCGCAGCCGGCCCCGCCCGAGGAGACCGAGCCGGACAGCGAGGGCGCGTCCGCCGCGATGACGCCGCCCGGGCGGGGCGCCCAGGCGGACGGCGCCTGGCAGGCGACGCAGGTGCCGGGCGTGTTCGACTCGCGTGCGCTGCCGCAGCTCTATCCCGGCAGCGTGCGCCGCTACCGAACGACCTTCGTCGGCCCCGCCACCCCGCCCGGCTTCAGCTGGCTGATCCGCTTCGACAGCGTGCGCCGCAACGCCGCGGTGATCCTGAACGGCCGCCGGATCGGCCGCAACGTGGACCCGTACACGCCCTTCACGGTGCCGGCCCGCGGGCTCCGGCCCGCCAGGCGGAACGTGCTCGAGGTGATCGTCGACGGACGCAAGAACCCGCAGCTGCCCGAGGCGTGGTGGAACTGGAACGGCATCGTGCGGCCGGTCCACCTCGTGCCGGCCGGACCGGCGCACATCGAGGACCTCGGCACGATGTCGCGCGTGCGCTGCAGCGGCCCGGCGCGGCGCTGCAGGGCCGACCTGCTGCTCGACGGCATGCTCGAGCGGCGCGGCGCCCGGCCGATCCGGCCGTCGCTCGACGTGCGCCTGCGCTCGCCGGGCGGCCGCGTGACCGAGCGGACCTTCCCGCTACCCGCGCAGAGCGCGGCGCGGCGGCAGATGAAGCTGACGATGCCGGTGCCCGCGCCGGTGCTGTGGTCGCCCGACGCGCCGCAGCTCTACAGCGCGGTGTTCACGCTCCGGAACGGCGGCCGGGTGGTGCAGCGGGAGCGGCGCGCCATCGGGCTGCGCTCGGTCGTGGTGAAGGGCGGCCACCTGTGGCTGAACAACCGCCGCATCCAGCTCCGGGGCGCGTCGATCCACGAGGACATGCCGGGCTCGGGCGCGGCGCTCACCGACGCCGACATGGACCGGATCGTCGCGGACCTGAAGGACCTGGGCGCCAACATCACGCGGGCGCACTACCTCCTGAACCCGCGCCTCCTCGACCGGCTCGACCGCGCCGGGATCATGGTCTGGAGCCAGGCGCCGATCTGGCAGCGGGACTCGGCGCGCGGGGTGAACCTGCTCGCGCAGCCGAAGGAGCTCGCGCGGGCGCTCCTGACCGTGCGGCGGACGGTCACGGAGGCGCGCAACCACCCGGCGGTGCTCACCCACTCGGTCGCGAACGAGCTGACCTTCACGCCGGATCAGCACCCCGCGACAAGGCGCTTCCTGCTGGCCGCGCGGGCGCAGGCGCATCAGATCGACCCGACGCTGCCGATCTCGGTCGACATCAAGGGCCGCCCGGGCTTCGCGGAGCAGTTCACCTACCACCCGTTCGACATGATCGGGCTGAACCAGTACTTCGGCTGGTACCGGTGGGTCGAGGACTTCAGCCTGCTCGAGCCGTACATCTACGAGCTGCGCGACCACTATCCGCGCAAGGCGATCGTGATGACCGAGTGGGGCGCAGAGGCCCGCTCGGAGCTGGCCGGCGCCGCGCCCGACCTGAAGGGCAGCTACGCCTTCCAGACCATGCACGCCCAGCGGACAATCGACGTGATCGACCGCTCGCCGGTCCTCTCCGGCGCGATCTGGTGGACGCTGCGCGAGTTCTCGATCTATCCCGGCTGGCAGGGCGGCGCCGGCCGGCGCGCGCCGCAGTACGAGCCGAACACGCTTCACCAGAAGGGCCTGATCACCTACGACGGCGAGCGCAAGCCGGCCTACTACCTGCTGCGCGACCGCTTCCGCGCCACCCCGCTGTACCCGTAGTACGCGCGCCCGCGCGGGGACAGCCGGTATCCGACCTCCAGGCTCTGCGTGAGCCCGAGCTCCTTCAGCTTTCGAACGTCGGCCTTGAACGGCGCGGTCTCTCTGCCCATCGACGCGGCGAGGTCCGGCGCGCGCGTGCCGGGCCGCTCGGCAATCAGGCCGAGCACCGCCCGCGTCCACGGCCCGTGCCGGCTGGCGGCGTCGAGCCTGGCAAGGCGGGCGTCGATCTCCGCGCGCTGAGCCGGCGAGATCCGGGTGCGCTTGCGGAGGGCGACGCGCGGGTCCGGGCCGGCCAGCCTGAACTCGATCCGGTACAGCGGCCGCTCCTGCGGGCCCTCGCGGAGCACCGCCTCCCGGTCCGGCGCGCCCGCGCGGCGGGCGTCGGCGTCGGTCACCTCGCGCTCGTCCACGACCTCGACCGACTCGATGGCGAGCACGCCGGCCCTGGTCCGGAGCGTCCCGCCCGCCCTCACGGTCGGCTTCCGCCAGCGCCGAAAGGCGAGCGTGACCTCGCCCTCGCCGATGCGCCGGAGCACGTCTTGGCGGAACAGCACACGCTCAACCTAAAGAAAGGCGCCCGCGGGCCGATCAAACTCGGCGTGCGCCGCGTCCTCGCCATATCGGTCATGACCACGCTCGTCCTCGCGGCTCCCGCCGCGGCGCAGAAGCCCGCGGACGTCACGCGCATCGAGTCCGCGGTGGTCGAGCTCGCCAAGCTGAAGAAGAGCTCGCAGGGCCAGGTGGACGCTCGCGAGCGTGACGCCGCGGCGGCGCTGGGCGCCTGCAGCAGCGGAGGCCCAGGCTGGAAGCGAATCCGCGGCGTGCGCGACGCCTCGCAGCGGAACGCCTACGCGCGTGGCGCGAAGACGCTCTGGACGAACCTGAGGAAGACCGCCGTCGAGGGCGCGTGGGTCCAGGTCTTCACGCCGCACTTCGAGCGCTTCCTGCGCCACTTCGACACCCCGCTCGCCGATCCGGTCCTCCACGCGGGCATCGACGCGCAGCGCCACCGGCTCGCCTACGACCAGGCCGCTTACTCGTTCGGCACCTGCGCGACCTTCAACAAGCTGATGAAGAAGGTGCGCGAGTTCAAGATCGGCGGCAGCCACGGCGTGAGCGGCGACTACTACGCCGGCAAGATCTACAACGACTTCGTCCGCTACGTGTCGAGGCGCCAGGCCGCCGCCGCCCGCGCGCACTGGGGCTCGCGCGACCAGAGCGAGCTCGACGCGGCCCGCGACCAGCTGAAGGCGCTCGGCGGCGACGAGGGCTACGCCAACTACTTCGCCTTCGCCTTCAAGGGCTGAGCCGCCCTGTAGCCTCAGCGGCGTGGCCACGCGCCGCGTCACCTTCTCGCGCAACCTGACGCTGTCGCTGTCGCGGACGTGCGTCTCGCACTGCAAGTACTGCGCGTTCGCCACGCACCAGCCGCACCTCCACGAGCCGGACGAGGTCGAGCGGCTGCTCGACGACGCGGCCCGCCGCCGGGTCAAGGAGCTGCTGGTGCTGACCGGCGACCAGCCAGACCACCACCCCGGCGTCCGCGAACGGCTCGCGGCGCTCGGGTTCGAGGACTTCGTGGCCTACGTGGTCTGGTGCTGCGAGCGCGCGCTCGAGCGCGGCATCCTCCCCCACACGAACCTCGGCGCGCTGCCGACGGAGGACCTGGCGCGGCTGCGCCAGGTGACCGCGTCGCAGGGCCTGATGCTCGAGTCGACGCGCGACGACCTGGTGGCTCACCAGGGCTCGCCGACCAAGGACCCGGCGCTCCGGCTGGAGACGATCCGCGCCGCCGGCGAGCTCCGGATCCCGTTCACCAGCGGCATCCTCGTGGGGATCGGCGAGACCGAGGCCGACCGGATCGAGGCGCTCGAGGCGCTGGCGGCGGTGCACGCCGAGTACGGGCACCTGCAGGAGGTGATCCTCCAGAACTTCGTGCCGCACCGGCGCTACTACGGCGAGGAGCCGGCGGAGATCGCCGCCGACGCCCAGCGCGAGGTGGGGCGCTTTTCCTCGCCAAATGCCCAGGAAAAACGCCCAACCCTGCCGTCCTGGGCGACCGAGGTGACGCTCGACCACATGCGCGACCTCGTCAAAGCCTGCCGGGAGCTCATGCCGGACGTGGGCATCCAGATCCCGCCGAACCTCTCCGACTGGTGGCTGCCCCTGGTGGACGACGGCGCCACGGATCTCGGCGGCCTGTCGGCAAACGGCGACCACATCTCGCCGGAGCATCCGTTCCCGTCCGTCCACGAGATGCGAAAGCGGCTCGCGCCGCGCGGCCAGGCGCTGTCGGAGCGGCTATGCGTCTATCCGCAGTACATGGACTCCGAGTGGCTCGAGCAGGGCGTGCTGGACGTCATCAAGATCAAGCTCTGGTCGTTCATCCCGCGCAGCGGGTCGGGGCGCCGCGAGGAGCGCCCGATCCGGCACGACCTCGTGCCCGGCGCGATCGCCCGGGCGGCGGATGGAGCGCAGCTGGCGGAGGAGGAGCTCACCGCG
>DASUYU010000067.1:0-5715 GCA_036377235.1 Thermoleophilaceae bacterium
CGCGCGGCGACGACCTGCGCGTGGTGGACGTCTCTACGTTGCTCGCCGAGTCTCTAGACGAGCAATCGCCCGCTGCCGCCAGCGCTCCGTCCGACCCACCTCGTTGAACGTGTAGAGGTGGAAGCCGGCGACGCCGGTGTCCGGCTCCTCGACCACCTGCGCGAGCCCGTCGAGCAGCCGGTCCGGCCTGAACTGCCTCGTGACGAGGCGCGAGACCCAGCCGCGCTGGTGGCTCAGGAAGCGCGCCGACTCGGCCATGCCGATCTTCATCGAGATCCGGATCAGCTTGGCGTAGTCCACGCAGCCGGGGAGGCCGATCCAGATCGGGAGCGTCACGCCGCGAGCGCGCACGGCGCCGATCCACCAGGCGATCGTGGCCGGGTCGAAGCAGAGCTGGCTGACGATGTCGGTGGCCATCTCCGCCTTGACGGACATCGCGCGGATGGTCTCCTCGTCGGAGATCAGGTGGTGGCTCTCGGGGTAGCCGGTGATGCCGATGCGATCGAACTGCGTGCGCGCCTCGCCCATCGCCTCGAGGAGATCGGCGGCGCCCTGGAACTCGCCCGGCTCGGTGGCGTCGCCGGCCGGCACGAACAGCTCCCGGATGCCCGCCGCGGCCAGCCGGGCGAGCACCTCCTCGAGGTGTGCCCGGTCGCGAACGAGCCGCGCCGAGAGGTGCGGTACGACCGGATACCCGGCCGCCGACAGCCGCTCGCTCAGCTCGAGCGTGGCCTCGAGCCCCTTCCGCGGAGAGGCGGTGACGGTCACCTTCGTGTCGGTGCCGAGGTGCTCGACGACCTGCTCGTAGATGCCGTCGAGCGGAAGCAGCTCGAAGCGGGAGCTCCGAAGCAGGTCGGCCACCGATGGACCACGCAGCCCGGTGGCCATCGACGTGTCAGCGGTCTTCGAGCCCGCCTCCATCCTGATATATCAGGCTACCAGTGGCGTAAGATCAGGTCGACTCGCGATGGCCACCGAACCATCGACCCCCTCGACGGTCCCCGACACCACGGCCACGCGGCTCGTCGCCGAGCGCGCGTACGTCGACCTGCGTGACCGGATCGTGACGCTTCACCTCCCGCCGGGCACCGTCCTGCGCGAGGACGAGCTGATGAAGGACCTCGGCATCGGCCGCACGCCGCTGCGCGAGGCGGTCAAGCGGCTCGCGCTCGAGAACCTCGTCGAGGTGCAGCCCCGCCGTGGCAGCTTCGTCACCGCGATCGAGGCGGCGGACATCCAGAACATCACCGAGGTGCGCGCCGAGCTCGAGGGCTACGCGGCCGAGCTCGCCGCGCTCCGGCTCGACCCCGAGACGCGCGCGCAGGCGGAGGCGCTCGTCAGCGAGATCGAGTCACTCGACGGCGCCGGCGCGCAGGAGTCCCTGATGCAGATGGACGAGCGGATCCACCGCTTCGTCTGGGAGGCCGCCCGCAACCCGTACCTCACCGAGACGCTCGAGCGCTACTTCCTGCACTCGCTCCGCATCTGGTACCTGGTGCTCGACCGCGTGCCGACGCTGGGGCACGCCGTCCACGACCAAACCCAGCTCCTCGAGGCGATCCTCGACCGGAGCGGCCCGCACGCCCGCACAATCATGCACGAGCACGTGCTGGCCTTTCAGCGGGCGATCCTGACGGCGTTCAGCCGCCGCTGAGCTCGACGCTGCCGTCGGGCCGCAGCCCGAAGCCGGGATTGTGCGCGACCTCCCAGTGGTGGCCGTCGGGATCGCGGAAGCCGGCGGCGTAGCCGCCGTAGAACGTCTCCGCCGGCTCGCGCGTGATGGTCGCGCCGGCCTTCCGCGCGTCGTCCGTTATCGCCTCCACCTCCTCACGTGAGCCGACGTTGTGGGCGAGCACGATGCCGCCCCAGCCGTCGCGGGTGTCGTCGACCCCCATGTCGTCCGCGAGCTTGTCGCGTCCCCACAGGACGAGCACGACCCCGTTCGCCTGGAAGAAGACCGTCTCCTGGATCTCCGCCGCGGGCGACCAGCCCAGTGCGCGATAGAAGGCCGCGGACCGCTCCACGTCCGCCACGCCAAGCGTGACCAGCGAGATGCTCTGCTTCATCGAGCGGGATCTTCCCCGATCAGCCGCCGCTGACGCCGCGTCACCCGCTCCAGACCTGCCACGCGCGCAGCCGCCGGCGCCCGCTCGTGAGTGCGCGCACGCTCGCCTGACCGCGGGTCTCGAGGCGTGCCGCCATGGCGAGGAACACCTGCGCGGCAGTGAGCGTGTCGCCCTCGGCCGTGTGCGGTCGGTGCGCGGGCAGACCCAGCGAGGCCGAGATCAGCGACAGGCTGCATGTGCCGGGGTCGGCCGCGCCGTGCCCGATCGTGAGCACCCGCCAGAGCACCGCCGTGTCCACGATCCGTCGCGGTAGCGGGCAGCCCGCCTTGCGGAGGAAGGTTCGCTCCACCCATTGGGCATGGACCACCGGGATACGCCCGTGCATCAGCGCGGCGAGCGGCGCCAGAGCCTCAGGAGCCGAGGGCGCTCCGGCGAGGTCGTAGTCGCGCAGGCCGTGGATCTCCGTCGACGCACCGGTCCTGGCGGCGCGCGGCCGGACGAGGCTGTGCACCTCCTGCGACACGATGATCCGACCGCCCTCGATCGGGATGCCGGCGAACGAGATCAGCTCGTCCCGCTCGGGGTCGAGCCCGGTCGTCTCGACGTCGATCGCGATGAAGCGCGCGTCTCGCCACGACCCGCCGGTCACCGCGTCAGATCCTCAGCCCGAGCTTCGCCGCCACCCCGTGTTGAACGCGCGCCACGGCGCGGAATGCCTCCTTCAGCGCGGTCCGGGTGACCGGCGTGAGGCTGCTCGGCGCAATCAGGTTGTCCGCCCGCTCCCGTTCACGCAGCTGGCCCACCTGGTGCTCCATTCGGAGCTGGGAGAAGAGCTCGAAGGCGTCGCGCAGCACCTCCGCGTCCTCGGTCGCGAGCGTCCCCGCCTCACGCGACGCCTTCAGCCGCGCGCGCGTCGACGCCGCGCTCACGCCGGCGCGCAGCCCACTCCAGCGGGCGAGGGTCTCTACCGGAAGCATCCCGCCGCGCTTGATGTCGAGCACGCCCTTGCGCTCGCCGCTCGACTCGAGCACGAAATCCCGGAGGAAGCCCGTAGGCGGGCGCAGCGCGACCGCGGCCGCGCCGAGCCGCCGCAGCATGAGGCCCCGGTTCGGCGCCTGGGCGAATACGGTGGCGAGGTGGCCGGCGGCATCGGTGGGTCCCCAGACCGGGTCGCTCTCGACGACGACCGACAGGAGCAGCAGACCGCGACCCTGATCGGGCTGCTCGACCCACGTCCTGGCAGCGCGCTCCCACTCGTCGATCGAGCGCGCGAACAGCGGATTCGAGGCCACGACCGTGTTGCTGTCGGGTGGGAACCCGCACGCCTCGAGTCCCTCCAGGACCCGCTCGGCGAGCGCGATCATCGTGCGCCGCAGCTCCATGTCGTCGTCCGGGCCGTCCCACGCGATCGCGCAGTCCGTGTCGGAGCTCGGAAACGGCTCGAAGCGTGCGAAGCTGCCGGTGGCGAGCCAGGTGTAGGGCACCGGCGGCCGGCCAAGCTCGTTTTCGGCGAACTCGATCAGCCGCCGGGTCACGGCGTCGTGGACGCTCGTGATGGCGCGGCTGATCACCGCGGGCGGCAGAGCCGCATCGAACAGGTCGATCACCATGTCGGGAAGCTCGCCGGCGGCGCCGGCGACGTCATCCACGGTCGCGCTGCGCTCGATCGCGGTCTGTAGATGGAACGGGGCGCGCCGCTCGTTCGCCATCAGGTCCACGTCGTCGACGACACCGAGCAGCCGCCTGTCGGCTGTCAGCACGGGCAGATGCCGGATCCCGTGCGCGAGCATCTCGAGGAGGGCCTCGGTCGCAGTGCGGTCCGCCGAAACGGTCCACGCGGGCGCGGTCATCACCTCCGCGAGCAGGGTGTCGGGACCCGCGCCCGCGGCCACCACTCGCGTGCGGATGTCGCGGTCGGTCACGATGCCGAGCCCGTCCCCCGTGTCGACGACGACGCTCGTGGCGCCCACCTCGGCCATGCGTCGGGCCGCCTCCTGGACGCTCGTCGCCGGCCCGCAGACGAGCGCCGGCGCACGGATCAGCTCGGCGACCGGCCGGGCGGCGAACGCGGTCGCGGCCTGGGTCTGGTGGCCGGCGAGCAGCCGCACACGCCTGTTCATCACCTGAGTGACGAAGCGAACGAACGCGGGGCGCTGGAGCACGGGCCGGAGGACGTCCGCCGGTATGCGGTAGACGAGCGTGTCGTGGGCGGCGCGCGCGATGAAATCCGGCGGGTCCTCGGACAGGAGCGAGACGAAGCCGAACATCTCGCCCTCTCCCATGAGGTCGAGCAGCCGGCCGTCGATGACGAGCTCGACGCTACCCGTGCGGACGACGTAGCCGTGCTCGAGCGGTGCCTCCGAAGCGTCGATGATCGTGGTCCGCGCAGGGTGGAACTCGATCTCGGCATTCCGCGCGATCTCCTCGAGCGTAGGCTCGTCGACGGTGTCGAAGGGCGGGTAACCGCGAAGGAATTCGGCTATGTCGTTCATTGACGTGTTGGGTCGCCACTGCTCATCTTCGCGGGCGGGGGCGAACGACGGCATTGAAGAGAGGGCTCACCCTTCACCGCTGCCGTTCGCCGGGGCGGAGCCCCGACGCGGTACGCCAACGGGGGCTGATATATCTACGCCATGGCCACCGCTGCGACGCTCACGCGCCTGTTCATCGGCGGTGAGTGGGTCGAGGCCGAGAGCGGCGAGGCCGCCGAGGCCACCAGCCCGGCCACGGGCGAATCGCTCGGGCCGGTCGCTCAGGGCGACCGGGACGACGCGAGGAGGGCGATCGAGGCCGCCCGGGACGCGTTCCCCACGTGGGCCGCCGCCACCGCGTTCGAGCGCGCCGGCGCGCTTCGCCGCGTCGCCGACGTGTGCCACGCGCGACGGGACGAGCTCGCACGCATCTGCACGCTCGACCAGGGCAAGCCGATCGCGGAGTCGTATGACGAGGTGGACGAGCTCGTGGCGATGCTGCGCGGTTCCGCCGAGGACGGCATCCGGATCGAGGGCTCGATCCCGCCCAGCTCCGGCGAGGGCAAGCGCGTCCTCCTGATGCGCCGGCCGAAGGGACCGGTCGCCGTCATTACGCCCTGGAATTGGCCGTACACGATGCCCGCCGAGATCGTTGCGCCGGCGCTGGCCTGCGGCAACACGGTCGTCTGGAACCCGGCGCCCAGCACCGCAGTCTGCTCGGGCGCGCTCGCCGACTGCTTCGCCGAGGCGGACCTGCCCCCCGGCGTCTTCAACTTCGTGCCCGGCCCCGGCCCGGTGGCGGGCGACGAGCTCGTCTCCAATCCCGGCACGGTCGCCGTGGGCTTCATCGGCTCCACCGCCACCGGCAGGAAGATCGCCGAGCGCGCGGCGGGCAAGTCGCTCCTGCTCGAGATGGGCGGCAACGGCCCGCTCGTCGTGATGGACGACGCCGACCTCGACGCCGCCGCGGAGGCGGCCGTGACCGCCTGCTTCCTGTGCGCGGGCCAGAGCTGCACGGCCGGCGAGCGCATCCTCGTCCACGAGGCCGTCAAGGACGACTTCGTGGCGCGGCTGCGCGAGGGAGCGGTGAAGGCCGCGCTGGGCGACCCCCTCAATGCCGAGACGATCATGGGGCCGCTCAACAACGAGCCCGTGGCCCAGAAGATGGACGAGCACGT
>DASUYU010000068.1:0-4377 GCA_036377235.1 Thermoleophilaceae bacterium
GCCAAGGTGCTCGGCGAGGGCGGCAACCTGGGCGTGACCCAGCGCGGCCGGATCGAGTTCGCGCTGGCGGGCGGCAGGGTGAACACCGACGCCATCGACAACTCCGGCGGGGTGGACTGCTCGGACCGAGAGGTGAACATCAAGATCCTGCTCGACGCGGTGGTCGAGGAGGGCGACCTCACCGAGAAGCAGCGCAACGAGCTGCTCGTGGAGATGACCGACGCGGTGGCGGCGCTCGTGCTGCAGGACAACTACGAGCAGTCGGAGACGCTCAGCCTCGCCGAGGCGAACGCCGCGAGCATGGTCGACGTGCACCAGCGCTTCCTGCGCTTCCTCGAGTCGCGCCGGAACATGGACCGCGAGCTGGAGGCGCTGCCGGACGACGAGGAGATCGGCGAGCGCAAGCGCGACGACGGCGGGCTCACCCGGCCGGAGATCGCCGTCCTTCTGGCGTACAGCAAGATCGACCTGAAGGAGGCGATCCTCGACTCCAACGTGCCCGAGGACCCGTACCTCTCCGCCGAGCTCGAGCGCTACTTCCCCGCTCCGCTGCCGGAGCGGTTCGGCACGCACATGCGCGGGCACAGGCTGGGCCGCCAGATCGTGGCGACCCAGGTGGTGAACAACATGCTCCACGGCGGCGGCACCACGTTCGCGTTCCGGCTGCACGAGGAGACGGGCGCGCCCGCGTCGCAGATCGCGCGGGCGTACGCGTGCGCCCGTGAGATATTCGAGATGCGCCCGCTGTGGGGTGAGATCGAGCACCTCGACACGCGCTGCGACGCGTCCGTGCAGATCGACCTGCTGCTCGAGGGGCGCCGGCTCGTGGAGCGCGCGTCGCGGTGGCTGCTCGGCAACCGGCCGAGGCAGCTCGACATCGCGTCGACGGTGCGCCACTTCAGGCCCGGCGCGATGGGGCTGTACGCGTCGATCACCCGGCTGCTCTCACCGGAGGACGCCGAGCCGCTCGCGCGGCGCGCGGACGAGCTGCGCGAGCGCGGCGTTCCGGAGGACCTGGCCACGCGCGTGGCTGCGCTGCCGATCATGTTCTCGGCGCTCGACATCGTGGTGGTGGCCGACGAGCGCGAGCTGGACGTGGAGCAGGTGGCGGCGGCGCACTTCCGGCTCGGGAGCAAGCTCGGCCTCCACTGGCTGCGCGACCGCATCGTGGCGCTGCCGCGCGACGACCGGTGGCGGGCCCGCGCCCGCGCCGCTCTTCGCGACGACCTCTACGCGATCCACCGCGCGATCACCTCCGAGGTGCTGCGCTCCGCCCCGCCCGACAGCGAGCCGGCGGGCCTCGTGGACGGCTGGATCGACTCGAACCCGGCCTCCGAGCGCGCCCTCCAGACGATCGGCGACATCCGGAGCGGCCAGAGCTACGACCTGACGACGCTCCCGGTGGCGGTGCGCGAGATGCGCAACCTCATCGCGCGGTGAGCTCGGCGCTCACGTCCCACAGCCGGCGTGCCGCCTCCTCGTTCCGCGCGGCCCCGCTCGGCTTCACGACCTTCGGGTGCCCGCGCTGCTCGCCGATGCCGTCCGGGCCGATGTAGAGCCCGCCCTCCACGCCCGGCTGGGTGGCGGCGAACAGCTGCGGAAGGGCGCCCATCTCGTCGTCCTGGGCGATGACCGCGGTGCTGACCTTCATCACGAGCCGGTCCACGAGGGGGGCGGCGGCGCTCTGCAGGTTCGTGGCCGCGTAGCCGGGGTGGGCGGCGAGGCTCTTGACGGTCGAGCCCTCCGCGCGCAGCCGCCTGTCGAGCTCGAGCGCGAACAGCAGGTTCGCGAGCTTCGACTGGCCGTACGCGTTCCAGCGGAAGTAGCGGCGGTCGCCGTTCAGGTTGCCGAAGGCGATTCCGCGGACGGTCTTGTGGGCCGTGCTGGACAGGGTCACGACGCGCGCGTCGTCGCGGCCCTCCATCAGCGGCAGGAGCAGGTTGGTGAGGGCGAAGTGGCCGAGGTGGTTCGTGCCGAGCTGCAGCTCGAAGCCGTCGGCTGTGTGGCGGCGGGGCGGTGCCATGACGCCGGCGTTGTTGATCAGGAGGTCGAGGTGCGGATGGTTCGCCTTGAAGCGCTCCGCGAACGACCTCACCGAGGACAGGCTCGCCAGGTCCAGGCTCTCCAGCTCCGGCTTGGGCCCGGTTGCGGCCGCCGCCACCTCCGCCTGTGCCGCGCGGCCCTTGTCGAGGTTGCGGCAGGCCATGACGACCAGCGCGCCGTGGCGGGCGAGCTCGCGCGCCGTGACCAGGCCGAGGCCGCTGTTGGCGCCGGTCACCACGGCGATGCGACCGGTCTGGTCGGGGATGTCCCCGGCGTCCCAGCCGGCCACTATTTGATGGTGATGCGCGTCGTGGCCCTGACGAAGTGCGTCGAGCCGTCATCACCGGACTCGCACCGCATCTTCACGACCAGCGTCCAGTCGCCGCGGAAGATGTTCTTGTTCTTCGGGATCCAGCGGAACGTGAAGCGGCCGTCGTCCCCGATGTGCCGCTGCGCGATCGGCGCGACGTTCTGCGGGCTCTTCACGAAGGCGCGGATCGTCCGCGAGCAGAACTCGACCACCGGCCAGCCGCTGCCGCGCACGGTCTGGACGGCTGTGCGGTTGACGGTCTTGGGGGTGGCGGTGATGCGCTGGGCGGCGGCGGCGCTCGCCGCGGACATCGCTGGCACGAGGACGACCACACATATAGCTAATCGGTAATATGTTCTCGGTGGGCGCATTTGCGGCGGTTTCCGAACCAGCAAGACGCCAGATCCTAGAGCTTCTACGCGAGCGCGAGCGGCCCGTGGGCGACCTCGTCGAGCACCTGCAGCTGAGCCAGCCGGGCGTGTCGAAGCACCTGCGCGTCCTGCGCGAGGCGGGGCTCGTCCGGGTCCGGCGCGACGGGAAGCGGCGCTGGTACGGGCTGCGCGCCGAACCACTCGCCGAGCTGGACGCGTGGCTCGCTCCCTACCGCGAGCTCTGGGCCGGCCGCCTCGATGCGCTCGAACAGCACCTGGACCAGGAGGAGCATCGATGAACGAGGGAACGCTCGAACGTCGCGGTGACTGCCGCGTCATCAGCTTCGAGCGCCGGCTCGACCACCCGATCGAGCGCGTGTGGCGGGCGATCACCGACCCGGAGGAGATGGCCAAGTGGCTCGCCGTCACGGAGCTCGAGCTCGTGGAGGGCGGCAGGGTCGTCCTCACGTGGCAGAACACGGACGACGAGGGGAACACCGCTGTCGCGCGCGGGACCGTCAGCGCGCTCGACCCTCCCCGGCTGCTCGAGTTCGACACCGACATCCACGGGCGGCTCCGGTGGGAGCTCGAGGAGGACGGCGAGGGCACCGCCCTGTCGTTCACCGCCGAGGTGGAGCTGCCGCCCGACTACGAGCTCCAGGTGCTCGCCGGCTGGCACATCCATCTCGACCACCTCGAGGAGGTGCTCGACGGCGGCACGATCGACTGGCCCAACTGGAGCGCGAAGCACAGGCCCGACTGGGACCGCATCCGCGACCGCTACGCGGCGCGCGCCTAGCGGTGGACTCGGAAGCCGTTCTTCGTGCCGGGCGGCGGTGATTCCCAGCTCGTCGCGTACTTCGCGTAGCTGAGCGCGCGCGGCAGGTACCAGGCGATCGGGCGGCCCTGGCAGGACTGGGCGTAGCCGGGGCGGTTGATCCACAGGTACGCGTCGGCCCTCGGGTTCGACGTGCTCGTGGTCGGCGCCGGCCCGAGGCCGCGATTCGGCGGGTTGCACCAGATGGTGAGGCGGCGTCCGTTCGGCAGCCGCTTGTGGATCGGGCCGCGGCCGTTCTCGGCGGTGTTGATGATGAAGTGCTTGCCGCCCACGAGCTTCGAGAGCTTCACGCCGTACGCGATGTTGGCGCGCGTCCAGTCGTAGTGGGTGGCGTTCAGCATGAAGCCCCGCACCTTTGCGATCCCGACCCTGCGGAGCTTCTTCGCCATCCGCGAGGCGCCCTCCCAGTCGGAGGCGCCGGCCTCGATGTAGATCGTGGCGTTCGGGTTGCGCGACAGGGCGTCGACGCCGTAGCGGAGCAGCCGGTAGCGGGCCGCGCGGCGGCTCCTGGCGTGGCAGTCGATCGTGCCGAGCGAGTCGGGCTCGAAGGCGATCACGACGCGGTCGCCGCCGATCGCGCGGGCGAGGTCGTCGTACCAGGCGCGGGTGCGCGCGTCCTCGGCCGACCCGCCGCCGTCGTAGGTGGACGAGCAGCGCGTGGACTGCGCGCGCAGGACCGTCAGGATCGGCACGGCGCCCTGAGCATGCGCGCTGTCGAAGATGCGGCGCACCTTCACGTGGAAGTTCGGGCTCGTGAAGCGGCCGACCCAGACGGCCTTCGGCTCGCGCGCGATCCTCCAGACCAGGTTCGCCCT
>DASUYU010000069.1:0-11246 GCA_036377235.1 Thermoleophilaceae bacterium
CGTCGGGCCGATCGCGATGCCCATCCCGGCAACCGCCGCCCAGATCGCGATCGCCTTCGGGCGTTCGTCCTCCGGGAAGATGTTGGTCAGGATCGAGAGGGTCGTCGGCATGATCGCCGCGGCGCCGACTCCCATCAGTGCCCGCGACGCGATCAGCTGCGTGGTGCCTGGAGCGCCGGCAGCGAGCACGGAGCCCACTCCAAACGTGACGAGCCCGATCGCTAGGGCCTTCTTGCGCCCGAACCGGTCGCCGAGGCTGCCGGCTATCAGGAGCAGCACGGCGAAGGCGAGCAGATAACCGTCAACGATCCACTGGAGCTGGCTGGAGGTGGCGTCGAGCTCCTCGCGGATCGTCGGAAGCGCGACGTTCAGGATGGTGTTGTCCACTGACACGATCAAGAGGCTCATGGCGAGCACGATGAGCGCCTGCCAGCGGCGGGTGTATGGGGTTGTGAGGTTCATGCAGCGAGGCTCCCAGCGCACCCGCACCCTCACATTGGGGTGGCACCCCTATTCGCGACCCTAGTCCTGGCCTCGGGATATGCTCGCCGCGGCACTCGCTATGGCCACCGCCGCCGACCAGCTCGTCGGACGCGTCGAGGAGCTCGACGTGCTGGAGCGCGCCGTGAGCGGGCTCGCGGAGGCGGGCGCGTCCACGCTCGTCGTGCTCGGAGAGCCGGGAATCGGCAAGACCCGAATCGTGTCCGAGCTCGGCGCGCGCGCCGACGCCGCCGGGCAGATCGTCCTGTCGGGCAGCTCGTCGGAGCTCGAGTCGGACCTCCCGTTCTGGGTGTTCGTCGACGCCCTCGACGAGTACGTGGCCGGCCTCGAGCCGCGCCGGCTCGAGTCGCTCGAACCGGACGTGCGAGCGGAGCTCGGACGGATCCTGCCCTCGATGTCCGACGAGGAGACGAGCGGCGAGGTGCCGATCCAGGACGAGCGGTACCGGTCGCACCGCGCAGTACGCGAGCTGCTCGAGCGGCTGGCCGCGACGAAGCCGCTCGTGCTGATCCTCGACGACGTCCACTGGGCCGACTCCGCCTCGACAGAGCTGATCGGGGCGCTCCTGCGGCGTCCGCCCTCCGCGCCCGTCCTCCTCTGTCTCGCGGCCCGGCCGCGCCAGCTGCCAGACCGGCTCGGCGTCGCGCTCGAGCGGGCGCGCCGGTCCGGCGCGCTCACTCGGCTCGAGCTGGGAGCGCTCACCCGCGAAGACGCGACGCGCCTCCTCGGCGACGGCGTGGACGACGACACGTCCACCGCGCTGTTCGAGGAGAGTGGCGGCAACCCGTTCTTCCTGGAGCAGCTCGCTCGTGCGCCACGCGCTCCCGTCCGCGCCGCGCCCGCGCCGCCGCTCAGCCTCGCGGGAATCGAGGTGCCGCCGGCGGTGATCGCGGCGCTCACGGAGGAGCTCGAGCTTCTGCCCGAGCGCACGCGGGGCCTGCTGAACGGCGCCGCCGTGGCCGGCGACCCGTTCGAGCCGGAGCTCGCGGCGGCCGCCGCCGCCGTGGACGATCATGCCGCCGTCGACGCGCTCGACGAGCTGCTGACTCGGGACCTGATTCGCCCCACGGACGTGCCGCGCCGCTTCCGGTTCCGGCATCCGCTGGTCCGGCGAGCCGTGTACGACGCCGCCCCGGGCGGCTGGCGGCTCGGGGCGCATGAGCGCTGCGCCGCGGCGCTGATGGACCGGGGAGCGTCCCCGGCCGCGTGCGCCCACCACGTCGAGCACTCGGCCCGGCCGGGTGACGCCGGCGCGTACGCGCTGCTGCGCGACGCCGGCCTCGCGTCGACGATGCGCGCACCCGCGAGCGCGGCGCGCTGGTTCGGTGCGGCGCTGCGGATCCTTCCCGACAACGCGCCGATCGAGGAGCGCGGTGCGCTGCTGATGGCGCGCGGCGGCGCGCTCGCCGCAACCGGCCGGCTGGACGAGGCGCGCGCCGACCTGCTCGAGACGATCGGCCTGGTGCCGGCCAGCGCCGACGCCCTGCGCGTCAAGCTCGTCGTGGCCTGCGCGGGCGTTGAGCACCTGCTCGGGCGCCACGACGAGGCGCACCACCGGCTCGAGGAAGCGCTCGCGCGGCTCCCCGACCCGGTCGGCCCGGAGGCGGTCGCGCTCATGGTCGAGCTCGCGATCGACTCGCTGTTCCGAGCGGAGTTCGACTCGATGCGCGAGTTCGCCGAGCGCGCCGTCGACGCGGCCGAGCCGGTCGGTGACGACGGCCTGACGGCCACGGCGCTCGGCGTGCTGGCGCTGGCGTGCGCCTTCACCGGGGAGATCGAGCCCGCAGAGGCGCACAGGGCACGCGCGGCCGCGACGGTGGACTCGATGCCGGACGAACAGCTCGCCGGCAGGATCGACTCGGCGGCCCACCTGGCCGCGGCGGAGCTCTACCTCGACCGCTACCACGAGGCGGGCGTGCACTCGGAGCGCGCTCTGGCCGTGGGGCGAGCCACCGGGATCCTCTTCCCGACGCTCGTCCCGACGATCGGGACCGCGTACTTCATGCGCGGCCGGCTGGCCGAGTCGGCCGAGGTGCTCGACGGCGGCGTGGAGGCGGCGCGGCTCGCCGACATCGTCCAGGCCACCGGGTGGAGCCTGTTCAACCGCTCGATGTGCGCGCTGTTCACCGGCGAGGTCGACGCCGCGGTGGACATGGCCGAGGAGGCACTGGAGGTCACGCGGCAGGTATCGCAGCGGTTCATCACCGGCTGGGCGGCCTCCGCGCTCGGCGCGGCCCTCGAGCGCTCGGGCGAGCACGAGCGTGCCGCCACGACGGTCATCGACTCGGCCGGTGGCGAGGGACTGCTCGTCATCCCGGGCGGCTGGCGTGCATTCACCCGCGACTTCGTCGTCCGCTCCCTGCTCGAGCTGGGCCGCCGCGAGGACGCCGAGCGGGTCTTCGCGGCCGCCTCCCCGGTCGGCGATGGCGGCAAGCTCCCCATGGCGCGCGCGTGGACCGCTCGGACGGAGGCTGCGCTGGCCCTGGACGAGGGCGACGCGGGCCGCGCCGCGGACCTGGCACTTGCCTCGGCCGAGGCGGCGCAATCCGTGGGCGTCATAGTCGAGGCGGCGCTGTCGCGCACGCTCGCAGGGCGGGCGCTCGCCGCCGCGGGTCGCACCGAAGAGGCCACGACCGAGCTCCAGCGTGCGGCCGATGCGCTGGACGGGTGCGGCGCCATTCGCTATCGCGACGCCGCCGAGCGCGAGCTCCGCAAGCTCGGCCGCGTGGTGCACCGGCGCACGCGCAGGGGCGTGGCGGCCGGCGAGACACTGGCCGAGCTGAGCGAGCGCGAGCTCGAGGTCGCACGACTGGTGGTGGACAGGAAGACGAACCGCGAGATCGCCGGAGAGCTGTTCGTGAGCCTGAAGACGGTGGAGGCGCACATGCGGAACCTGTTCCGCAAGCTGGGCGTCTCGTCGCGTGCCGAGGTGGCCCGCACGGTCGAGCGAGCAGAGCGAAATAAGGGTCCCGGTTAAGGGTCCAACCCCGATGTGGGGATGCGCGTGTCGCGGCAATCTGGTCGCATGGCAACGCGCACTCACAACTTCGACGCCGTTCTCTTCGACCTCGACGGAGTCCTCACGTCCACCGCGGCGATTCATGCGCGCTGCTGGAAGGCCGTCTTCGACGAGCTGCCGCTGCTGGAGCCGTTCGACATCGAGCACGACTACCTCGACCACGTGGACGGCAAGCCGCGGTACGACGGCGTTCGCGACTTCCTCGCCTCGCGCGACATCGCGCTCTCGGAGGACCAGGTACGGGAGATCGGCGACCGCAAGCAGCTGCTGGTCGAGAAGGCGCTCGAGCACGACCCGGTCGAGGCCTTCCCCGGCTCGGTCGAATGGGTCGAGCACCTTCGTAGGGAGGGCCTTCGCACCGCCGTGGTCTCGTCGAGCACGAACGCCGGCGAGATCCTGCGGAGCGCGGGCATCGACGGCCTGTTCGAGACCACCGTCTCCGGCCGCGACATCGCCGAGCTCGACCTGAACGGCAAACCTGCGCCCGACGGCTTCCTCGAGGCCGCTCGGCGGCTCGATGTCTCACCCCACCGGGCCGTCGTCGTCGAGGATGCGCTCGCGGGCGTAACGGCCGGCCGAGCCGGCGGATTCGGCCTCGTGGTGGGCGTCGCCCGGCACGCCGAGCCGGGTGCGCTGCGCTCGGCCGGCGCCGACATGGTCGTCGAGGACCTCGCGGAGATGCTGCCATGAACCTGGCCGAGCGATTCCTGGTCGACGAGGAGGGCTGGCGGCTCACGGAGAGCCGCTTTCGCCCCGACCTGACCCCCGCCCTCGAGTCCGTGTTCGCGGTGGCCAACGGCTACCTCGGGGTGCGCGGCACCCCGGAGGAGGGCGCCCCCGCCCACGAGACCGGGCTGGCGCTGAACGGCTTCCACGAGACCTGGCCGATCGTCTATCCCGAGGACGCCTACGGGCTCGCCCGCACAGGCCAGACGATCGTGCAGGCCCCCGACTGCTCCGTGATACGGCTGTTCGTCGACGACGAGCCGTTCGAGCTCGAGACGGCCCGGCTGCTTCGCTTCGAGCGCACGCTCGACATGCGCACCGCCGTCCTCAGCCGCGAGCTCGAGCTCGAGACGCCACGTGGCACGCGGCTGCTCGTCCGCTCGCGCCGGCTCGCGTCGCTCGAGCACCGGCACCTCGTCGCGCTCGACTACGAGGTCACCGCTCTCGACGGCGGCGCCGAGATCGCCATCAGCTCCGAGCTGACGATCGAGGAGCCGGGGGTCGCCTCTGACGACCCGCGTCGCGCCAAGGCGTTCGGCGAGAAGCCGCTCGTGCCGGTGGCGGCGGAGGCCGACTGCGCCCGTGCGCTCCTGCAGCTCGAGACGCGCAACAGCGGGCTCCGGCTGGCGTGCGGGATCGACCACGCCGTCGAGTCCGGCGCGGCCACCACCGTCGAGTCGAGCGCGGGCGACGACCACGCCGCCGTGGTGGTACTCGCGGACCTCGAGGCCGGCCAGTCGCTTCGCCTGTCGAAGTTCGCCGCCTACCACTGGGGCGACTCGGACCAGAACGGCCGCCTGGCCGCGCGCGCGAGGCGCACGCTCGACCGCGCTCTCCGCGCAGGCTACGACGGCGTCCAGGAGGCCCAGCGCCGCGACGTCGCCGAGTTCTGGCGCCGCAGCGACATCGAGGTGGACGGCGCGCCCGACATCCAGCTCGCCGTGCGCTTCAACCTGTTCCAGCTCATGCAGGCCACCGCTCGCGGCGAGGGCCTCGGCGTGCCCGCGAAGGGCGTGACCGGCCGCGGCTACGAGGGCCACTACTTCTGGGACACCGAGGTGTACGTGGTGCCCTTCCTCGCCCACACGAACCCGCAGTGGGCGAAGCAGGTGCTCGAGTTCCGCGTCGGGATGCTTGACGCCGCCCGCAGGCGGGCGCGCGAGGTGGGCCACGCCGGCGCGCTCTATCCGTGGCGCACGATCTCGGGCGACGAGGCGTCCGCCTGGTACGCCGCGGGCACCGCGCAGTACCACATCAACGCCGACATCGCGTACGCGATGCACCAGTACAACCGCGTGACCGGCGACCTCGGCTTCATGCTCGACCAGGGCGCCGAGGTGCTCGTCGAGACCGCCCGCTTCTGGATGGAGCTCGGCTACTTCGACGAGCGCCGTGACGGCCGCTTCTCGATCATGGGCGTGACCGGGCCCGACGAGTACACGACGGTCGTGGACAACAACGCGTACACGAACCTGATGGCGAAGGAGAACCTCGAGATCGCGGTGCGGATCACGGAGTGGCTACGCGGCGCGGACGCGTACACCTACGCGGACCTGGTCGCGTCGACGGGCCTCACCGACGACGAGATCGACGGCTGGCGCCGCGCGGCGGAGCTCATGTTCGTGCCCCGCCACGAGGAGCTCGGCATCGTGCTCCAGGACGAGCGCTTCCTCGAGCGCAAGCGCTGGGACTTCGACAACACGCCGCCCGAGAACTACCCGCTGCTCCTCAACTACCACCCGCTCGAGCTGTACCGCCACCAGGTGATCAAGCAGACGGACGTGGTGCTCGCCACCTATCTCGTGGGCCACCACTTCTCGGAGGAAGAGAAGCGGCGCACGTTCGACTACTACGACGCGCTCACCACCGGCGACTCGAGCCTCTCGGCCTGCATCCAGAGCGTCGTGGCCGCTGAGGTCGGGTACGACGACGCCGCGCTCGGCTATTTCCTCGAAGCGCTGTCGGTCGACCTGCTCGACACGCACGCCAACACCGCCGACGGCATCCACATCGCCTCGTGCGGCGGCACCTGGCTCGCTCTCGTGGCCGGCTTCGGGGGCCTGCGCGACTCGGACGGCGAGGTGCACTTCAAGCCCCGTCTCCCCGACGGCTGGACCCGCCTGCGCTTCCGCGTGCAGGTGCGCGGCCAGACGATCGAGGTGGACATCACGCCGGACGGCACCGCGTACTCGCTGGTCGAGGGCCGCGGCCTCCTCATCTTCGACGACGACACGCCGATCAGGCTGCAACCGGAGGTCGAAGAGCTCGCCGCTTGACATGTGACCAATTGGTCACGTATTATCCCGAGCATGGACGACGTGTTCAGGGCGCTGGCGGACCCCACTCGCCGCAGCCTGCTCGACGAGCTCTTCAGAGAGGACGGGCAGACGCTGACGGCGCTCGAGGAGCGGCTCCCCATGTCGCGCTTCGGCGTGATGAAGCACCTGAAGGTGCTGGAGGAGGCGAACCTGGTGGTCACGAAGCGACGCGGCCGCGAGAAGCTCCACTTCCTGAACCCCGTCCCGATTCGGCTCGTCCACGACCGGTGGGTGAGCAAGTACGCAGAGCCCTGGGCCGCAACGCTGACGGGCCTCAAGAGAAACCTGGAGGACAGGACAATGGAGAAGGTTTTCGAGATCTACATCAAGACGACGCCCGACCAGCTCTGGGAGGCGATCACGAACCCGGAGATGCGGCGCCAGTACAGCTTCGGCGTCGGGGCCGAGTCCGATTGGACGAACGGCTCGCATTACAAGGCCGTGCACCCCGAGGCCGGCGTGGAGATCGCCGAGGGCGAGAACCTCGAGGTCGACCCGCCCAACCGGCTGGTCCAGAGCTTCAACGCGCTCTGGAGCGACGAGGTGAAGGCCGAGGGCACCTCACGCGTGACCTGGGACATCGAGCAGGTCGAGGACTCGTGCCGTCTGACGGTCACCCACGACCAGCTCCGCGAGGGCGCCAATGGCGAGATCTACGGCGGCTGGCCGATGATCCTGTCGGGCCTGAAGACGCTGCTCGAGACCGGCGAGCAGCTCACGACCCCCGGCTCACTCCGCTACTCGGGCAGCAACACGTTCGGCTAGACCGAGAGCTCGACGCCCCACGAGCGCGCCTGGCGGGCCAGCCGCTCGTGGACCTCCCCTTCGCCCGTCTCGAGCTGCACCCGCTGCGCGTTCCCGCGCGCAGCGAGGTGCTGCTTGTAGGCCGCGTTCGCGTAGAGCGTGGCGAGCGTGTACGCCGCGTGAGGGAGCGCGGCCGGCTTGAAGGACGGAACGAGGCCGAGCCTCGACCGGGAGCCCGCCGCACCGCGGGCGGCCGCGCCGGCCAGGAACAGCCCGCTACGGCGTGCGAGCCAGAGCGCGCACAGCATGTCGGACGGCCGTTCCACGCCGGTCACGATCACGCTGCCGGGGTCCGCGTCCGGGTCGAGCAGGAGACGGAGGCCGACCTCGTCGAATCGCTCGGCCGCCGGCGGCCCCGGCTCACCGGTCCGCTCCACGGGCCACCGCTGGAGGCAGCCGCGCGTGAGCATCGCCCACCGCTCGGTCTCCCGGCGGACCCTTCCGTAGCTCGACGGAAGCAGCTCGCGGCAGGCGGCTTGGAGGTCGGCGGCGCTCTCCACTAGACGGCGGCCGTCTCCGGGGGCGCCGCCGCGGGCGCGGGCGCCACCGCCAGCGGGTCACGGGCCTCGATCTGCTCGAGCTTCGCCAGCAGGTTCTCGGCCATGCGAATCGAGGCGGCGTCGATGAGGCGGCCGTCGAGCGAGACCGCGCCCTTCCCCTCTGCCGCTGCCTCGCGCATCGCCTCGATGATCCGGCGGGTGCGCTCCACGAGCCGCGGTGCGGGCGTGTACACCTCGTTCGCGAGCGGGATCTGGGAGGGGTGGATCGCCCACTTGCCCTCGTAGCCGAGCACGGCGGAACGGCGCGCGGCGGCGAGGTAGCCCTCCGGGTCGGTGAAGTCGCCGTACGGGCCGTCGATCGGGCGGAGGCCGTAGGCGCGGCACGTGACCGCGATGCGCGCGAGCGGGTAATGCCACTGGTCGCCCCAGTGTCGGTCGCGCTCCTCGGACCCGTTCGAGTCGGTGAGGACCGAGTAGTTCTCGTCCACCCCGCCGATCGAAGCCGTGTGGCTCTGGAGCGACGCCGCGTAGTCCGCGACGCCGAAGATCATCGCCTCCATGCGGTCGGGGCACGCCTGGGCGACCTCGTCCACCTTCACCATGCCGATCGCGGTCTCGATCAGGACCGCCAGTCCGATCTTCCGCTCGAGCCCCATCGCCTCCTCGATCTGCGTGAGGAGGGTGGCAACGAGATGCACGTCGCCGGCGCCGCTGACCTTGGGGATGACGATGGCGTCCACGTGCTCGCCCGCCTGCTCGACCACGTCGACGATGTCGCGGTAGCACCAGTGGGTGTCGAGCCCGTTGATCCGGACGGACACCGAGCAGCGCGACCAGTCCTGCTCGCGCAGCGCGTCCACGAGGTTGATGCGCGCCTGCTCCTTGTCGTCGGGCGCGACGGCGTCCTCGAGGTCGAGCATGACCACGTCGGCGCCGAGCGACGGCGCCTTTTCGAGCATCCGTACGTTGCTGCCGGGAACGGCGAGCTCGGAGCGGTGGAGACGGGTCTTCTTGGGCGTCATGCCGGCAGTAGAGCGGCGGTCGCCGGATCCGGCAAGAATTCTTAGAGAAATTTGTCTATGTGTTTCGCAAAACTCTTAGCTTGTGCTCACGGTGTTCTTGAGGCACCCTGAGGCGCATGGACCTCCCCCAGCTCCAGCCGCCGGAGCGACTCCTGTGCGGCCCCGGCCCGACGAACGTGGACCCGGCGGTGCTCGACGCGATGCGCCGCCCGATGCTCGGCCACCTCGACCCCGACCTGCACGACATCCTGCTCGACGTCGTCGCGATCCTGCGGCGCGTCTACCGCATGCCGGGCGGGCTCGTCCTGCCGCTGCACTGCACCGGAACCGCCGGGATGGAGACGGGCATCACGAACCTGCTCGAGCCCGGCGACACCGTGATCGTCGCCCAGTGCGGCTTCTTCGGCCGGCGCATCTCGGAGATCGCGCGCCGTCACGGCGCCGAGGTGGTGGCGGTCGACGCTGACTGGGGGGAGTGCGTCTCGAACGATGCGCTCATACAGGAGCTCGACCGCCACCCAGGCGCCCGGATGGTGGCCGTGGTGCACGCCGAGACCTCCACCGGCGTGGAGCACCCGCTCGCGGAGCTCGGCGGCGCGCTGCGCGACCGTGACGTGCTCCTGATGGCCGACTGCGTGACGTCGCTCGCCGGCGTGCCGCTCGACGTGGGGGCGTGGGGAGTGGACTTCGCCTACTCGTGCACCCAGAAGTGCCTCGCCGCGCCGCCCGGGATGTCGCCCGTCGCGGTGTCCGAGCGGGCGCTCGAGCGGCTCCGCTCGCGGCGCACGCCGGTGCCCTTCTCCTTCGACCTGCTTCTGCTGGAGCGCTACTGGATCGACCGCCCCGTGACGTACCACCACACGGCGCCGATCCTCGGCATCTACGCGCTGCACGAGGCGCTCCGAAGCGTCCTGACCGAGGGGCTCGAGGCGCGCTGGCAACGGCACGCCGATGCCGCCCAGCACCTCCAGGCTGCGGTGGAATCGCGCGGCCTCGAGCTCCTCGCGGACGCGGACCACCGCCTCGCGCCGCTCACCGCGGTGCGCGTGCCGGCGGGCGTTGACGGCAAGGCCGTCCAGACCCGCATCCTGCGCGAGCACGGCATCGAGATCGGCGGCGGGCTCGGGCCCGACGCGCCCGCCATGTGGCGGATCGGCCTGATGGGCCGGAACGCGTCGATGGAGACCGCAGACCGGGTGCTGGACGCGCTCGACGCCGTGCTGTCCGGCGAGCGCGCCCCGGCACTGGCCGGCTAGGGGGTCCAGCCGCCCTTCAGATGCTCGCCGATCACGAGCCCGAAGCGCTCGAGCAGCCCGGGGACCGAATCCGGCTGCATCAGGAGGCCGTAGCGCTCGTTGACGGCCGCGAGGTCTGCCGGGTCGGCCTTGAGCGCACCGCCGAGGTCTGAGAGCTCGCGGAAGAACTCCTCGAACCCTGCCGGGGAGATGATCTCGAGGATCCGGCACGGCTCGTCGCCCGCGTTCCAGAACGTGTGCCACTGGTCGCGGGGCTTGTGGACGAGGTCGCCCGGGCCGGCCTCGACGACGTCGTCGCCGAGCAGCGCCCCCATGCGGCCCTCGAGAACGAAGCTGTACTCGTCCTCGCGAGTGTGCTTGTGGAGCGGGGCGGCCAGAGCCCGCGGCGACATGGAGTGATCGACGAGCGACAGGCGGTCGCCGGCCTCGGCTCCGTCGATGATGAACCGGACGCCGATGCTTCCGAGGAAGCCCTCCTGGGCGTCATACGGGCCGACGATCTTGGGTGCCGCGGTGGTCTCCATCTCGCTCTTCCTTTCATTGGACAGTTGTGTCTTGCGAAAGTTCTAACACCCCTTGATCCATGTGTCAACATTCATTGGACACCTATGACCACCGAAACACGCAAGTACGAGAAGAAGCGCCGCGCGGAGTCGGAGGCCGAGACGCGGCGGCGCATCACGGAGACCGCTGTGGAGCTGCACGGCACGGTCGGCCCGGCGCGCACGTCGATCAGCGCGATCGCCGAGCGAGCCGGCGTGCGCCGCTCCACCGTGTACCGGCACTTCCCCGACGAGGCGGCCCTGTTCGACGCCTGCTCGTCTCACTGGGAGGCGGCGAATCCCGTGCCGGACATCGAGGCCTGGGGCGCCGTCGAGGATCCGGACGAGCGCCTGCGCACGGCGCTCACCGAGCTCTACGCCTTCTACCGCCGCACGGAGCGGATGCTCGAGAACCTGCACCGCGACGAAGAGACCGTGCCGCTCGTCAAGGAGCGCTTCTCCCACTTCCGCGGCTACCTGGCCGCAGCGCGAGACGTCCTGCTGCGCGGGCGCCCCGGACGGGGAAGCCACCGCGACGAGACACGCGCGGCGATCGGC
>DASUYU010000070.1:0-2832 GCA_036377235.1 Thermoleophilaceae bacterium
GGACGAACGGGGGAGACGGCTTGACGGGCCAGTCGCCGTGGGCGGCGTGGATGTCGGTGTGGCAGAGGCCGGACGCCTCCACCTTGACCCGAACCTGGCCGGGCTCCAGCTCGCGTGGCACCACTTCCTCGACCGTCAGCGGGCCGTGGAAGTCATGGACGACCGCCGCGCGATAGGTGGTGCTCGGGGTGGGCGTTGCTTCGGATTGGGGGACGGTGCTTGCCATGTTCGCGGTTCCTCCTGGGGACGTCAGTCAGCGGCTCCATCATCGGCGGGCGGGGCTGTCCCGTTCATCGGGGATCGGCGCAGAGGGACCGCGGGGAAGTACGGAGGCGCCGATGCGCGGGGCGCGCAGGGGCCGCTCACGGCCGTTCGGGCGCTGTCGCCTGCGCCTGCGCCAGCGCCGCAAGCTCGGCCACGGAGGTCGCGAGGGCATCTCTGAGGACATCGAGGTCGGGCACGGCGGCGCGATCGGCGTAGAGCCCGAACGTCACGCCGCCGGCGTAGGAGACGACGGCGATCGCGACCGCATGCTCGGCCGCGAGCGGCACGATCGGCACGACATCGACCAGCGGCGCGCCGAAGGCGTAGGCGCGCTGCGGCGAGCCGGGGATGTTGGTGATCGTGACATTGAACAACCGCTTCGCGGACATCGCCCGCGCGAGGCCCGCGTGGAGCACCGGCGGCGCGAGCTCGGTCAGCCCGGTCACCGCGCCGGCGGCCAGCGCCTGCCCGCCGGCCTTGCGCTCCTGCGCCGTGGCGCGCACCATCTCGTAGCGGCGCAGCGGGTCGGCCTCCGCCACCGGCAGCTCGACGAACAGGGAGGAGACCTTGTTGCCAAGCTCGCCGCGGTCTCCCTCGCCGCGGATGTTCACCGGCACCATCGCGCGCAATCCCTGGCGCGGTGGGTCCTCGCCGCGCTCGAGCAGCAGCGCGCGCAACGCGCCGGTGGCGGCACACAGCAGGACGTCGTTGACCGTGCCCCCGAGTGCGGAACGGACCTGCTGCAGCTCCTCGAGCTCGACGTGGACGGTCGCGATCCGCCGGGTCGCGCCGATCGCGACGTTCAGGCTCGAGCGCGGCGCCGCGATCAGCTCGTCACGGACGAGCAGATCGATGACCGCCCGCGAGCGTTCCAACGCCTCACGCGGATGCAGCAGGGCGTGCGCGCCGGCCCGCGCCGCCGCGAGGCTGGCGCCGGCCACCTGGCCGACGGGCTCCGGTGGATGCTGCAGCCATCCGAGCCACGCCAGGCCCGACAACGGCACATGGGGCGCCGATGGCTCGCGGGGAACGGGCTCCGCGCCGAGCAGCAGGTCGACGACGTCGACTGAGCCGACGCCGTCGACCAGGCAATGGTGGGTCTTCGACACCAACGCCCAACGCCCGCCTGCCAGACCATCGAGCAGCACCATCTCCCACAGCGGACGGCCGCGGTCCAGGCGATGCGAGTAGAAGTCCGAGATCCAGTCCAGGAACTCGGGTTCGTCCCCGGGCGAGGGGAGCGTCGCATGACGGACGTGCGCATCCAGCTCGAACCGCTGATCGCGCTCCCAGGACGGCCAGGCGAGTCCACCGGTGCGGGGTGCGCCGAGCTTCTGGCGGTAGCGAGGCAACAGCTCCAGGCGTTGTCCGAGGTGCTCGCGCACCTCCCCGATGGCCGGTGCGCCACCGCCGGGGCGCGGGTCGAACACGAGCGCGGCGCCGATGTGCATCAGCGCGCCGTCGTCAGCCTGCTCGAGCTCCAGGAACGCGGCGTCGAGCGCCGTCAGCTGGTCGTGGCCGGGCATCGCGGCTCCTCGGATCGCTCCGGGTCACGCTACGCGCGGCTCCGCCGGTCGGCATCGGTGGATGAGCGCGCCGCGGTACGTAGGAACTACCCGCCTGCTGTGGGGTCTTCCGCATGAGATCGGGGGTCTCGTCCCGATGTCACGGCCCGCTCGACGGGCGAACCTCGGATCTCTGCGAATGATCGGCGACGTCCTCATGGCCACCAGCTTCGAAGCACCGCCCGCGCAAGCGGGGCAGCCCGTGCTGCCCCAGTCCCACGGCGCCGAGCGCCAATCCAAACGGGGCATCGAAGGCCTCATCGGCCGGCGCGTCGCCGCCGCCACCGAACACGCCCTCGAGGGCCCCAATCAGCCCCTGATGCGGGCTCAGAAGCCCGTCTGGGACGCCCTGTGCAAGTACTACTTCCGGCTCGAGACGTCCGGTTGGGAGCGACTGCCCGAGGAGACCTCACTGCTGATCGGGAATCATTCAGGAGGGTCGCTGACGATGGACGCGTGGACGTTCGTGTTCGACTGGTGGCGGCGATTCGGCACCGAGCGCGTGCTTCACGCGACCGCTCACGATGTCCTGATGGCGACGCCCGGACTCGGCGATTACTTCCGCCAGGCCGGCGTGATCCCAGCCTCCCGCGAAGGCGTGAGCGCAGCGCTCGAGGCCGGGTGCGACGTGGTCATCTGGCCGGGGGGAGACGTCGACGCGATGCGCAGCTGGCGCAGGCGCGACGAGGCGGTCCTGGGCGGACGGATGGGCTTCGTGCGCACCGCGATCCGCTCAGGCGTGCCGATCGTTCCCGTGGCCAGCGTCGGCGGGCACGACACCGCGTTCGTCGTCTCCGAGGGCCGGTGGATCGCGAACGGACTCGACCGCGTCAGCGGGCTGAAGACGAAGCTGCGCGGCTCGAGACTGCCGATCGTGCTCGGCTTCCCGTTCGGCCTGACGATCGAGACGATTCCGACGCACCTTCCGCTCCCCGCGAAGATCCGCACCGAGCTGCTGGACCCGGTTCACGTCGACCACGACCCAGAGCGGGTCGACGATCGC
>DASUYU010000071.1:0-13227 GCA_036377235.1 Thermoleophilaceae bacterium
GACCGTCGAGATCACGAAGACGATCAAGCGCGACCACGGCATCGAGGCGATGGCGCATCTCTCGTGCGTCGGCGAGCCGCGCGAGCGGCTGGTCGAGCTGCTCGAGGAGATCCAGGCGGCCGGGATCCAGAACGTGCTCGCTCTTCGCGGTGACCCGCCCCGCGGCGAGGCCGCCTGGCGGCCGCACCCGGGCGGGTTGTCCTACTCGGTCGAGCTGATCCGGCTGATCAAGGAGCGGTTCGACTTCTGCGTCGGCGCCGCGGGCTTCCCGGAGGTGCACCTCGATGCGCCCGACCGGGCCAGCGACCTTCGCTACGCACGGGAGAAGATCGACGCCGGCGCCGAGTTCCTCATCACCCAGCTCTTCTTCGACAACGAGGTCTACTTCGAATACGTGGAGGCCGCGCGCGAGGCCGGCATCGAGGTGCCGATCATCCCGGGGATCATGCCGATCACCAACTACGGGCAGATCCACCGCTTCACGGACATGTGCGGCGCCACGATTCCCGAGGAGCTGGAGCAGCAGCTGACCGGGCGCGCCGACGACCCGGAAGCGGTTGCAGAGCTCGGGGTCGCTTACGCGACCCTCCAGTGCTCCGATCTCCTGGCGCGGGGCGCGCCCGGCATCCACTTCTACACGCTGAACCGCTCGCCGGCAACACGGGCGATCCTCGCGGCGCTGCGCGCGGCCCATCCCTGGACGCGCGCGAAGGCCGCCGTCTAGAGGACCTTCGGCGCGCCTGGCCGCAGCTTCGAGGCGCCCTCGGGCTTCATGCCGTCCAGGATCACGCGGAGGTAGCGCTTCCACAGGTCCTCGCGGAGGCCCGGCTTGGAGACCTCCATCGCGTACATCGCGCTGCCGGCGAGGAAGGTCACATCCGACGGCGAGAGGTCCGTCCGCACGGCACCGGCCTCCTGGGCCCGCCGCAGCAGCCGGCCCGCCGCCTCCAGCGCTCGCTCCCGCAGCGGCTGAAACCGTGGATCGTTCATGCACCGCTCGCCGGCCGCCTCGAAGAAGCCCTTGTCGCGGCTGAACTGCTTCACCAGATCGGCCATGAAGCGCTCGAGCGCCACCGCCGGATCCGGGTGATCGGCGGCCGCGTCGGCGAGAACGGCGACCTCCTCCATCCGCGTCTCGATGACCGCGTCGATCAGGTCGTCCTTCGTCGGGAAGCGGCGGAACAGCGTCGCCTCCCCCACGCCGGCGCGGTGGGCGATCTCCGCGGTCGCGGCGTCGAGGCCGCGCTCCGCGAAGACCGCCGCCGCCGCGGCGATGATCCGCTCGCGGTTGCGAGCGGCGTCTGCGCGCAGGGCGCTAGGCGGGGACTGGGACCGCATCTCCGGCATCGATCCTCGCAACGTCGCGCTGCCTTAGCAATACGCCGAGCAGCGCGGCGCCCACCGCCAGCAGCGCCGCCGACGCAAAGAACGCGAGCTGGTAGCCGTCCACGAGCGCGCCCTGGACCTGACCGTGGGTCGGTGCTCCGACGATGTCGGAGAGGATCGACTTGGTCCGGTCGTTGGCGAGCGTGGACAGCACGGCGAGCCCGAGCGCCCCGCCCACCTGCTGCGAGGTGTTGAAGATGCCCGATGCGAGCCCCGCGTCGTTCTCGTCCACGTTCGTCGTGGCCACGAGCGTCAGCGAGACGAACATCGCGCCCATGCCGATCGACATGGGAAGCAGCCCGCTGAGAGCGCCCAGATAGGTGCCGTCCACCTCGGTCGTGACTCCGAGGATCGTCAGGCCGGCGGCCGCGGCGCTGAGCCCGGTGAGCGCGATCGGGCGCACGCCCACCTTCGGCACGAGCTGCTGCGCGGTCACGGCCCCGAGCGCGATCCCGACGGTCACCGGCAGGAACGCGAAGCCGGTCGTCAGCGCCGAGTACCCCAGGATTCCCTGGAGGTAGAGCGACGCGAAGAAGAACATCCCGAACATTCCGCCGATCACGAGGAGGAGCACGCCGTTGGCCGCCGCCAGCGAGCGCAGCCGGAACAGGCTGAGCCGGACGAGCGGCATGGGCGAGCGGCCCTCGATCCAGACGAACGCCCCGAGCAGTGCGACCGCGAGCGCCGCGAGCCCGAGCGTGGACCCGGAGGTCCACCCCCACTCCTGCGCCTTCACGATCGCGTACACGAGCACGAGCAGCCCGGATGTCACCGAGATCGCGCCCACGAGGTCGAAGTGGCGGCTGCCGCCCTCGACACGGGAGTTCGGCACGAACCGGAGCGCGGCGAAGATGATCGCCACGCCGATGGGGACGTTGATGAAGAAGATCCACTCCCAGGAGAGGGTCTCCGTCAGGATGCCGCCGAGGAGAAGGCCCACGGCACTTCCGCCTGAGGCGATCGCCGCCCAGATCGAGAGCGCCTTGGTGCGCTCGGCGCCCTCCGAGAAGGTGGTCGTGATCACCGCGAGCGCGGCGGGCGACATCAGCGCGGCGCCGAGACCCTGAGCGGCGCGGGCGCCGATCAGCATCTCCTCAGACGACGCGAGCCCGTTCACGAGCGACGCCGCCGAGAACAGCACGACACCGCCGAGGAAGAGGTTCCGCCGGCCGAACAGGTCGGCCAGCCGGCCGCCGAGCAGCAGGAAGCCGCCGAACAGCAGCGTGTAGGCGTTGACGATCCACTGGAGGTTCGCCGCGGAGATGTGCAGGTCCGACTTGATCGCCGGGAGAGCGACATTCACGATGGTCGCGTCGAGCACGACCATGAACTGGCCGAGGCAGACGACGACGAGGGCGAGCCAGGGATTGAAGTGAGAGTGTTCGCTCCGGTTCATCCCAGCGAGAGTAGCGGAGTGCTCGCTCCGCTTAATGTGATTTGGGTCACACTCTCAGCGGACCAGCTGCCAGCGCTCCGGCCCCTCGCCGTCTAGCCGCTCGACCTCTCCTGCCAGCTCCATGTGGTTCAGGTAGCAGAGCGCCTCGGTCAGGCCCCAGCCGACCATGAGCGGCTTCGGGAGGTTCACGTCGACCCACATGTCCGGCACGAGGTCGAACGCCGTGCGCGGGCCCTCCGCGAGCGCCGCGCGCAGGCGGTGCATGCGCTCGTGGATCGTCCGCCGGTTCGCCTCGGTGAGCCGGCGCGCCTCGCGCACCGGACGGCCGTGGCCGGCGAGGACGAGCTGCACCTCGAGCCGGTCCACGACGTCGAGGCTGTTCAGGAACTCGCCCGCGGGGTCGGGCGTGTAGCCGAGGTCGTAGTAGAGCGACACGCGCCCGAGCAGGTGGTCGCCGGACAGGAGGAGGCCTCGCTCGGGCTGGTGGAGGACCACATGCGACGGCGCGTGCCCGGGCGTCTCGTGCACCTGCCATGCGCCCAGGTCGGTGTCGACCTCCACACCGGGCAGAAGCTCCCGGTCCGGCATGACGATCTCGGCGATGCCGAACTTCTCCCCGCCGCGCGCCTCGCGGTAGGCGGCCAGCGTCTCGGCCGGGACGCCCGACTGACGGGCGATCTCGAAGCGGCGCTCGAACGTGCGCTCCGGGTCCTCGGCCGCCTTCGTCATGTGCTCGTGGTTCGGGTGCATCCAGAGCGGCGCGCCGCTCCGCTCCATGATCGGCGCCGCCTGGCCGTAGTGGTCCGAGTGTGCGTGGGTGCAGACCACCAGCCGCACGAGGTCGAGGTTGAGGTTCGCCTGGCCGAGCGCGAGCTCGAGCTGGCGGAGCGAGCCTGGTTCGTGAAGGCCCGTGTCGACCAGGACGATGCCGTCACCCGCGGCGATGGCGTACGCGTTGCCGTGCGGGACCCCCGGCCAGGGCAGCGGAAGCCGAAGCCGCCACAGCCCGGGGAGCACCCGGTCGGCGCGGGCCAGTTCGCGGCGGCGAGGGGCCATCGGGGAATCCTTTCAGCCGTGGGTCGGGCGCTTTACCTGGGCATATGACCAGGAAAGTCGACCAACCCCACATCGCCGGACCCCTAACTGCCGCCGTTCGGACCGATTCGGCGAATCAGGGATCCATGAGCACGCCCGGGTTCAGGATCCCGCCCGGGTCCACGGCCGCCTTCGCCGCCCGGAGCGCCGCCGCGAACGGCTGGGGTCGCTGGCGGTCGTACCAGGGCCGGTGGTCGCGGCCGACGGCGTGATGGTGCGTGATCGTCCCGCCGCCGGAGTGGATCACCTCCGAGATCGCCGTCTTCACCTCGTCCCACTGGGCGAGCTCCTCGCCGCGGCGGGCGGGAGCTAGGGCGGTGAAGTAGGGCGCCGCGCCGTCGGGATAGACGTGCGTGAGCCTGCACGTCACCGTCCCGTCGCCGTCCAGTGCCTCGCGCGCGCGCTCCTTGACGGTCGCGACGAGATCGGGAAGGCGGTCCCACGTGACCGCGGTCTCGAACGTCTCGGCGAAGACACCCGCGGCGACGAGCGTGTCCCGGAGATAGGGCGCCTGAAGGAAGGCATCGCGCCAGGCGCCCTCGGCGGAACCGCGCGAGCCGGTGCCGCCGCCGGACGAGCTGGTGCCGCCGCCGGACGAGCCGCTGCCGCCGCCGGACGCTCCGGTGCCGCCGCCGGACGCTCCGCTGCCGCCGCTGTGCGTGCCGCTCCGCTGCCGGCCGCCGTGGTCCTCGCAGAGCTCCAGTGCCCGGCTCATCCAGGGCGCCAGGTCGTGGTCGGCCGATTCGAAGCCCAGGACCAGCAGGGCGGGCCGGTCGTCGCCCTCCTGCGGCAGCGCGCCGGTCAGGGCGGCCTCGTCGCCGTCGAGGAGGCGGCAGTTCGACGGGTGGAGGCCGGACTGTGACAGGGCGCGCACGGCCTCGGCGCCGGATTCGAACGAGTCGAAGGTCACCCCGGCCGACTCGCGGAAGGCCGGCGCCACCTGCACCCTCATCCATGCCTCGGTGATCACCCCGAGGACGCCCTCGGAGCCGATCAGCATCCTGTCCGGGCTCGGGCCCGCGCCCGACCCGGGCAGGCGGCGGCTCTCCCATAGGCCGCGCGGCGTCACCGCTCGTACCGACTCCACGAGGTCGTCGATGTGCGTGTACAGCGTCGCGAAGTGGCCGCCCGCGCGGGTGGCGATCCAGCCGCCCAGCGTCGAGTACTCGAACGACTGCGGAAAGTGGCGGAGCGTGTGGCCGCGGTCGCGCAGCTGGTCCTCGAGCGCCGGCCCGAGCACGCCCGCCTGGATCCGCGCCGCGCGGGAGACCTCGTCCACCTCGAGCACCCGGTCGAGCGCGCCGAGGTCGATCGACACCGCCGGACGGTCCGGCGGCGGCTCGACTCCGCCGACGACGCTCGTGCCGCCGCCGAACGGGATCGCGGCGGCGCCGGCCTCCTCGCACCAGGCGAGGACCCGCTCGACGTCCGCCTCGCCGGCCGGCCGCGCCACCACGTCCGGCGGGTTCTCGAAGCGACCACGGAAGGCGCGGACGATGTCGCGGTAGGCCTTTCCGTACGAGTGGGTGACGCGCTCGTATCGGTCGGTGGCGCAGATGTGCGCAAGCGAGCCGGGCGGCTCGATCCGCGGAGAACGGAGCTCGATCTCCTCGAGGCGTGCGGGCCGCTCGACCTCGGCCGGCGCGAAGCCGAGGTGTTCGCGCGCCCCGGCGCCGGCCGCCGCGACCTGGTCGTCCGGCGGCTGCTGGTCCTCGAAGCCCCAGCCCCAGAACTTCCGCCGCCGGTCCATGGGGGCGAAGCCTCCCATGCGGGGGAAGGGCAGGCGGCGCTGATCCCGGGGGCCGGGCGCGCCGCGCGGGTGGGGGGTTGGTGGCGACGCGCCCGGCGGGGGAAGCTCGGGGCGGGGAAGTCGGTCGGGGGAGGTCGGTCAGGTCATGGGGCTGCAGTCAGCGGTCCGAGGCCGCGTGTGTGGATCCGGTGGGCGCCCGCGACGAGCACGGGCACGGTCGTGATCGCGAGCATCGCCAGCAGCCAGCCGGCGCCCGCATCGGTTCCGGAGCCGAGCGTGTGGACAATGCCGAGGCCCCAGACGGCGAGCGTCCACCGGTGCAGTCGCCGCCACGTCCTCACCCCGATCCGGCTGCGCACGTAGAAGCTCAGTGTGATCACCGCTGACATCCATCCGGCGGTGACGCCGAGCCCGGTCCAGACCGGCCGGTGGGAGGCCACGAACGGGATCGCGATTCCGGCGAGGCCGGGGCGCAGATAGGTGTCCGGCAGGAGCAGCAGCCCGTGAAGAACGATCGCCAGCAGACCGCTCAGGGCGAGCGCCTCGTGCGTGGCGCGCATGCGCGCCGCCACGCCGGGGCCGCGCACCAGCTTCCCGGACATGGCGAGCCCGAACGCGACCGACAGCGACACGAGCGCCATCGCAACCACGCCCATCGACCGGCTCGCCAGCCACCACATGTGCTGGCCGGGATCGATCGTGTTCGTCACACGACCTCCACGGCGCGCGCGCGCAGCGGCCCGGCGATCAGCACCTGGCCGTCGTCCAGCACGAGTGCGCCGCCGCACGGCTCGAGCACGCGCAGCCCGCGCTGCGGTCCGAGGAGCAGGGCCGTCTTCGCAAGCGTCTCCGCCTCGAGACCGGTCGAGCCGACCGCGGTGGCCTGGATCACGCCGGTCCACGCCGGCCGTCCTGTCGACGGGTCGAGCAGGTGGTGCGCGAAGCCGGAGCCGGTCCGCCAGATCCTCGTACCGAGTCCGCTCGTGGCCACGGCTCCGGCGGCCAGGTCGAACTCGAGGGCGGGCAGGTCGTCGAGCGGATGCGCGACGGTGACCCGCCGCGACGTCTCGTCCACCCCGCCCAGCACGATGTCGCCGCCGGCGTCCACCGCGAACGCGCCCTGGCCGGCCAGCGAGGCCGCGGCGCGGTCGGCGGCGAATCCCTTGGCGGTCCCGCCGAGGTCGAGCCGCAAGCCCGGCGGGCGCCGGATCTCCCGCCCCGCGGCGAAGACCGTCCGCCACATCGCACCGTGCGACGGGGCTGCCGGGCGCCGCGGAGGAGCCACGCGCAGGGCATTCGCCAGCGAGGCCGGCTTGGCGTCCCGGCGCGACTCTGCGTAGCCCGCGGCCTCCAGGGCCCCGATCAGAGTCGGATCCACGAGCCCGCCGCTGCGTTCGGCCGCATGGACCGCGGCGGCCACCGCGCCCGCCGTGAGCCGCGAGCTGAGCCGCGACGGCTGCGGGTCCGCGTTCAGGTGGCTGAGCTCGCTGTCCGGATCGAAGCGGCTCAGCTCCAGATGGCAGGCGCGCAGCACCGCCTCTGCGGCCGCGATCGCCAGCTCGGGCGGCGGCGCTCCCTCGGCCGGCTCGCCGCCGGCGAGGATGCTTACGGTCGTCCCGAACAGCTGGAAGTTGCGCTGGTGCTCGCGCGTGACGCGCTGCTGCTGGCGGATCACGAGGCCCTCGTCACGACGCCGGAGGCCGAGCCGCCGGACTGGTCCTGCTGCAGCGAGGATCCCCCGGTCTGCGCGCCGCCCGAATCCTGTGCGGTGGTCCGCGCGCTGCTCGTGCGCGCCCCGAGCGCCGGATCGTGCCCGTTCGCCATCTGAACCGCGAGTCCGCCGAAGATCGCGCCGGCCGCTGCCAGCGACGCCGCGATCATTCGCACGGTGAGGTTTCGCGTCGAGAGCCTGGGTCTGCGCCTGGTGCTCGGGGCGGTCGTCATGCGGGAGAGCCTCGCGGCCGTTCCTCAAGCGACCCTTAGAGCAGCGTTAGCTCTGTATAAGAATCACTCCCCGATCCGGAAGCGCTGCGCGCGGGCGGAGCCGCCGTGCGCGTCGATCTCCACGAGGTCGGCTGCCGCCGGCTGGAAGCCGTCCTCGCGCGTGTAGGAGAGCAGCGCGAGGCCGAATGGCTGGTTCTTCTCGAAGTTCCCGGTGCCTCCGCCGCCCACGGTGCCGCCATTGATCTCGGTGAAGTTCGTGGACGTGTGGAAGCTCGCCATGTGCGTGTGGCCCGTGAGCAGCACGAGTGGACGATTCGGGGGGATGCGGCGCAGTTCCTCGGCGGCGTCCCGGGCCAGCTGGGGCTCGTGCACCATCACCACGTCCACGTGTCCGAGCAGCGGCCGCAGCCAGTCGCGGAATGCCTCGCGCTGGGCCGCGTCGGGCGTGGGCTCGTTCGTGCCCTTGAAGCGCTCGCTCGCCTTCCGCTCGAACGGGTCGGCGTATCCGGCCACGCGCAGGCCGCGGACGCGCACGACCACCGGTCCGTAGCCGCCATCGGCGCGCAGCCGCCCTCGCTGCGTGAGCACGATGCCGCCCGCGAGCGCCATCCGGCGCACGAGCGCGTCCGAGTCGTGGTTGCCGGATACGAACACGAACGGGTGGCCGATCCGCACCACCCGCCTCACCAGGTTGAACTCGAACGGCGAGCCGCTCGATGTGAGGTCGCCGACGAAGAAGAGCGGCCGGGAGCCCACCGCGCGGTCCAGCGCCGGCAGCGCGAGGAGGTTGTTGTGGAGGTCCGAGGCGATCACCGCGCTCCGCAGCTCGCTCGGCGGCTGCCGCGACGACGACGAGGAGATCAGCTGTGCGAGCCCCACCAGCTGCTGGTTCAGCTCCTCTGAGATCGCCTTGGCCGAGCCCTGCGCGCGCTCGATCGTCCGCAGCGCCACCGGGATGTCGGGCCCGTTCGCGTAGTACTCGGGGTCCGCGATCTCGCCGCGCGGAGGAAGCAGCAGGAACAGCGCCAGCACGCCGGCGAGCGCCGTGCCGCCCGCCGCGGCGAAGAGCCAGCGCAGCCGCGGGGCGCCCCGCCCGCGCACCGCAAGCGCCACGATCACACCCGCGGCGAGCGCGCAGAGGAACACCACCATCAGCAGCACCCGGATGTAGGCAGCCACCGCGTCGCGCGCCTCGTGGCGCACCGCCCGCACGTCCGGCAGCTCGCCGTTCGCCACCCGCTCGGCGGCGTCTCGGTCCACCGTCCTGACGTCGATCTTCAGCCTGGCGGGCAGGCGCACCGCCGAGAAGCGCGCACCCCAGTCCACGAGCGGGACGTACAGGTCGAGCGCACCCGGGTGGAAGGGCTCGACGGACAGCTCGATGCGGCCCACGCTGAGGTCGCGCTCGGCGCTGTAGGTGGCGAGCGCCAGCAGTCCCCCGCCGAGTACCGCGATCACGACAAGGGCCACCGCAAGAGCGCTGCGGATGGTCCTCACCGCCCACAAGCTAGCGGTGAAACGCGGTCAGGCTACAGTTGAGCATTGGGATGGCAACCCGCGCCACGAGCGTCCAGATCACCATGCCCCAGATGGGGGAGTCGGTCACCGAGGGCACGGTGCTGGGCTGGCTCAAGCAGGTGGGCGACCGGGTGGAGGCAGACGAGCCGCTCGTCGAGATATCCACCGACAAGGTCGACGCGGAAGTTCCCGCCCCAACAGCCGGAACGCTTGTAAAGATCCTCGCTGAAGCCGATGAGACAGTTCAGGTGGGATCTGTGCTCGGCGAGATAGAGCCTGACGACGGAAACGACGCGCCGGCGGCGGCGCCGGAGGCCCCGGAAACCCCGGAGGCTCCCGAAACCCCGGACGCCGAGCCCGTCGATGTCACGTTCCCGGAGATGGGCGACTCCGTCGCCGAGGGAACGGTCCTCGAATGGCGGGTGACGCTCGGCGACTCGGTTGCCGTGGACGACCCGCTCGTCGAGATCTCCACGGACAAGGTCGATGCCGAGGTGCCCAGCCCTGTTGCCGGGACCATCGCCGAGATCCTCGTGGAGGCCGACCAGACGATCCCCGTCGGGTCGGTGCTCTGCCGGATCGCGCCCGGCACGGGCGGCTCGAACGGCTCGGTGCAGCCGAAGGCGGAGGTCAAGGAGACCAAGCCGGCCGCCGAAGCACCCGCGAGCAACGGCGGCAATGCCACTCCGGTCGCCGCCCGCATAGCCAGCGCTCACGGCCTCGACGTGGACGGCATCACCGGGTCCGGACCGCGCGGCCGGGTGACCAAGGAAGACGTTCTCGCCGCCGTCGAGGGCAATGGGGCGCCGGCGGGCGCAGCGGTCGAGCCCATCCGCGGCCCCGCGGCCACGCTCGTCAAGTTCATGAACGAGAGCCGGTCGATCCCGACCGCCACGAGCTTCCGCACCCTGCCCGTGGACGCCCTCGACACCCGTCGCAAGGCGCTCAAGGCCGCCGGCAAGAAGCTGTCCTTCACGCATCTGATCGCCTGGGCGATCGTCCAGGCGGCGCGCGACATGCCGGTCATGGGCCACTCCTACGCGGAGCAGGACGGCAAGCCGCAGCGCGTGACCCCCGGCAACGTCAGCCTCGGCCTCGCGGTCGATGTCGAGCGCAAGGACGGAAGCCGCTCGCTCGTCGTGCCGGTCCTTCGCGACGCGAGCGAGCTGAGCTTCACCGACTTCGTGGCCCGCTACGACGAGCTGGTCGTGGGCGCGCGCGACAACACGCTGCAGCCGGACGCCTACCAGGGCGCGAACATCACGCTCACGAACCCGGGCGGCATCGGCACCGTGGCGAGCGTGCCGCGGCTCATGCCCGGACAGGGCACGATCGTGGCCACCGGCGCCATCGGCTACCCGCCCGGCCTCACGGCGGCCGACCCGGCGAAACTCGCCGAGCTGGGCGTGCAGAAGGTCATGACCATGACCTCGACGTACGACCACCGCGTGATCCAGGGCGCCGAGTCGGGCGCGTTCCTGCGCCGCATAGACCAGCTGCTCCAGGGCGAGGACGGCTTCTACGACTCGGTGTTCGCCGCGATGGGAGTGGAGGCGCCGGCGGACGCGCCGAGCGTGACCGCCGCCGAGCCGGTCCCGGCCGCCACGGCGCCCGCGGCCCCGAGCGACGCGGCCCCGGTGGCCGACGCCGCGCTGCTCCAGGCGGTGCAGGCCGCCACCTCGCTCGTGAAGGCGCACCGGATGCACGGCCACCTCGCCGCGCGGCTCGACCCGCTCGGAGCCGAGCCGGTGGGCGACCCAGCACTCGAGCCCGCGACGGTCGGCCTGAACGACGACCTGATGCGGCGCATCCCGGCCTCGGTGCTGCGCGTGGCCGTGCCGGGCGAGACGTTCGCCGAAGCGCTCCCGGAGCTCCGCAAGACCTACACCGGAACGATCGCGTACGAGATCGAGCACATCTCCGACCACGAGCAGCGCGTGTGGCTGCGGCAGGCGATCGAGTCGGGCACCTACAGGCAGCCGCTCAGCTCGGAGGAGCGCTGCAAGCTGCTCGAGCGGCTCGCCGAGGTGGAGGCGCTCGAGAACTACCTCCACAAGGCCTTCCTCGGCAAGAAGCAGTTCTCCATCGAGGGCCTCGACTCCGTCGTGCCGATGCTCGACGAGACCATCGAGCTGGGGGCGGCGGCGGGCGCGCGCGAGATCGTGCTCGGCATGGCCCACCGCGGGCGGCTCAACGTGCTCGCCCACACGGTCGGACGCCCCTACACCGCCATCCTCGCCGAGTTCGAGGGCGAGCAGACGATCGCCGTCGAGACGGCCGCCCCCGAGGGCGGCACCGGCGACGTGAAGTACCACTACGGCGCCAGCGGCACCTACCCGACGAAGGCCGGCCGCAGCGTGACCGTCACGCTGTCGCCGAACCCCAGCCACCTCGAGTTCGTGAACCCGGTGATCGAGGGCCGCGCGCGGGCCGACCAGACCACTCGCAAGGCTCGTGAGATCGCGCACGACCCGGCTGCGGTCGTGCCCGTCCTGATCCACGGCGACGCCGCCTTCCCCGGTCAGGGCATCGTCTCCGAGACCCTCAACCTCCAGGCGCTCCCGGGCTACTCCACCGGCGGCACGATCCACCTGATCGCCAACAACCAGCTCGGCTTCACGACCGATCCGTTCGAGGCGCGCTCGACCCGCTACGCGTCGGACCCCGCGAAGGGCTTCGACATGCCGATCATCCACGTGAACGCCGACGACGTGGAGGCGTGCATCTCGGCGGTCAAGCTGGCGAACGCCTACCGCGAGACCTTCGCCCGCGACGCGCTCATCGACCTGATCGGCTACCGCCGCTTCGGCCACAACGAGACGGACGAGCCGGCGTACACGCAGCCGCAGATGTACGCGACGATCAAGACGCATCCGCCGGTGCGCAAGCTGTACGCCGACCAGCTGGTCGCGGACGGCGTGGTCACGCAGGAGGAGGCCGAGCGGATGGCGGCCGAGGCCTACGAGCGGGTGGCGAAGGCGCATGCCGAGCTCAAGGAGTCCATCGGCGCCCCGCCCGACACCGGTGCGCACGAGCTGGACCGCACCATGAGCCGCGAGCCGCGGACGACCGTTCCCGCGGACACGCTGAGCTCACTCGGCGAGCAGCTCCTGCACCTCCCCGACGGCTTCAGCCTGCACCGCAAGCTCCGGCCGCTGCTCGAGCGCCGCCGCGAGGCGCTCGCCGAGGGCGGCCCGATCGACTGGGCGCACGCGGAGTCGCTGGCGTTCGGCTCGCTGCTCGCGCTCGGCGTGCCGGTGCGGCTGACCGGCCAGGACTCCGAGCGCGGCACGTTCAGCCAGCGCCACGCGGTGCTGCACGACGCCAAGACCGGCAACCGCTACAGCCCGCTCCAGCACCTGCGCGACGCGAACGCGCCGTTCGAGCTGCACAACAGCCCGCTTTCCGAACAGGCGTGCCTGGGCTTCGAGTACGGCTACAGCGTCCAGGCGCCCGACGCGCTCGTCCTGTGGGAGGCCCAGTTCGGCGACTTCGTGAACAGCGCCCAGGTGATCATCGACCAGTTCCTCGTCTCGGGCCTGGCCAAGTGGGGACAGACCTCGCGGCTCACGCTGCTGCTGCCGCACGGCTACGAGGGCTCCGGCCCCGAGCACTCGAGCGGACGCGTCGAGCGCTTCCTCCAGGCGGCCGCCGAGGGCAACATCCGCGTCGCGAACTGCACCACCCCCGCGCAGTACTTCCACCTGCTGCGGCGCCAGGCGCTCGTGTCGAAGCCGCGTCCGCTGATCGTGATGACGCCGAAGAGCCTGCTCAGGCTGCCGGAGGCCTCGTCACGCCTCGAGGAGCTCTCAGACGCCCACTTCGAGCGCGTGATCGACGACGCGCGCTTCGCCGAGGGCGGCCGCGACCAGGTCACGAAGCTCGTGCTCTGCTCGGGCAAGATCTACTACGACATCGCGGGCCACGAGGAGCGCGACGCGGCCTCCCACATCGCCATCGCGCGCGTGGAGCTGCTCTATCCGTTCCCCGAGGAGGACCTCGTGAAGCTGATCGAGAGCTACCCGAACCTCGAGCGTGTGGCCTGGGTGCAGGAGGAGCCGCGCAACATGGGCCCGCGCGCGTTCATGCGGCGCCGGATGGCGAAGATCCTGCCGCAGCACATGTCCTACGACTACGT
>DASUYU010000072.1:0-20900 GCA_036377235.1 Thermoleophilaceae bacterium
GGCGCTCGGATCCTGGCCGGGCTGGTGCCGTGCAACGTGATCCCGGACGAGATCCTCACCGACCACCCGAAGCGCTTCCGGGCCATGATCGTGGAGAGCTCGAACCCCGCTCACTCGCTCGCCGATTCGCAGCGCTTCCGCGAGGCCTTCGAGACGCTCGACCTCGTACTCGTGATCGACGTGGCGATGACAGAGACCGCCCGCCTGGCCGACTACGTGCTTCCGGCCGCGAGCCAGTACGAGAAGGCCGAGGCGACGTTCTTCAACTTCGAGTTCCCCGACAACACATTCCACCTGCGCCGCCCGCTGCTCGAGCCGCTCCCGGGAACCCTTCCCGAGGCCGAAATCTGGGCCCGCCTGGTCCGGGCCCTCGGGTTGGTGGACCAGGCCGAGCTCGCTCCGCTGCGCGAGGCCGCCGAGGAGAGCCGGCAGGCCTACACCGAGGCTTTCGCCAGGGCGACGACAGCGAATCCGATGCTCTCCAAGCTGGCGCCCTACGTCCTCTACGAAACGCTTGGGCCGGCCCTGCCTGAGGGCCTCGAGAGCGCGGCCGCCCTCTGGGGCCTCGCGCACCGCTGCGCGATGACCTACCCGGACGCCGTCCGGCGCGCGGGCCACACCGACGGCAACCAGCTCTTCGACACAATCCTCGAATCCCCGTCCGGCGTCACCTTCACGCGCGACGACTACGGCGACGACTTCGAACGCATCGTGCACCCCGACAGGCGGATCGCGCTCGATCTGCCCGACATGCTGGCCGAGCTCGCCGCACTCGAGGCCGGACCCGTGAGCAAGACCGACGATCGGCTGCCGATCGTGCTGTCGGTAGGCGAGCGCCGCTCCTACACCGCAAACGACATCTTCCGCGATCCGAGCTGGCGCAAGCGCGACGTCGACGGGGCTCTGCGGGTGAGCGCGGAGGACGCGACGCGGATGGGGCTGGTCGACGGTGGTCGCGCCCGGGTGACCACGGCACGCGGCACTGCCGAGGCGACGGTCGAGGTCAGCGAGGCGATGTTGGCCGGTCACGCCTCGCTTCCGAACGGCTTCGGCCTCGACTACACAGCCGAGGGCGGCGAGACAGTCGTCCCCGGCGTCTCCCCCAACTCGCTCACCTCATCGGACTGGCGCGACGAGTTCGCCGGCACGCCCTGGCACAAGCACGTCCCCGCGCGGATCGAGCCGGTCGGCGGATGACCGCGACACGCCTCGAGCTCGACGGCGGCCTCGCCGTGCTCACGCTGGACAACCCGCCGCTGAACCAGATCAGCGAGCAGGTGGTCGACGATCTGACCGAGTCGGTGACGGCGTTGGAGGCCGCCGACGACGTGCGAGCGCTTCTCGTGCGCGGAGCGGGCGACGTGTTCAGCGCTGGCGCCGACGTCCGGCTGTTCGCCGGCCGCAGCGCGTCCGAGATGCGGCCGCTGATCGAACGTTTCCTGGATATCGGCCGGCGTGTCGAGGCGCTGCCCTTCCCGACGCTCGGAGCCGTGCACGGCATGTGCGTGGCCGGCGGGCTGGAGCTCGCACTGTTCCTCGACCTGATCTGGGCAGCCGAGGACACGAAGCTCGGGTTGCTCGAAACCCGTCTCGGAATCGTCCCGCTCGCGGGTGGTGTCGGGCGCGTCGCGGCGCGCGCGGGCCTCGGGCGGGCGCGGGCAATCGCGCTCAGCGGCAACCTCTTCCCCGCTCAGCAGTTCGAGTCCTGGGGCGTCGTCGACCGAGTTCTCCCGGCCGAAGAGCTGCAGCCGCAGGCCGACAGGTTCGCCCGCCGGCTCGCCGATGGGCCGGCACGAGCATTCGCCGCCGTCAAGCGGTTCACAGCCGCCTACACCGAAGGTGGCGTCCCCGCGGCCGACGCGCGCCTGCTGGAGGACGCCGTCGCGCTCTTCGACACCGAGGACGCACGCGGCGCAATCGAATCGTTCCTCAGCTCGGGGCCGGGCAGCGCCACGTTCCACGGCCGATGATGCCGTCGCGGTGACAACACCGTGACAACAAACGCACTGTCCACCAGCTCCAGATCGTCCATCGTCCCGAACCGAATGTGCATTTCGGCGGCAATAGGGAAGGACGGGCAGGTCGCGCGCAAGGTTGAGGGCCCTGTGGTCCGTTTGGACCGTGGGAGTTCGAATCTCCCTGGGCGCATTTCCCCGGTATGGGGAGGATGACTACGGGCCAGCTCCTGGGCCGCGCGCGCTACCTGTCCTGAAGCGCGCCGATCCCGGCGCGCAGGAAAACCATCGCCTCGTCGAAGACGGCGAGCTTCTCGGCGGTCGTCTCCGGCAAGCCCTCGGCCTGGTCGTCGATCGTGTCCCCGAGCGAGGTCAGCACCGCCATCGTCGAGGCGGCCACCAGTCGAGGACGCAGAGCGTCCGGTGGCTCGTCGAGGTCGGCGGCGATCGCCCCGAGCAGCAGCTCGTGGAAGCGAGCCATGTTTCCGCCCTCGAAGTTCGCAAGCCCTTCGTCCTCCGTGCATAGGCGCTTTCGAAGGTGCGCCTCGTCCTCGTCTCCGAGCCACTCGTCCAACATCCCCTCGATCCAGCGGCGGAGCGCGTCGAAGGTGTTCTCGCCTGGCAGGCGGTCGCGAAGCGCAGTCGCCAGGCCGTCGAGGTTGCGGTCGACGTCGTGGAAGACGACCGCCTCCTTGGACGGGAAGTACGCGAAGAACGTGCGGGGCGCGACCTCGGCGGCGGCCGCTATGTCGGCAATCGTCGTGGCCTGATAGCCGCGCTCGGCGAAGAGGCGCATGGCCGCCTCGATGATCTGCTCGCGCGTGCGCTGCTTCTTGCGTTCTCGCAGTCCCTCCGGCACGTGCTCATAGTAGCTAACCTGCACGAAATGTAAAACCGCAGATTAAGTAAATCTGCATTTGTTGCAAATTCGCAGGAGGTGTGCTTAGCTGCTCCGCATGGCTCATCTCCTCGGATCTCTCGCCGCCTGGGCGGCTCAGCACTGGAAGCGCTCACTCGCGATCGTGGCGGTGGTGCTCGTCGCGATCGGCGTCGGCGCGGGCGCCGCCGGCGGCTCGTTCGTCGACGACTTCAAGACCCCAGGGACCGAATCGCAGGCCGCGGTCGACGTGCTGCAGAAGCGCTTTCCGGCGGCCTCGGGCGACACCGCGAACGTCGTGTTCGCCGTGGACTCGGGCACGCTTCGCACGCCGAAGCGCAAGGCGGCGATCGAACGAACGATCAGAGAGATCCGCACCCAGCCGCACGTGACGGGCGCGCCTGACCCGTTCGCCAAGGGGAGCGGCCAGCTCTCCGAGAACGCGCGGATTGCATATGTGCCGGTTCAGTACGACGACACCGCGGCCGCGCTCGGCAAGGACCCGGGCCAGCGGCTCGAGGGCGCATCCAAGCTGGGGGAGCGGGCCGGCCTCGAGGTGTCCCGCAACGGGGCGATCGTGGACCAGGCCGAGCAGGCCACCGCTCCGGTCGGTGAGCTCATCGGCGTGGCCGTGGCGGTCATCGTGCTCACGATCGTGTTCGGCTCCGCGGCCGCGATGGCTCTCACGCTGGTCTCCGCTCTGATCGCGCTCGCCGGCGGCCTGCTGCTGCTCCAGTTCGCCAGCGCGTTCGCCGACTTCCCGAGCTTCGCTCCCACGCTCGGCATCATGCTCGGGCTCGGCGCAGGCATCGACTACGCGCTGCTGATCGTCGGCCGCTACCGCGAGCAGCTGGCGAGCGGTGACAGCGTCGGGCACTCGGCGCGCGTGGCGAGCGCCACCGCCGGCACCTCCGTGGTGGCGGCGGGGGCGATCGTCGTCGTTGCGATCGCGGGACTCCTGGCCACCGGCATCCCGTTCGTCGGCAAGATGGGGATCGGGTCGGCGATCATCATCGCCGCCGTCGCCGTCGGTGCAGTCACCGTGCTGCCCACGCTGATGGGAGCGTTCGCCCGCCGCCTACGCCCGAAGCGGCCCGAGGAGGTAGAGCCCTCGCAGCGCTTCGCTCGCTGGGCGGGCCTGATCACGCGCCGTCCGCTCGTGGCGACCGTCGTCGGTGTGCTCGTGCTGCTCCTGCTCGCGATGCCCCTCGCCTCGCTGCGCCTCGGCCAGCCTGACGACGGCAACGACAGTCCTGGCACCACCACCCGCACGGCGTACGACCGGCTTGCCGAAGGCTTCGGCCCTGGCTTCAACGGACCGCTCGTCCTGGCGGCCACCACGCCCACCGACGACTCCGGCAAGACGACGCTGAGCCGCGTCCAGCGAACCGTGGCGCAGGATCCGGACGTGGCGTTCGTGTCCCGGCCGCAACCCTCGCGGCGCGGAGACGCCGCCGTCCTTAACGTGATCCCGAAGAGCTCGCCACAGGATCAGGCCACGACCGATCTTGTCAAACGGCTGCGCGACGACGTGCTCCCCGGCGCGACGCGCGACTCGCGGGTGAACGTCTACGTGGGCGGCGCCACCGCGACGCTCCAGGACCTGGCCGACAAGATCGCCGGCCGGCTGCCGATCTTCATCGCGATGGTCGTGGGCCTGAGCGTGCTGCTGTTGATGGCGGTGTTCCGCTCGCTGTGGGTGCCACTCGTCTCCGCCGCGTTCAACCTGCTCTCGATTGCCGCCGCCTATGGGGTTGTGGTGCTCGTCTTCCAGGACGGAGTCGGCTCGAGCCTGCTGGGGGTGGACGGCGAGGTGCCGATCGTGTCCTTCGTGCCGTTGTTCATGTTCGCGATCCTGTTCGGCCTCTCGATGGACTACAACGTCTTTCTGCAGTCGCGCATCCGCGAGGAGTACTTGCGCGGAGTCGGGCCGCAGGAGAGCGTCGTGCGAGCGGTGTCGCGAGTGGGCAAGATCATCCTCGCGGCCGGCGTGATCATGACGAGCGTCTTCCTCGGGTTCGTCTCCGATCCCGACGTGGTCGTCAAGACGATCGGCCTCGGCCTCGCCGCCGCCATCCTGATCGACGTGCTCGTGGTGCGCATGGTGGTCGCCCCGGCGGTGATGACGCTGCTCGGCGACCGCGCATGGACCTTGCCCGCCTGGCTCGACCGAGTGCTCCCGAGGATCTCGCTCGAGGGCGAGCTCCACGACGAGGGCTCTCCCTCAGAACCGGCGCGGCCCGAGCAGAAGGGTCTGGCCAGGCACCGCCCCGCCGAGGGCGCGGGATATCCGTGACCGCCCCACTCGTGCGCCTCGACGGCCGCTGCTGAGGCTCCCTCTCGCGCGGTATACGGTCATCCGATGAGCGGGCTGTTGGCGGCGTATCGTCGGACCGGCGCCGATCCGCCCTTCACCGATCCGGCTCGTAACCACGGCGCGGCGATGGAGGGGTATTACTGGCGATTCGTCCATCCGGAGGCCGGGTGGGTGATCGTCTGGCTGTGCGGCGTCTGTCAGGGGTCCGGGGGGTCGTGGGCGACCGTCGCTCTCGCCGCCCATCCCGGGGGCTTCCTCCGCCATGGGACGGTCGCGCCGGCGGCCGGCGACTTCGAGCGCTTCGGCGCCCGAGCGGGGGATGTCTTCCGGGGGTCGCTCCAAGAGTTGCGCGTTCGGATGGGTGACGACGCGTGGGTGGACGCACGGTTGCGGCCGCGGGTCACCTGGCCGCGGCGGGCGCTAGGCGGCCTTGGGCCGGGCCAGCTCGTTCCCGGACTCGCGCAGTACTGGCATCCGGTGGTGCTCGCGGCGGAGATCGAGGGCGAGGCGTGCATCGGCGGCCGGCGCCTGCGGCTCGACGGCGCTCGCGCCTATGTGGAGAAGAACTGGGGCCCCGGGTTTGCAGGGCACTGGTGGTGGGGCCAGGCCGACGCCTTCCCGGACCTCGACGTTGGCGTGGCCTTCGCCGGCGGGCCGCTGCCGATGCTCGGTGTGAGCGCCGCGCCGACCGCCGTCGTGGTCCGGCTGGGCGAGCGCGTGCTGCGTCTCGTTCCTCCGCTCGCCCGCGCTCAGGCACGCGTCAACGCGCAGAGCTGGCACGTGCGGGTGCGATCCCCGTGCTATCGGCTCGAGCTCGAGGGCGAGACGGCCGGGGCGACCGCGCACCGGCTGCCTGTGCCCGACGTGCGGGAGCGATGTGTCGAGATGCGCTCTCAGCAGGTGCTGGCGGGCCAGCTCCGCCTGCGCGTCGATCGGGGAACGCACACGCTCATCGACGCGGTCTCGCCGCTCGCCGGCCTCGAGCTCGGGGACCCGTCTCGTGAGCACGGCTCCCCTCCGCCCGACGGACGGCCGTCGTGAGCGCCTCGGCACCCACGAGGCGATCGAACGGGCCAACCACCTTCCAGAGCACGCCCAGGCGAAGCGCTGCAGCGCGGTCGACCGGCTGCACGCGAGCCTCCGAGGCCAACTCCGCCCGACCATCCGGACACGGGGCGGTCCAATGGGCGAAGGCCACGCGCACGGTCCCGGCCTCGTGCCAGTCGCGGAACCCGGCGGCTCCGGCGAGCGCGGGGTAGTCGCGGGTCATGGTCCAGATGCGCCCGCAAAGCCCGGAGATGAGCAGGTTCGTGTCCTCCTCGAGGATCGTGAAGGGATACGCTCGGAGGAGTTCCCCGAACGACTGGTCAGCCGCCGTCCCCGGGATCCGCCAACGAACGAGCCGACCGAGTGTGCGCGTGTCCGAGAGACGCAAGCCCTGCGCCGCCTGCCAGAGCTCGTCGGCGGCCGCTGTCGACGCGCGGCGATGAGACGTGCGGACGGCGGCTCGCGGTAGCCAGGGGTCTAGGCGGGAAGAGGACACGATGGGCCTGATCCAGCATAAGAAGGAGGCGTACTGGTTCTACCGCTTCGTCTCCCCTGTCTACGACCGCTGGGTGAATCCGCTGTTCTGGACTCCCGAGCTGCGCGGTGCGGCTCTCGAACTCGCGCGGCTCGACGACGGCCGTCTGCGCACCCTCGACGTGGGCGCCGGAACGGGGTTCTCGACGGTCGGAATCGTCGAGCGGATCGAAGCCGACGCCGTGACCATGCTCGACCAGAGTCACGATCAGCTGCGCCGAGCGGACGCAAAGCCAGCGCTCGCCGGCTGTCGCAAGCTGGTGGGCGACGCGGAAGCGCTGCCCTTCGCGCACGACTCGTTCGACCGCTACGTGTCCTGCGGCAGTATCGAGTACTGGCCCGACCCCGCTCGCGCGATCGCCGAGGCGCACCGGGTGGTGCGACCCGGCGGAACGGTCCTCGTCGTGGGTCCGCTGTCGCCGCGACGCCGCCTGGCGCGCCTGGTCGCCGACGCCTGGATGCTGTTCCCTACGGAGGCCCAGTACCGCGCCTGGTTCGAGGCGGCGGGCTTCGAAGCGATCGAGGAACTCCGGCTGGCGCCGCCGTGGGGACGCAAGTCCGGTGAGCCCGCGTATGCCCTCGCCATCGCCGGCCGCGCCACCGAGGCTGGGCCGCCTCAGACGCCCGCGAGCGCCATCGAGGACGTGCGCGAGCCATGGACGGTGCGGCGGTTGCTCCGCTTCGCGGCCGGCTCGCTCGCGGGTGCCGTCTTCGTGCCGGTCGGCTTCGTCCTGCACCTCCGCGCCCGACGCATCGACCGGGGCTGATGGCGTGCGCACTGTGGCGACATGGACTGGGACCCACCTCCCGGCTTCGTGGCTCGCCGCTCCCGTAACGCTGTGGCGGTTCTCCCGGCCGCACACGCTTGTAGGCACGACAGTAAGCATCCTCGGGATCTATACGATCGCCGCCGCCGAACTGCCCGGCGTGGCTCTCGGTGACGGCGTCACGGACCTGGCACTGACCTTGCTCGCCGGCGCCGCGGTGAACATCTACATCGTCGGCCTCAACCAGTGCGAGGACGTCGAGATCGACCGGATCAACAAGCCGTGGCTGCCCATCCCCGACGGCCGCCTCGGCCTTCGCGCCGCCTGGCGGCTCGTGATCGCGAGCGGCGTGCTCGCCGCCGGCCTGGCCGTTACGCAGGGCTGGGTCGAGGTCGCAGCCGTGGGCGCGGCACTCGCCATCGGCACGGCCTATTCGTCGCCGCCTCTGCGCCTGAAGCGCTTCCCCGCGGCAGCGGCCGCCAGCATCTCCGTCGTACGTGCCTGCGTGGTGAACGTCGGCGTCTACCTGCACTTCGCCACTTCGCTCGGAGGACTCGGTGAGCTGAGCCCGCTTCCCGGACCGATCATCGCCCTCACGCTCTTCGTTCTCCCCTTCTCCTTTGCCATTGCGGTACTGAAGGACGTGCCCGACGCCGAGGGGGACCGGCGCTTTCGCATCGCGACCTTCACCGTCCGGCTGGGGCCGAGCGCCGCCTTTAAGATCGGTATGGCCGCCTTGACCGCCGGCTACCTCGGCATGGCGATACTCGGGCCGCTCTTTCTCGAGTCGGCCTCGCCCTGGGTCCTCACGCTCGGCCACCTCGCCTGCCTCGCCGTCCTCTGGCGCCTCGCGCTGCAGGTCGATCCGAAAGACGCGGCCTCATTCGGCCGCTTCTACATGCGCGTATGGGCCTTGTTCTTCGTCGAGTACCTGCTCATGCCGGTAGCGGTACTCGCCGGGCCTGGATGAGTACATGAACAACGACCCCCCTATCGATCTGGTGACGGGAGCGTTCAGCTATTCCGGGAGTGCACTCACCGAGCGGCTACTTGGCTCGGGACGCCGCGTGAGGACGTTTACGTTCCACCCCCAGCGCGAACACCCCCTCCAAGCTCGCGTGGAGACCTTCCCATATCGGTTCGACGACCCGGCGGCGCTTACTCGCAGCCTTGATGGTGTGACCACGCTCTACAACACCTACTGGGTTCGCTTCGACCATGGACAGACGACTTTCGCTGATGCGATTGAAAACTCGCGCATCCTGTTCAGCGCCGCCGAGCGCGCCCGGGTCGAGCGCATCGTGCATGTCAGCATCGCCAACCCTTCGATCGACTCTCCGCTGCCGTACTTCAGAGGCAAGGCCTTGGTCGAGTCCGCCCTGGCCCAGTCCGGCCTGCTCTACTCGATCGTCAGACCCACCTGGATCTTCGGTGGCGAGCGCGACGTACTGACCAACAACATCGCCTGGATCCTGCGCCGGACGCCGGTCTTTGCGCTGCCCGGCAGCGGTAGCTACCTCGTACAACCGGTGCACGTCGACGACCTTGCACGAATCTGCATCGAAGCGGCCGCCTCCGACCGCGACCTGACCATCGACGCGGCCGGACCGGAGACGATGCCTTTCCGCGACCTCGTCGGCCTGATCCGCAGCGCCGTAAACGCTCGTTCACCGGTCATTCGGATCCCGCCACTGCTCATGGCAGCAGCAGCACGCGGGCTTGGCCTGCTCGTTCGCGACGTCGTGCTCACGCGCGACGAGATCAGAGGACTTATGGCCGGGCTGCTGGTGTCGCATGACCCGCCTCTCGGACGGATCGCGTTCAGCGAATGGCTGGACGAACACAAGACGTCCATCGGTCGCTCCTACGCCAACGAACTCCACCGCCATTTCACGAGTGTCTCTGGCAGTCGGCTGGGCTGAGGAGCTCTCGGATCAGCCAGGCTCGCTCAACGTGGAACCACGAATGCGACCACAGCGCGCGCCAGGTCAGTAGTCCGGCAAGGCTCTCGCCAAGACCGTGTTCGCGAAGGAGTCGGCTTCGGCGGCGCGGGCGAGCGCATCCAGCCCGAGAAGATCCTCGAGCGACCGCAGCAGCGAGTAGGGGTCCCAGGCCGCGTCGTTCGTGATCCCCGCATCGGCGTATTGCGAGACGAGCAGGGTTCCCACGGGCGTCGTTTGATCGGGGCTGTCCGCGAACGTGATCACGAGGAGTCCGTCCTTCCGATACGCGGGCGAGTCAAGGATCTTCGGCGCCCACTCGGCGAGGAACGCATCGGCGGCGGGGATCCCGCCGGGGCTGCCGTCGGCGCAGGGTGACTCAGTGCCGTCGTGGCAGAGGTTTGGCGCGATAAAGGCGAGATTCGGCGTGTCCTTCGCGGTGCGCAGGTCGCTCTCGAGCCCGCCGAGCGCAACGTCGTTCGCATCGCAGCTACCGAGATCGAGCAGCGAGTGGAAGTACACGAACGGGTTGTGGCGCGTGGCGTAGCCGTCGCCCGGACGCGCGCGGGTTGTGTCGTCGGCGGCGTCCGAGGCCGGATGGCGGCAGCTGCTCTTCCCGTCCGGCCCCTGGTCGAGGTCCTCGATGTACGCACGCCAGGAACCGCCCGAGCTCGTCACCTGGTCGGAGAGGCTCGTCACGGTGTTCGGATACACGCACCCGTCCGCCACGATCTCACCCGACTTCTTCGGCTTCGTCATGGGAGGGAAATCGCGGTAGGTCGGGCAGCCCGCGCTCGTGTCCGCGTTCGGCGGCTGGCCGCCGGCGAGTGCCAGGAGGTCGGCGAGGTCACCATGGCCGAGCGAGCTGTAGTTAGTCAGGAGCGCCCCCTTCGGGCGGAGCTGGCCGGTCAGGTACGGCGCGGGCGACGACGGCCCGAACGTCGCGTCGAACCCGTGCCCCGCCAGGGCGATCACGAACACATGCTTGATTCGGGACGGCGGCGAGTCGGCCGGCGGCTCATCCGCGATGTTCCCGTTCGTGGGCTGAGTGCCTCCCCCGCTCGCGTCCGCGAAGCCCCCGCCGTCATCGTTCGGCGCGGCGGGAGCGGGCTCGTCGGCCGCGGAGTCGATCGTGGACGCTCCATCCGCTCCGAGGTCGCGCGCCGCCGGGCCAGCCGGGGAGCCGGGCAGGGTGACGGTCCGGCTGAGCTGCCTGGCCAGCGCCTTGGCGAGCGCCGAGTTGTCGCCCGCCGCCCCCACACCGCCTGCGAGCACCGCGATCGTCGCCACCACGGACACGGCGGCCACGATGTTGAGCTGCATCCGCGTCAAGCGCCGGCCTCCGTTCGGGAGCCGTTGGCCGACCCGTTCGCCGAGCTTGCGAGGGCGTGCCCACACTGCGAGCAGAAGTGCGATTCCACGCCATATGGCGCCCCGCAGTCCGAGCAGTAGCCCACCGGCGGGCCGTCGTCGCGTCGCAGCGCACGCTCCGTCTCGGCCAGTTCCGCATCCACGCGCTGCAGCTCCGCCGCCCTGCGCGTGAGCACGTCCATGCGGACGTGATCGCGGATCGCCATCTCATAGAAGACGCCGCCGAGCTCGGCCTGCATCAGCGCGAAGCGCTCCGTCAGCCGGTCGCGCCGCGCGATCAGCTCGAGCTCCTCGTCCGACGGCGGGGGTGCGTCCCCGACATCGCGCCGCGCCAACGCCGCAGCTCGGCTCGCGGGGGCCATTCCGGGCGGCGGCCCGATGGCACGCTTCGAATGCCGGAGGCGCCGGATGAGGTCGGCGGCGCTCACGGGACCGGTATCACGTCCGGCAGCCCCTGCTGCTGCTCCACGTACGCCTTGCCCCGCGAGTGCACGACCTTGTCAACGGCCTCCTTGCCCTGCTGCACCTGTTGGGCGGTGGGCTGCCCGCCGGTCAGCTCGTGGGCGTCCCCGTAGCGGCCGCTCGACACAACCTTGCCCTCGGCGCCCTTGCCGCTGTCCCTGGAGGTCAGCTCGACAACGACGGCAGCCGGGAACTTCTGCTTCAGTCGCTTGAGCGCCGCGGATGCACCTGCCCGGTCCTTGAAATGACCGGACACGAGCGTGTAGCCGCTCCCGCTCGACGGCTTCACCGTGTAATCGGCCGGCGCCACGACACTCACGTCGCCCGCACCCTTCGACTTGAGCTGCTTGACCGCGTCGCTCACGTCCGCCGCCGATGTGCCGGACGGCAGCTTGCGAAGCCGGACCGCGAAGCCATGATCGAGCGGGAAGGTGCTGGTGACCTTCTTCACCGCAGCCGCGGCGGTCGCCGCGCCCGCACCGCCGCCCGTGACCTTCACTATCGGCGCCTTCTGTGCCCGGAGCGCCTCGAGCACCTGGTCATCGGGACTCGAGCCGCTGCGGCCCACCTGCACTCCGATGGCGGCGGCGATCGGCAGGAGCGCGAGAACGGCCGCGAGGGTGAGGCGCGAGGAGCGGGCCGCGCTCTCAGCTGCCCGCGGCGCGCCCGGGCGCGGGCGGCGCGCCCGGGCAGTGAGGTGGCGCGCGACGGGATCGTCCACGCCGGCATGCTTCGTCCCGCACACGACGCAGTAGCGCTGTCGCTGGTCGAGCGGGGCGTTGCAGTGGTCACAGGTCTCCCACGGCGACCGGGACGGCGCAGTCGGTGCGGATGGCTGGTTGGGAAGCGTCATCGTCCTACCCCTATTCGAAGGTGGCCGGGAGGACGCTCAGCTGCAGCCGCCCACCCGTTGGGCGGCCGGTGAGCCGGACCGCCACGGTTTTTGCCTGGCCTGTGCCGAGATGCTCGAGCGCGGCGGTACCCGCCGCGACGTAGCGGCCATGCTCGACCGCGAGTGCGTAGACCTGCAGGCCGTACTGAGGAACGTCAGAGGGGTTGTCGACGCGAACCGTGATCGCGCCGCGGCGGACGCCGCCCTCCGGCGATGCATCTAGCTCAGGCAGCGAGGTTGCGCGGCTGATTGGGGGCGACGCGGCCACGCCGACCCGCGCGACCACCCGGGCTCGCCGGGGCAGCCGCCGGCGCGTGGTGAGCACCCAGGTCGCCTCGCCGGCGGGCGGCACGGCCGGCACGTGCGTCTGGAACCAGTCGACTCCGCGGCGGGTGTTGAGCCGGACGGTGCGGCCGCCCGGGCCGCGCGCCGCGATCGAGATCGGCACGTCGGTGAACGGCCGGGGAGCGCTGTTGCGGAGCCGTACCACGACCGCGCTGGAGCGCCGTCCGCGAACCACCGCGGTGCTCGTGACTCGGACGTCGGGGTTCGGCTCGGTCACCCGCAGCGGTTTCCGGCCGGCGATCTCTCGCGCGGCCTTCAACTTCGCGCGCGCGTTCTTGTTCTGCGTTGAGTCGCAGCCGGCGAGCGCGAGCAGCGCGGTCATGGCCACCACCGCCGCATGCCTAGCCGAACGCGCCACTGACGTAGTCCTTTGTGCGCTGTTCGCGCGGCGCGCCGAAGACCTGCTCGGCTCGCCCGTATTCGACGAGCTGGCCGAGGTACATGAACCCGACGTTGTCGGCGATCCGGTGGGCCTGCTGGAGGTTGTGGGTAACGATCACGACCGCAACCTCCTCGCGCAGCTGGACGATGAGGTCCTCGATCACCTGAGTGGACTGAGGGTCGAGCGCGGAGCAGGGCTCGTCGAGGAGGAGCACCTCCGGGTCCACAGCGAGCGCTCGCGCGATGCAGAGCCGCTGCTGCTGCCCGCCCGACAGGCGAAGCGCGGGATGATCGAGGTCCGCGGCGACCTCGTCGTAGAGGCCGGCTCGCGTGAGCGCCTGGCGCACGGAATCGCGTAGATCGCGCTTCCTCGGGCGCCGCGAAGCCTGCTCGCGCAGGACGTACGCAACGTTGTCGAACACGCTCATCGGGAACGGGTTCGGCTGCTGGAACACCATGGTCACGCGGCGCCGCAGCGCTGTGGGGTCGAGCGCGAGCGTGTCCTCCCCGTCGAGGGTGATCGAGCCCCTCATGTAGGCACTCGGCGTGAGCTCCGTGAGCCGGTTCAGCGACCTCAGGAGAGTTGTCTTGCCGCACCCGGATGGGCCGATCAGGGCCAGGACCTCGCCCTGGCGGATCGGCAGGGACACCGAGTCGACCGCCAGCTTGCGGCCGTAGGCAATGGAGAGCTCCTCCACACGCATCCGCTCGATCGCGAGCGAGCTGGGCGGGACGGCCTTACGCCTGGCCGCGCTCACCAGGCCGGGCGCGGGCACGCCGTTCGGCTCTGGCGTCTCCACGACCCTCGCCCCGTCGCCCGACAGCGGCAGCTTCCGGATCGGCGGCGGGCTCAGCTCCCCCATCCGAGCCTCCTCTGCCTGCGCACCGCCACGTCGACGGCGAAGTTGAGCGCCAACACCATCATCATCAGCACGAACGCCGCCGCGTACGCCTTCGTTGGCTGGTTCGACTCGCCGGTGGGAGCGTTGCTGTACACGTACGTCGTGAGCGTGCTGCCCGTGCCGCGCAGGGTGCCCAGCAGCGGCGTGCCGCCGACGCCGTTGAAGCGCAGCGTGGCACCGAGCAGCACGACGATGACGGCCGTGTCCCCGATGATCCTGCCGACGCCCAGCATCGCCCCGGTCACGAGCGACGGCCGCGCGGCGGGAAGCAGCACCCGCCGGGTGGTGGCGAACTTGGTCTTGCCGACGGCATAGGACGCCTCGCGCACATGCGACGGGATCGCCTGTAGGCCCTCGCGCACGTTCGCGACGATCAGCGGTAACGCGATCAGCGAGAGCATCGCCGCGGCGGCGAAGAACGAGCGTCCATACACGACCCCGTCATTCGTGCGGCTCAGAAAGGCGAGCGCGGGACTCGCGAAGAGCAGGGTGCCGAACAGCGCGAAGACGATCGACGGGGATCCGGCGAGCATCTCGATGGTCGACTCGGTGGCCCTCGCCAGCGCCGACGGACGCCCGTACTCGCTCAGCCACACGGCCACCCCAACGCCGATCGGGAACGCCATCGCCATCGCGAGTACAGCCACGATCACGGTGCCCAGCAGCGGATCGAGAAAGCCGCCCGTCTGGCTCTCGCTGAAGCCCGCCGCGGGCGGAGTCACGAACAGCTCCGGCCGGATGTACCGGATCCCCTGCACGAACATGAAGACGACGATCGCGCCGGCAACGACGAGGAACAGCACCCCGAGGAACCACGCGAAGGCCAGTCCGATGCGGTCGCTGAACCGCCAAGAGGCGGATGAGTCCTTCACGCCGCGGCGGGCGGGCGGCGCGGGAGCGGATGCCGTCGCAGCGGTCACCCGCGCGCCCCGTACCGCTTCATCGGCTGCTTCGCGGCCCAGCCGGCGAAGGACAGCAGGGCCGACGAGAACAGCAGCACTGCCGCCATGGCGAAGATCGTGTCCCGCATCGGCGGGGAGCTGAGCTCCTCGACCGTCTGCAGAATCGTCGCGGCGAACGGCCGCGTTGGCTCGATGAAGAAGATGAGGCCGTCGGCCGGGTTCGGCGCGAACCCGACGCCGCCAGTGACCATCGCGAGCATCACCGTCTCCCCGAGCGCTCGTGCGGTGGCGAGCACCGTACCGGCCACGAGCGCGGGCCGGGCCGCCCTGACGCCGATCTTCCAGAAGGTCCGCCAGCGGTTGATGCCGAGCCCGAGCGAGCCCTCGAGCCAGCCGCGCGGCACGACCCTGAGCCCGTCCACGAACACGGCGATCATGAGCGGAGCGATCATCACGCTGAGGATGAGCACGCCCGCGAGCAGGCTGTAGCCGCTGAGGGAGACGATGTAGGCGACCGAGCGCCGATTCCCGTCGGTGATGACGTGCTCCGCGATGAAAGGAACGACGACGAGCACGCCCACGAGTCCGTAGATGACCGACGGCACGCTCGCCAGGAGGCGAACCACCGGCTCGAGGATGCGCCTCATCCAGTTCGGCGCGAACTCCACGATGAAGACCGACACGAACAGCGCCGACACGAAGCTGAGAGCTACGGCGCCGACTGTGATGACCAGCGTTCCCCAGACGATCGGCCAAGCGTGGAACGTGTAAAGGCTCTCCTGCTTGAGGTCGCCGGACGTGAAGATCGCCTGGATCTGGCGGTCGACGCTGCCGCCGCTCCCGAACCACGCGAGCCCGTTGTGTGAGAACGACGGCCACGCCTCGCGGAAGACGAAGACGATCAGGAGCGCTACGAACAGCAGAACTGCACAGGCCAGCGCGCCGAGGGCTACCTCGGCGCGCTGGTCCGGCAGGAGCCGTTTCGGCTCCGCGTCCAGATGAGCCGGCTGACTCATCTGAGCTCTGTTACCGCCTGCGCGGCGGCTTCGTCGCGTTGAACGCGGGCACGCCACCGGCCTTGGCGATGATCCTGCCGGCCGCGTAGCTCGTCCGCACCCAGTTCGCGAACTTGAGGACCGCCTTGTTCGGGCTCTTCGTCGGATAGACGACCCACGCGTAGCGCGTGAGCGGGTACTTGAGCTTCTTAATCGCCCTCGGACCGCACCCGTATCCGTTCAGCTTGAGCCGCTTCACGCCCTTGCTCGGCCCCGAGTTGGCGAGCCCCACGTAGCCGATGCCGTTCTGGTTCTTGGACACGGCCACGGCGACCTCGCCGTCCTTGTCGAGCGCCGTCACGTTCGATGCCTGGGTGGCTCCTCCGAGCACGGCGCTCTGGAAGAAGGTGTATAGGCCCGCGGTGGTGACCCGGCCGAACGCCGAGATCGGCGCTGTCAGGCCCGACCCCGGATATGCCGACCACTCGGTCTGGTTGGCCAGGTAGATGTCCCTGACCTGAGAGACGCGCAGACCGGTCAAGTCGTTCGCGGGGTTCACGACGATGCAGAGCCCGTCGAGAAACAGCTTCGCGTAGGTGGTGCCGCTGTCGGACGGCAGCGGCGGTCGCGTCTGGATGGCGAACTGGCTCTTGCCTGCCTGGACGTCCGCCACCCCTGCGTTGCCGCCGTTCGGGTTGTAGACGAACTTGATGGACGGCTTGACCTTCTTGTAGCCCTTGAACAGCGCCTCGAGATACGGAACGCTCGCACTCGAACCCGACCCGAACAGGGTTCTCGCGCTCGCGGCGGCGGGCGCCACGAGCAGCGCGCTCACGGCCGTGATGGCCGCGGCGAGCGTCAGCGCCCTTGAGCGCTTGGAGCTCCTTGAACGACTCACAGTATTCCCCCGATTCTCTATCTGTTTTGTGGAGATTAGGATGAGCCGCCAGAATAGCCCGTTCTCCGAGAATCGTCCAGCCGGCCGTGTGGCGTCCGGATCAGCTTCCGTCGCGGAGCCGGAAGCCCTCGCTTCCAGCGGTTCTTATGGGCCGAGTCGAGACGCTTTGGCACCCCGATGGGGAGCCATCGAGGCCGTCCGCGGATGCCGCCGGGGCAACGGAGCACGTGATTCGGCCATACGCCGCTGGCGTCGTAGCCCCCGCCCATAGGCGAGGAGCATGCGGGCACGGAAGCACGGCTAGCCGCGCTTGTACGATCGGATCGATGGCCGAGCTGCGCGAGCACGCGCTTGTCCTGTACCGCGCAAGCGCGACCGCCGATGCCACGCTCAAGTCTCTGAGCGCACGCGAGGCGCGCATGACAGTGGTCGTGCTAGCCCGGGAGGAGGCACCGCGGAACGGTTGTTGTGACACGCGGGCGGTGCTCTGGAACCGCATCTGTCGCGATCTTGCACGCGAAGATCTGTCGCGGGCTGTGGATGCGATCGGCGGCCGTAAGCGGGTTGAGTTCCAGGTGCTGGGCGCGCCCGCGTCCGACCCCACGGGCGCCATCGCGCGCGAGGCGGTCCGCTGCGGCGCCGACGAAATCATTCTCGCCGACCCGCGCGGGAGCGGACTCGGCCGGATGGAGCGGCGTCGGCTCAGGCGCCTCAGCCTGGACAACCTGAAAAGCGCAGGATCACCTCAGGCGACGACCCCGGGAGGGGTTTGACGCCGGCACCGCCTGCCTGATCGCACCGCGACTGCGGACGCGCCCGTTTCATCGGGGCGCGATTGCGCTCGTGCACCACGCGGGATAGGTTCGGCTCCGCGATGACATCGCGGCGTGTGGCGGTGCGGGCGCCCGACCCAAGGAGACGTCATGCGTAGGAGACGGTTGATCAGGTCCCTCCCGATGGCCTTCGCGCTGGCACTGCTGGCGCTGCCTGCTTCAGCGCTCGCGGGAAACACGCGCAAGGTGTTCGTGATGGACCGGTGCGAGCGAGACTCCTTCGACGCGGCAGTCGAGCCCGGCACCTGTGTGCGAAACGGCGGCGTTCCCTTCGACAAGTTCGCTCGCCGGCTCAATCCGAAGGATGGCGGCCACAACGCCTGGCGGTTCGGCCCAGACCACCTGCAGCTGAAGAGCGGCCAGACTCTGACCGCGATCAACACCGGCGGAGAGACCCACACCTTCACGGAGGTGGCTGCGTTCGGCACCGGCTTCGTGCCATTCCTAGACGCGGCGCTGCCCCCCGGAACGCCTCCTGCGGTGCAGGTCGGTGACCTGGGATTGATGTTCGCGGGGGACACACTCGAGCTGGATGCGCTGTCACCGGGCACCTACCTGTTCGAGTGCCTGATCCACCCCTGGATGCGAACGACGGTCACCCAGAACTGACCGGCTCGCAGCCGCACTGAGGGCTCCCGATCCGCTTGGTGTCGCAGCGCGCTGCGGTTATGGTCGTCCAGCATGGTGACGCCCGAGGAGATCGCCGAGATCCCGATCTTCGCGGCTGTCGAGGAGATCCAGCGCGAGCGGCTTTCACTGGCGGCGGCCGATATCGCGCTCAGGGCAGGGGAGTACGCCGCGAATGCAGGCGACGAGCGAGCATTGTTCGCCGTTCTCGATGGCCGTATCGAACCTGTGCAGAGCACGGACGGCGTGGAGCGCGTCGTCGGTACGCGCCTGCCGGGAGAGATCTTCGGGGAATTCCCGATCGTCTTCGGCACGGTGTTTCCGGTCGGTTTTCGCGCGGCGGAGCCGTCGCGCGTCATGCGCATCGAGGCCGCCGACTACCACGCGATCGCAGCCGTGTACCCGGACGTTGCCAAGGAGGTCGGCAGGCTGGCGGCCCACCGTGCCAGCGGATTGCGGGGACTGCAGGGGCTCGCGGCCGACCCGCCGCCGCCGCGCGCGATCGTGGTCGGTCATCGCTGGGACGCGGCGTGCACGGAGTTGCGACGGTTCCTGGACCGTAATCAGGTCACCTTCACGTGGCTCACGCCAGACACACCGGACGCCTCGGAGGTGTGGGGAGGCCCCCTGCCGGTCGACAAGGACTGCCCTGCGATCCAGGTCATCGGGGGCAAGACGGTCGTCCGGCCTCGGCCGCGGCGCGTGGCGGAGCTGCTCGGCCTCGGAACCGAACCGGAGAGCGCCGAGTACGACACGGTCGTCGTCGGCGCCGGCCCGGCGGGATTGGCGGCGGCTGTGTACGGGGCGTCGGAGGGCCTCCGCACGATCGTGGTGGAGCGCGAGGCGCCTGGCGGCCAGGCTGGAACGTCGTCGCGTATCGAGAACTACCTCGGCTTCCCGTCGGGGGTCTCGGGTGATGAGCTGGCGATGCGCGCGCTGCAGCAGGCTCGGCGACTGGGCGCCGAGATCCTCGTCACCCGCTCCATCACTCGCATCGAGGCGGCGACCCATCAGGTGCACCTCGACGGAGGTGACGTCATCCGCGCGAGGACGATCATCCTCGCGTGCGGCGTCACGTGGCGGCAGCTGCCGATCGATGGCTTCGACCGGCTGGCCGGCAAGGGAGTCTCCTACGGCGCCGCGCGCAGCGAGGCGCCGAGCGCACACGGCTTGGACATCCACATCGTCGGGGCGGGCAACTCCGCGGGCCAGGCAGCGCTGTTCTTCTCGACCCACGCGCGCAGCGTGACGATCCTCTGCCGTGGCGACGCGCTCGAACGAAGCATGTCGCACTATCTGATCGACCAGATCGCGTCGCGGCCGAACATCAGGGTCATGCAGCGCACAGAGGTGGCAGCCGTGCACGGCGATGTGTCGCTGGACGCGATCGACGTCCGAGACTCGACTACCGGTGAGACGACGCGACTGGAGTCCGGTGGCCTGTTTCTCTTCATCGGGGCGGACCCCCAGACAGGCTGGCTGCCGCCCGAGATCGAGCTTGATCAGCGCGGCTTCGTCCTCACCGGGTCCGACATGCGTGCAGCGAATGGCTGGTCGCACGAGCGCGACCCGTACCTCCTCGAGACCAGCGCCCCGGGCATCTTCGCGTGTGGGGACGTGCGGTTCAGCCCCGTGAAACGAGTTGCCGCCGCGGTGGGCGAGGGCAGCATGGCAATCGCATTCGTACATCAGTACCTCCGCAACGCCGCCGAGCGTGCCACCGCCACCCACCGGTAGCTTCGTGCGCAGACGCTGTTCATCACGGCGCGCACGGTCGAGGGCCATCTCACGAGCGTTTTCCGCAAGCTGGCTGTCGACTCGCGAGACGAGCTTCCAGCCGCACTGGCCGGCGACGCGCCGGTGCCGGCCTAGCTGCCGAAGAACTCCCGCGTCACGCGGTCCTGGGCTGGAAGAGCTCGACGGGGTTGCCCGCGGGGTCCTCGACGAGGATCTGGCGTCCGCCAGGGCCCTCGACGATCTCGCCACGGAACCTCGCCCCCTCGGCACCGAGGCGGTCCACTGTCGCGTCGAGATCGGCGACTACGACCTGGAACCGATTCCACCCTCCTGGCTCCGGAACCCCACCGGCCTTGCCGGCACCGCCCGCGCCCGGCTCGTGGAGCAGCAGTCGCAGGTCATCCTTCGCCAGACCGGCGAATCCAGGGGCCAGCGGCAGGTCGACATGAAAGCCGAGGCGGTTGCAGTAGAAGTCGACCGCCTCGTCGACGTCTGTGACGAAGTACCGCACAGTCGCGTGTGTCACGTGATTCTCCGTTTCGTCGGGAGGCACCTCGGAAGTGTCGCCGAGCCATGGCGTTACGCGCTATGCGGGGACGCGTTCTGCGAGTGCGAGATGCGCCGACAGAAGCTGCCCGGCTCGGTCCAGCGCGGCGGCCGCTTCGTCGAGCATCGGGTAATAGGCCTGGAAGACGTGCGGTACCCCAGGGGTGATGTCGAGGGTACGGGGACGGCGGCGGAGGGGTTCCCGGTCTGCTGCTCGGCTCGCCCCGGGACGACGCCGGCAAGCTGATCGCTCGGCACCGGCGAGCAGCACTGGTCGACGGTCCACGTCGCTGACCTGGCGGACTTCTTCAGACGCGTGCTGGAGGACGACTCGGCTCGGGGCTACTACGTGGTCGGCGACGGAGCGAACCGGACGGTCGGCGAGTTGACCGAGGCGGCCGCCGTCGCGGCCGGCGCGCCGGGAGCCGTGCCGGGCTCGGTTGGAAGCCGTCCCACCCTGGACTCGTGGACGAGTTCCGCAGGGGCAGCTACCGCGAGGTCGGCGCAGCGACCTGAACATCCGCCGGCGCGCGCAGGTGCTCGTGCACGAACTGCACGGCCATCGCGCCCTC
>DASUYU010000073.1:0-7828 GCA_036377235.1 Thermoleophilaceae bacterium
CCGCCGGCCTGGAGCGGACGCTCCGGCTGGCCCGCGACGGCGCCCGGACGTGAAACGACGCCGGCCCTGAGGGAGAAGACCGGCGCCGTTTCGCTGGAGGGGCTGTTGGTTGGAAGCCAGCCCCGTCGTTGGCCCAGCACCGGGCGGTGCCCGGTGCGGAGGCCTGTCATCGCGCGTCCGGGTAACGCGCCGACGTGTGACGCTTCTAGGCGTGTGAGAGGCGGCCGCGGAGCAGCGAGCGGAAGCCGCGCGCACGGGTCGGCTCGCGCCTGGCGGAATCGATCTGGCTCCGCCGCAGCTCGAGCAGCTGCACGAGCTGCGCGGTCGGCTCGAACGGGTCCGCGATCGGCCGGCCCGCACCGAGCGGCAGGGCCGCCAGCATGCGGGTATCCGCCTCCGCGATCAGAGCCGGCCCCCTTGGCGGGCTGGCGCTGTCGAGTGCGGCCAGCCGAGCGAGCGCGCTCTCATCGCTTGAAGTGGACCGACGCACCGTGACGTTCTGCATGACTGTGTTACCTCCTGGGTGGTACACCCGTTGCGTGTATGACCTTGTGGTGATACTGTACGACCTACAACCGTGGGTTCAAGGTCATACAAGATCAACTTGTCTGAGCTGGAGCGAGATGGAGCCACCTCGCTGACCCAGCAGGTCGTGGACCGCTTCGCGGCCGCGATCGAGTCCGGCGAGCTCGAGCCCGGCGAGAAGCTGCCGCCCACGCGCGAGCTCGCGGAGCTGGTGGGCGTGAACCACCTCACCGCCGCGCGCGTGTACAGGCGGCTCGCCGAGCTCGGCTACGTCACCGCGAGCGTGGGCCGCGGCACCTTCGTGCGCACGCTGGCCCCGGCGGGCAGCGCCGAGCTGGGCGACGACTGGCAGCTGTACGCGCTCCCCGAGCACGAGCTGACCTACTCTGAGGAGGTCCTGGCCGACGTGATGTCGAGCCGGGGCCAGGACGAGCTCCTGTCGCTCGCCATCGGCTGGCCGTCGCCGAACCTCTACCCGACGGCCGAGCTGGCCCGCATCACCGCCGAGGTGTTCGAGGAGGAGGGCGGCGAGGCGCTCGCGTACCTGCCCGCCGAGGGCCTGTACGCGCTCCGCGAGCAGCTCGCCGCGCGCGGCCGTACGGACGGGTTCGCTCAGGACCCGGACGAGATCATCGTGACCTCCGGCGCCAAGCAGGGCATCAGCCTCACCGCGCGAGCGACGCTCGAGCCAGGCGACGTCGCGATCGTGGAGTCACCCACGTTCGCCGGCCTGCTCGACTCGCTGCGTCAGACCGGCGCGCGGGTGATCGGCGTGCCGGTGGACGAGAACGGCTTCGACGTCGGGCAGCTCGAGCGGCTGCTGGCGCGGCACGAGGTGAAGCTCGTCGCGCTCCAGACGGCGTGCCAGAACCCGACCGGCCGCGACCTCTCCGAGGAGCGCCGCGTCCGGCTCGCCGAGCTGGCGATCGAGCGCAACTTCTTCATCCTCGAGGATCGCGTGTACGCCGACACGAGCTTCGGCCACGAGCCCACCCGCCCGCTCCGCGAGCTGGCGCCGGCGCATGTGATCTACATCAACTCGCTTTCGAAGGTCGTGGGCGGCGGGCTTCGCCTGGGCTGGGTGGCCGCGCGCGGGCCGGTGCGCGAGCGGATCGCGATGCTGAAGCTCGAGAGCGACTTCTTCACCGCGGCGCTGATCCAGCACATCGCGGCGCGCTGGCTGGCCACCGGCGCCTACGACCGCCACGTGGAGCACACTCAGCCGTACTACCGCGAGCGACGCGACGCGCTCCTGGCGGCGCTCGAGCGGCACATGCCGGGCGAGTACCAGGCCGATCGCCCGGAGGGCGGCCACCACATCTGGGTCACGCTGACGCGACCGCTCGACGAGCGCGCGCTCTACCGCGAGGCCGCACGCCACGACGTGGCCTTCACGCCGGGCGACGCGATCACCGCCGAGCGGCGGACGCAGACTTCGTTCCGGCTGTCGTTCTCGCTGCTCGACCCGGACGAGCTGGACGAGGCCGTCAAGCGGCTGGCACGCGCGATCCGCGAGGTGCGCCGGCAGGCGCGCCACACGGTGGCCGCGCCGATGTCCTAGCCGGCGGTCCCGACCTTCTCCCAGAGCGCGCCGATCGAGCGCAGCTCGTCGCGGGAGAAGCGGTCGAGGAAGAGGCGGCGGACGCCGTCGAGGTGTGTCTTGCGCGCCTCGGCGAACACGCCGCGGCCCTCGTCGGTGATCTCCGCGAACAGGCCGCGCGCGTCGCTCGCGCAGCGCTCGCGGCGCAGCAGCCCCTGGCGCTCCAGCCGATCGACGAGCCGGGTGAGCCCGCTGCGGCTGAGCAGCACCGAGTCCGCGAGCTCGGACATCCTCATCCGGCCCTCGTCGGAGTCGTTCAGGAACAGGAGCACCTCGTAGGAGGACAGCGGCAGGTCGTGCTCGCGTGCGAGCTCGGCATCCAGCGTCCTGGTCAGCTCCGCGTGCGCGCGGAGCATGCCCCGCCAGGCGGCGAGCTCCTCGTGGTCCAGAAGCACTGCTGTAGAGTGGTTGCTGATGCAATCATTGTACCGCCCCGCGGCGTCGGACCCCGAGGGAGCGCTGGTCCTGCTCCACGGTCGGGGCGCCGACGAGCGTGACCTGTTCCCGCTGCTCGACATGCTCGACCCCGAGCGGCGCCTGCTCGGCGCCACGGCACGCGGACCGCTGTCGCTGCCGCCCGGCGGCGCGCACTGGTACGTCGTGCGGCAGGTTGGCCATCCGGATCCGCAGACGTTCCACTCGACCTATCCCGAGCTGGCGGCCTGGCTCGACGGCATGCTCGCCGAGCACGGGATCCCGCCCGAGCGCACCATCCTCGGCGGGTTCTCGCAGGGGTCGGTGATGTCGTACGCGCTCGGCCTGGGGCCGGACCGGCCGCGGCCCGCCGGGATCATGGCGCTGAGCGGCTTCCTGCCCACGGTCGAGGGCTTCGACCTCGACCTCTCGAAGGCGAGGGACCTGCCCGTCGCGATCGGACACGGCACGCACGACCCCGTGATCTCGGTGGAGTTCGGCCGCGACGCGCGCGACCAGCTCACCGCTGCCGGAGCGGACGTGACCTGGCGCGAGTCGCCGATGCCGCACACGATCGACCCGCAATTCCTGCGCGAGCTGCAGGAGACCTGGCTGCCCGAGACGATCTCAGCCGCGGCGGAACAGCCGGCGAATCCGGTCGAGTAGCGCCCGGAAGAAGAGCGAGAAGCCGCCGATCGGCTTCGCCGTGGTGGGTGCCCCTGCGCCACCCTCGGCCGGCGGAGCGGCAGCGGCGCCCTCCGGCGTTGCGGCAGCGATCGCGTCGATCACGTTCGGCTCAGCCGCCGGCGGCGCCTCGATCCGCTGCTGCACGCATTCGGCGAAGTCCTTCAGGAGCCGGTTCGAGATGTCCTCGATCATCCCGCCGCGGCCGAAGCGGGCGAGCCGGCCCGTGATCGTGAAGTCGGTCTCCACGTCGACGTGGGTGGCCTCGCCCTCCTCGCGCATCGTGCTGACGATCGTCGCCTTCGCCGACCCCTGGCCGCGCTTGTCCTGACCGCTCGCGCTCATGACCACGCGCCGGGCCGACTCGTCCACCTCCTGCATGTGCAGCTTGCCGCGGTACGCCGCCGTGGCCGGACCGAGCCGCATGCTGAAGGTGCCGCGGTAGATGCCGTCGTCGCCGCTCTCGGTGATCTCGGCACCCGGCAGGCACGGCGCCACGCGCTCGATGTCGATCAGCGTCTCCCACACCCGGTCGACGGGCGCGTGGACCTCGAAGGACTGCTCGAGCTTCACCTGACCGGGCCGCCGGTCACGGGGCCACCCGCCCGGAGGGTGTCGAGCTCGGCGGGGGTGTCCACGTCCTCACCGCCGCCGAGGTCGTCGCAGGGGATGTCGCGCACGGGCACGCTGAGCAGCAGGTTGCGCGCGCCCTTGTCGCCGGTCACGTCGCGCAGCGGCTCGAACAGGCTCTGCTCGAGAAGGACGGGATGGCCGGGATGGCCGTTGTAGGTGGCGCGGATGGCCGAGGCACCATTGCGACCATCGATCACCCGCCGGATCGCGTCCGGCGACACGCGCGGCTGATCGCCGAGCGTGACCACCACGGCCTCGCAGTCCGCGAGCTCGGCGAGCCCGCAGGCGAGCGAGGCGGACTGGCCCTCCTCCCAGCGGCGGCAGACGATCGGGTGGGCGCCGTGCAGGTTCACCCGGGCAACGATCTCCTCGGCGGCGGAGCCGAGCACCACGACCACGCGGCCAACCGGCGCCGAGGTCATGGTGCGAAGGGAGTGCTCCAGCATCGGCACGCCGTCGAGCTCGGCGAGCTGCTTCTGCGTCCCGAAGCGGGTGGAGGCGCCGGCGGCGAGGACGAGCCCCCCTATCACGCCCCCACCTCGTGGATGCGGCCGGCGGCCCGCGAGAGGCGGCCCCCGTCGCGGCCGTTTCGCACCGCCACCACCTCGGCCATGATCGAGAGCGCGGTCTCCTCGGGGGTCACCGCGCCGAGGTCGAGCCCGATCGGCGCGGCGATGCGCTCCAAGAGCTCCTCCTCGATGCCCGCTGCCAGCAGCCGCTCGCGCCGCTGCGCCTGTGCTCTCCGGCTGCCCATCGCTCCGACGTAGGCGGCGTCCGAGCGCAGCGCGATCGTGAGCGCCGCGTCGTCCAGCTTCGGGTCGTGCGTGAGGACCGCGATGTAGGTGGCGCGGTCGATGCCGCCGATGCGGGCGAACGCCTCCTCCGGCCATGCCGCGATCACCTCGTCGGCGTCCGGGAAGCGCGCGGCGGTGGCGAACTGCGAGCGCGGGTCGCACACGAACGGGCGCCAGCCGGCCGCCCGGGCCAGCCGCGCAAGCGCCGCCGCGTAGTCCACGGCGCCGAAGATCACGAGCCGCGGCGCGGGCGCCACGACGTCCACGAACAGGGTCGCCTCGCCCGCCTCGCGCGTCTCCGAGCGCTCGGCCCAGAGCAGCTCCTCAGCCGCCTCGACGCCGGCCGCGTCGAGCTCCGGCGTGCCGAGCGCGCCGTCGGTGCTGCCGTCGGCGCGCACGAGCAGCTTCGCGCCGATCGACGGACCGGCGATCACGGTCACGAGCGCCGCGCGGCCGTCGGCCGCGGCGATGTCCGCGAACTCGGACTGGAGGCTCACCGCTCGAACTCCTCCACGAACACGTCTATCTCGCCGCCGCACGGGAGCCCGACGTCCCAGGCCTCGCTGTCGGCGATCCCGAAGTGGAGGAGGCGCGGCTCCTCTGCCTTCAGGACCTCGGCGGCCGCCTCCACGACGGCGCCCTCGACACACCCGCCCGACACGGCACCGGACACCTCGCCGTGCTCGTTCACGGCCATCTTCGCCCCGGGCGCGCGCGGGGCCGAGCGCTTCACGCCGACCACGGTCGCGATGGCAACCCTGTCGCCACGATCGAGCCACGTCCGAACGTCGTCGAGCACGTCCTTCATTCGAGACCTCCTTGCATCAGCTCCGCCAAGTGTGCCAATGACGAAATCGAGTTCCCGGACAGGAAATGGTCGACGTGCGGAAGGGCCGCCTGCATGCCCCGCGTGAGCGGCTCGTATCCGGGATGAGCCTTCAGCGGATTGAGCCAGATCAGGCTGTGCGAGCAGCGCCTGAGGCGGGCCATCTCCGCGGCGAGCTCCTCCGGCTCGCCGCGGTCCCAGCCATCCGACAGCAGGACGACGATCGCGCCCCGGCCGAGCCGCCGGCCGTGCTCGCGGTTGAGCGTGGCGAGCGCCTCGCCGATGCGGGTGCCGCCTGACCAGTCCTGCGCGGCGCCCGCGGCGCGGTCGAGCGCGCGGTCGGGATCGCGCCCGGAGAGCTCGGCGGTCACCCGCGTGAGACGCGTGCCGAAGACGAACGCCTCCACGCGCCGGCGGGCCGCCACGCAGGCCTGCATGTACTGGAGCAGCATCCGGGCGTAGGGCTCCATCGAGCCGGACACATCGCAGACGAGCACGAGCGGGCGCGGCCGCTCGGAGGGCTCGCGCCAATGGCGCTCGAACGGGTCGCCGGCGGTGCGAAGCGAGGCGCGGATGGTGCGGCGGAGATCCGGGCGGGCCGCGTGTGGGGGAGCGCCGCGGCGGTGGGCGGCGCGGGTGCGGCGGCTGGGGCGCGCCGGGCTCGCCGCGGCCAGCGAGCGCATGACGCGGCGGGCCATCTGGCGCTCGGCGTCCGTGTAGTCGGCGAAGTCCTTGTCGCGCAGGAGCTCGGCGTCCGACCACGCGGACGGCACCACGTCCGCCTCCCCCTCGGCCGGCACCGCGACCTCCTCAGCCGGCACGCCGACGCGCGGCAGCACGAGCGCGGCCGGCTCGAGCTCCTCGGGAAGGGCGGGCGCCTCCCGCGGAGCGGGCGCGAACAGCTCCGCGAAAGCGGCGTCGAACGCCGCGAAGTCGTCACGACGCGAGCACAGCGTGGCCCTCAGCGCGAAGTAGGCGGCGCCGCGGTCGGCCGGATCGACGGCGGCGAGCGCGCGATGGGCGCCGAGAAGCTCATCGACGCCGACGCGCGCCCCAGCCGCGCGCATCGATGCCGCGAGCAGGGCGAGCCGGCCGGTGAGGCGGAGCCCGAGCGAGCGCCGCCGGCCGGCTGCGGGCGCGCCCTCAGGCACCGCGCAGCACCTCCCGCTCGCGCACGCGGTCGATGTCCTCGCGCACCTTCAGGACCACGCCGAGGGTGCCGTCGAGGTCGTCCTCCTCGAGCGCCAGCAACGCCTGGGCCCACGCGATCGTCTCGCCCACGCCGGGCAGCTTGTAGAGCTCCTCGCCGCGCAGGCGCGCCACCGCCGCGCACACGCGCCGGGCGATCTCGTCCGGCACTCCCGGCAGGCGCGCGTGCACGATCTCGGCCTCGCGCTCCGGCGCCGGGTAGTCGATCCAGTGGTAGAGGCAGCGCCGCTTCAGCGCATCGTGGAGCTCACGCGTCCGGTTCGACGTGATCACGACGAGCGGCCGCCGCTCCGCCGTGATGGTCCCCAGCTCGGGGATCGACACCTGGAAGTCGGACAGGAACTCGAGCAGGAAGGCCTCGAACTCGTCGTCGGCGCGGTCGATCTCGTCGATCAGTAGCACCACCGGCTCGTCCGCCTGGAGGGCTTCCAGCAGCGGCCGCCGCAGGAGGAAGCGCTCCGAGTAGAGCGGCTCCGCGTCCGCGTCCGCGCGCAGGTGCAGAAGCTGGCGAGGGTAGTCCCAGTCGTACAGCGCGTGGTGCAGGTCGATGCCCTCGTGGCACTGGAGCCGGATCAGCCTCGACCCGGTCGCGCCGGCGAGCGCCTTCGCCACCTCGGTCTTGCCCACGCCCGCCTCGCCCTCCAGCAGGAGGGGCTGCTCGAGGGTCGCCGCCAGGTACACGGCTGTAGAGAGGCCCCGGTCCGCGAGATACCGCTCCCGGGCCAGGGCCTCCTGAACGGCTGCGGGGCTGTCGAGGCTCAGACGCTCACTGCCTCCTCGAGCGCCCTCCGCGTGAGCACCCGCGCCAGGTGCCGCTTGTAGTCGGGCGTCGCGTTCAGGTCGCCCGGGGGATCCGTGCCCTCGGCCGCGTGCTCGGCCGCGCCGGCGATCGAGGCGTCGTCGAGGTTGCTCCCTCGCAGCGCCTCCTCCGCCGCGGTGGCACGCAGCGGCGTGGAGCCCATGTTCGTGAGCCCGATGCGCGCGTCGTCGCACGTGCCGTCGGGCGCGCGGCTCACGAGCGCGCACACCCCGACCATCGCCCAGTCCTCGGCTCGACGCATGAACTTCTTGTAGCCGAAGCCGTAGGTGCCCACGTCGGGCAACCGGATCTCGGTGATCACCTCGTCGTGCGCGAGCGTCGTC
>DASUYU010000074.1:0-17910 GCA_036377235.1 Thermoleophilaceae bacterium
CTGCGCTGGTGGCAGGTGGACCCGTCGTGGATGGTCATCCGCGCCCTCGAGGCCACCGGCCTGGCGTGGGACGTCGTGCGGGTCGACGAGCGCCGGCAGGCACGCAAGGCGCGCGCTGCCGACGCCGTCTAGCCGGTTCTATTCAGAGGGCATCAGCACCCATAGCGCCACGTACGCGAGTGGCGTGAAGCCGATCGCCGCGGCGACGGTTATGACGCGGGCCACGAACGGGTTGATGCCGAAGCGGCGGGCGAAGGCGGCGCTCACGCCGCCGATCACCCGGCCGCCCGTGGGGCGCGAGAGCCCCTCCTCGGCGAACCACGCGCGGGCTCCGTCGATGGAGTTGTCGTTGACTCTGGACCTGTCTGTGTGTGCGGTTGCTGTCATGGAACGAGCATGCCGCGCAGGGGGCCCGATTTCGATGGAGGTATCAGGGGACCGCGGGTGCGGTTAACCGGTGTGCCTCAGATCGCGCGCACGCCGGCCGTAACGGCCGCCGCCAGCACCACGCAGGCGATTATCGAGCCGGTCCGCCAGATGACGAGGCCGCCCGCCGCGACGCCGGCGGTGTCGGCGCCGATCGCCAGGTGATCGCCGTTCGCGAACGCCTGCGTGGCCACCAGCGCGGCGAGCAGCGCCGGCGAAAGCAGGATCACGACGCTCGTGAACCAGGTGGGCAGCTCGCGGCCGCCGAGCGCCACCGGCCCCACGGCCTTGATGGCCGCGGTGATCGCGCAGGATGCGGCGATCACGATCGCCGGGATGCTCATCGTGGCGCCCCCTCTGCCTCCTGGCGCTCCAGCACCTCGGCGCGTGCCCGGTTCGTCAGGCCCACGAGCGACGCCAGGCTCGCCACCAGGACCGGCACGCCGGGCGGCGTGAGCGGGACGAGCGCCAGCGCGAGCAGCGTGCCGAGCGCCGCCACGCCGCGTGAACGCCGGCTGTGGAGCTCGTTGAGGAGAAGCCCGAAGAAGAAGGCGGGGAAGACGGCGTCGAGGCCGAACGAGCTCGGGTCCCCGATCGCGTCGCCCCAGATCGCGCCCACGACCGTCCCGCTCACCCACGAGACGTAGGCGATCGCGGAGGCGCCCATCAGGAGGTACTGGTCGAACGTGCCGTCCCCGCGCGACGACATCGCCCACGACGCGTCGACGACGGTCTGTCCCTTCGCCGCGCGCTTCACCGGACCGCCGCTGAACGACGGGCCCACCGCGGCGCTCATCGGCAGGAAGCGAGAGTTCATAAGCGTCGCGGCGGCCACCGCGGCTCCGGCACCTCCGCCCGCCCCGACGATCGAGATCGATGCGAACTGGGCCGAGCCGGCGAAGACGATGGCGGAGAAGACGATCGCGGCGAGCTCTGAGAAGCCTGCCTCCACGGCGAGGATGCCGAACGAGACGGCCAGGATGAACCCGGCGACCGCGAACGGCGCGCCCTGCTTCAGCCCGCGGCGGAAGCTCTCGCTGCGAACTACTGCCTTCAGCTCTCGACGAAGTAGCTGCCGGACTCGCCGCTCGAGAAGTACCTCGAGGTGACGGTCTTCTTGCGCGTGTAGAAGTCGACGGCGTCCGTGCCGTGGGCGTGCAGGTCGCCGAGGAAGCTGTCCTTCCAGCCGGAGAACGGGAAGAACGCCACCGGCGCGGCCACGCCGATGTTCACGCCGACCATGCCGGCCTCGACGTCGTGCTTGAAGCGGCGCACCGCCGCGCCCGACTCGGTGAAGATCGACACGCCGTTGCCGAACCGCGAGCCGTTCACAGCCTCGATCGCCTCGTCGAGCGTGTCCACGTGGATCAGCGACAGCACCGGTCCGAAGATCTCCTCGCGCGCGAGCTCCATGTCGGGCCGAACGCCCGTGAGGATCGTCGCGCCGACGAAGGAGCCCTCGGCCACGCCTGCGTCGCGGCCGTCCACGAGCAGCTCGGCGCCCTCGCCGACGCCCCGCTCGACGGCCGCGAGGATGCGCTCGCGCGCCACCTCGGAGACGACCGGGCCGAGCTCGGAGCGCTCGTCGAGCCCGTCGCCCACGCGGACGGCCTCGGTGGCCTCCTTCAGCGCGGGCAGCAGGCGCTCGTGCGCGTCGCCGACCGTCACGACCACCGAGCCGGCCATACAGCGCTGGCCGGCCGCGCCGAACGCCGAGCCGATGATGCCGTTGACCGTCTTGTCGATCACCGCGTCCGGCATCACGACCATGTGGTTCTTCGCGCCGCCGAGCGCCTGCACGCGCTTGCCGGCCTTCGCGGAGCGCTCGTAGACGATGCGCGCCACCGGCGCCGAGCCGACGAACGAGATCGCGTCGATGTCCGGGTGGTCGAGCATGCCCTCCACCACCTCGCGGCCGCCGTTCACCAGGTTCACGACGCCCGGCGGCAGGCCGATCTGGTCGAGCACCTCGAAGGCGATCTGCTGCGTGAGCGGCACCTGCTCGGACGGCTTCAGGATGAACGCGTTGCCGCATCCGATCGCGAACGGCAGGAACCAGAACGGCACCATCGCCGGGAAGTTGAACGGGACGATCGCCGCGCAGACGCCCACCGGCTGGCGGATCGTCTCCGCGTCGATCCCGCGGGAGACGTCCTCGAGGATGCGGCCCTGCATGGTGGTCGGGATCGCGCACGCGGCCTCGACCATCTCGATCATGCGGGCGACCTCGGCGCGGGCGTCCGCGATCGTCTTGCCCATCTCGGTGGTCACCGAGCGGGCGAGCTCCTCGCGGCGGGCGTCGAGTCCCTCGCGCAGCGCGAACAGCCTGCGCGCGCGCTCGATCACCGCCACGTCGCGCCACGCCGGGAGCGCCTCGCGGGCCGCCCGCACGGCGGCGTCGAGATCGGCGGAGCTCGACAGCGGAACCTGCGCGAGCACCTCGCCGGTGGCGGGGTTCGTGACATCGAGCCGCTCGGACGAGCCGGCGGGCGTCCACGACCCGCCGATGTAGTTGTCGAGTACGCGGGTTGCGGATTCTGTGACGGTCACGGAGCCGAGATTATCCGCTCGGCGGAAGCGCCCGGGGGTCGTCCCCGGGGAGCGCCCTCTCCTCGCTGGCGGACGGCGCGGGCTCCTCGCTCGCACCCCCGGCGTCTCCGCGGCCGTCGAGGAGCGGCTTGAGCAGGTCCATCGGCAGCGGGAACACGATCGTCGTGCCCGCGTTCGAGCTGATGTCGGAGAGCGCCTGGATGTAGCGCAGCTGAAGCGTCACCGGGTTCGGACGGATCACGTTCGCGGCCTGGGAGAGCCGGTCGGCCGCCTGGAACTCACCCTCTGCGTTGATCACCTTGGCGCGCCGGTTGCGCTCGGCCTCCGCCTGCCGCGCCAGCGCCTGCTGCATCCGCTCGGGGATCTCCACGTCCTTGATCTCCACGATCGCGACCTTGATGCCCCACGGCTCGGTCTGCTCGTCGATGATCTGCTGGAGGGCCTCGTTCAGGCGCTCGCGCTCGGCGAGCAGCGTGTCGAGCTCCGCCTTCCCGAGCACTGAGCGCAGCGTCGTCTGGGCGATCTGGAGGGTGGCCGCCATGTAGTCCTCGACGTCGAGCACCGCGCGCCGCGGGTCGATCACGCGGAAGTAGGACACCGCCGCCACGCGCACCTGGACGTTGTCGCGGGTGATCACCTCCTGGGGCGGGATCCTCAGGGTCACGGTGCGAAGGGGCACGCGGACCATGCGGTCCACTGCGGGGATCAGCAGGACGAGCCCTGGACCCTTCTCGTCGATCACGCGTCCCAGCCGGAACACGACAGCACGCTCGTACTCGCGCAGGATGCGCACGGAGGCCGCGGCCAGCGCCGCCGCCGTGACCACCAGGATCGCGAGCAAGATGAGGGCGGCGGCGGCCATCAGGTGTCCTCCCACTCCTCGGCCCGGCGGACCGCGAGCGTCAGCCCGCTCACACCCTCGACGACGATCCTGTCGCCGGCGGTGAGACGGTCGTCGGAGTCGGGCCAGCTCGGCCGGGCGCGCCACAGCGCGCCGTCGACGAACACCTGGCCGTCGCCGTTCTGCCAGCTGCGGACGACCCCGCAGCGCCCGGAGAGGGCGTCGCGGCCCGAGGGCGAGCGGAGCCGCCGGGTGGCGAGCGCCTTCCGCGTGGCGATCGCGAGCCACAGCCCGCTCGCCGCGAGCACGCCGAGCACCACGCCGACGATCACGCCGGCCGCCCCGCCGGCGCCCGCGAGGGCGAGTGCCGCACCCGTTGCGAGCGTGACGCCGCCCGTCACTCCGAGCACACCGCCGGGCACGTGGGCCTCCGCCACCAGGAGGGCGACTCCGATCACTGCCAGCACCACGCCGAGCTCGACCATGTCGTACCTCTGATGGTAGTCCTCACCCGCTCTGGGGAGGGAAATCTGGCGGCTCATCGCTACAGTGCCGCAGCCTTGCGCTCGACCGATGGAAACGGCTTCACGCGGCGCGATCTGATCCGCTACTCCGGCGCCGGAGCGGCGGGCGCCGCGGCACTCACGGCGGCGGGATGCGACCTGAGCGACGGCGGCTCGAAGGCGGACAAGCCGGAGGTGCAGAAGGTCGTTGCGCGCGAGGGCGAGCCGCTGAACGTGCTGTTGATCGTGACCGACAGCACGCGGCGCGACTTCGTGAGCATCTACGACGGCGACAAGCTCGCCGACACGCCGAACCTGGACGCGCTCGGGAAGGAGGGCCTGGTCTTCGACCGGGCGGTGCCCGAGGCCATGCCGACCGTCGCGGTGCGGCGCGCGCTTCTGACCGGCACGCGCTCCTTCCCGTTCCGCGACTGGAAGGTCGCGCCGAAGCTGCCGCAGTTCCCGGGCTGGAGCCCGATCCCGCCGTACAAGCGGATCTTCACCGAGTTCCTGGACGACGCCGGGATCGAAACCGCCTACGTCACGGACAACCCGTTCCTGATCGGCCCCCGCTTCGAGCGGTTCCGGGGCACGCTCGGAACATCGAAGTCCATCTTCGGCCAGGCCGAGTACCAGGTGTGGAACCGCGGCGTGGACAAGAACAAGGTCGCCTCGAACGCCCAGATCGAGAACTACCTGCTGCCGGCGCTGAGGGGCACCGAGGCCGAAGAGCGCATCAAGGAGAACATCGGCTACAACCGCGGCCGCAAGGGCGACCAGCTCTCAGGCGCTCGGACGCTCAAGGCGGGCATGGAGGTGCTGCGGCAGCTGAAGGACAGGCAGCCCTTCTTCCTCGGCGTGGACGCCTTCGACCCGCACGAGGCGTGGAACACCCCGGAGGCGTTCATGCTCCGCTTTCCGCACCACGAGGGCGTGGAGCCGATCCTTCCCTTCAAGACGCCCAACTCGAAGATCGAGTCGCTCGACGTGACCCAGGATCAGATCGACCGCGTGCGCGAGCTGTACGCCGGTGAGCTCACCTACATCGACGCGTGGATCGGCCGTCTGCTCAACCTGCTCGACGACCTTGGGCTCGCCGACAGGACGGTCGTGTACTACCTGTCGGACCACGGCATCCTTCTCGGCGAGCACGACCGCCTCGGGAAGGACGGCTCGATGCTCGGCAAGGAGATCCATTCCGTGCCGTACATGATCCGGCACCCGGACGGCAAGCGGTCGGGCGAGCGGAGCGACTACTTCGTGTCGACCCACGACGTGGCGCCGACCATCCTCTCCTTCCAGGGCCTCACCGTGCCGGGGAAGATGGAGGGCGAGGACCTCACGGTGATGTTCGAGGGCGCCGACCCGCCCGAGCGGGACCACTGGACCACCGCGTACTCCGCCAACGTCGCCGCGGGCGACGGCCGCTGGCTCCTCATCGCCGACAACCAGGGCAAGGAGCGCCGGCTGTACGACACGGAGGCCGACCCGGGCGAGGAGAAGGACGTTGCCGGCGACAAGCCGGACGTGGTGGACCGCCTGTGGCAGTACGTCCTGGACGACGCGGGCGGGACGATGCCGGTGTTCGGCAAGACGCGCGTGATAACCGGCTAGGCGCGACTAGGCCAAAAGCTCAAGTCCGTTGTACCATTTAGCGGATGCCCGCGACGAGCTTCTCGGCGCTGACTCCCAGCCCCTTCGCCAGCCGGGCGATGGTGCTGAGGCGCGGATCCCGGACCGCGCGCTCGAGGCGCGAAACCTCGGTGGGATGGATCCCCGCCCTGGCCGAGAGCTGCTCCTGCGTCAGCTTCGCCGCCCCGCGAAGCCGCCGGAGGTTCGAGGCAAATCGCTCCTCCGGGCTCACGGCGGCCATCCTCCGGCAGGTGGGCCAATGAGTACAGAGCCAATAGCTCAAGCTCTGGAGCGGCTCGAGCTGGCCGGCGCGTACCACCGCGCGGCGCGCGCCCGCCAGATCGGCGTGCCGCAGGTCGAGCTCGCCGCGCTCGAGCACCTGGACGCATCGGGGGGCCTCACCCCCGGCGAGCTCGGGCACCGCCTCGGGCTCACCTCCGGCGGCGTGACCGCGCTGACCGGAAGGCTCGTGGACGCCGGCTACATCGCGCGTGACCGCCATCCCGACGACGGGCGCATGCGCGTGCTCACGCTGTCGGCGGTCGGGACCGAGCGCCTGCGCGACCACATGGCGCCGGTGAGGGAGCCGGTGGACGAGGGGCTCGCCGCTCTCCCCCCGGCCGACGCCGAGCTGCTGGCGGAGCTGCTGGACCGGCTCGCAGCCGACCGCGAGGCCGCGGCGGCCGCCACGCCGGGTCCGGAGCGCATCTACCCCACCGACGGGTACACGCGCGCGCTCCTGATGTAGCTGGGGGGCTAGGCGGACAGCCGCTCGGGCATGCGCACGAACTCGATCAGCGCCTCGACGGCGTCCGGGTCGAACTGCGTGCCGGAGTGCCGCTCGAGCTCCGCGAGCGCGGCGTCGTGCATGAGTGCCGCGCGATACGGACGCGTCTTCGTCATGGCGCCGTAGGCGTCGCAGACGGAGACGATTCGCGCCGCCGGCGGGATCTCCGCCCAGCCCAGGCCATCCGGGTAGCCGCTTCCGTCGGGGCGCTCGTGATGGAAGCGCACGATGGCGGCGACCGGCTCGAGCCCCGGAATGCTGTCGACCAGGCTCGCGCCCCACTCGGGGTGCATGCGGATCAGGTCGCGCTCGGCGTCCGTGAGCCGGCCCGGTTTCGACAGGAGCCCGCGGGGCAGGCACAGCTTGCCGATGTCATGCAGCAGCGCGCCGAACTCGATGTCGATGAGCTCCTCGCCGTGGAACCCGAGCCGGCGCGCGACGGCGGTGGCCATGGCCGCCACCTGGAGCGAGTGCGAGTACGTCTCGCCGTCCGCGTCCGCCAGTGCTCTGATCAGCGCGTGAGTCTCCGAGCGAGACGTGCCGGAGTCGACCTCCTGGAGCAGCTCCATGCGACGAGGTTCGCGGTGTCAGTCCAGGTCCCTCCCACGAAAGCTCATTCGCGCCACCGTGCCCCCATCGACGACGAGGGTCTGCCCCACGACGAAAGCCGCGGCGTCCGACAGCAGGAACGCGACCGCGGGCGCCACATCCCGCACCGATCCGACCCGGCCGGCCGGTATCGACTCGGCGAACCGGGCCGGGTCGTACGCCGGATCCGCGCGGGTCCGCTCGACCTCGATCACGCCCGGCGCCACCGCGTTCACGCGCACGGCGGGCGCCAGCTCCACCGCCAGCGCCCGAGTCCATGCTTCGATCGCTCCCTTCGTGGCCGCATAAGCAGAGAAGCCGGGCAAACCCGCCTGGCCGTGGATCGAGGTGACGTTCACGATCGACCCGCCCCCGCCGAGATGCCGGACTGCCCGCTGGGCGCACAGGAAGTAGCCGCGGAGGTTGAGGGCCAGGAGCGCGTCCAGGTCGGCGGGCGAGGTCTCCTCGAACGGGATCCGCCGCGTCACGCCGCCGTTGTTGACGAGGCCATCGAGGCCGCCGAGCGCCTCGGCGGCGGCGTCCACGACACGCCCGCACTCGTCGGGCACGGAGAGGTCGCCGCGCACAGCCGCGGCGCGGCCACCCGCCAGCTCGAGCGTCTGCGCCGGGTCGCTCCCCGAGGTATGCACGCACACGCGGGCACCCTGGCGCGCGAGCTCGACCGCGATGGCCTGGCCGATGCCCTTCCCGGCACCGGTCACGAGCACGCGCCTGCCGCCGAGCGCATCCACGGTCAGCCCGCGAACGGAGTGGCGGCCATGCCGCGGACGCCCGGGCGGCAGGCGAACACCGAGCCGGCCAGGGGCTCGCCGGCCGTGCCCCTGGCGGCGGTCGTCACGTAGAGCGTCGCCAGGTCCGCATCGCCGAAGCAGCAGCTCGTGACGTTCAGGGCGGGCAGCTCGATCCGCGCGTCGAGTGAGCCGTCCGGCAGATGCCGCTGGACCGCGCCGCCGCCCCACAGCGCCACCCAGATGCCGCCCTCGGCATCCACGGCGAGTCCGTCCGGCAGTCCCAGCTCCGGCGCGACCGCGATCACCGCGCGCCGCCCTGCGATCGCCCCGGCTGCCTCGTCGTAGTCGTAGACGTCGACCCGGCGCCGGGGCGAGTCCACGTGGTAGAGCGTGTCGCCCGCGGGCGACCAGCCGATGCCGTTCGAGACAGACAGGCCGGGCAGCATCCGCCTGACGGTGAGGTCCGGATCGAGCCGGTAGAGCGCCGCGGCGCGCGTGTCGCCGCGCAGCGACATCGTTCCGGCCCAGAGGCGCCCGCGCGCGTCGCAGGCGCCGTCGTTCATCCGCGTGTCGGCACGCTCGCGCTCCACGGGAGCCACGAGCCGCGGCTCCTCTGTGCCGGGGTCGACCAGGCCGAACCCGTCGCGCAGCGCGAGTGCGAGCCCGCCCGCCGCGCGCGGGACCGCGCAGCCCACCGGCTGCCGGACCGAGAGCGTCATGTCCCGGCGGCCGCCCGCGCGGCGATGCACGAGGCCGCGATCGATGTCCACCCAGATCAGCTCGCCGCGCTCCGCGTCCCACACGGCGCCCTCGCCGAGCTCGGCGGGCGCGGCGGCCGCCCCGTGGCGGAGGGGCACCACGGGACGCGCCGCGGCCGCCACCTGCGGCGGGCCGGTCACTGCGCGGTCCAGCCGCCATCGACGAGCAGGCTGGTCCCGGTCACGAGGGCCGCGGCGTCCGAGGCCAGGAAGACCACGCCGGCCGCCACGTCCTCGACCTGGCCGAGCCGCCCGAGCGGGATCCGGTCCAGCACCTCGGCCCTGAAGCGGTCATCCGCGAGGAACGGCGCGGTCATGGGCGTCTCGACGAAGGTCGGCGCCACCGCGTTCACGCGCACGCCGTGGGGCGCCAGCTCGACCGCCGCGGCCTTGGTCATCCCCTCCACCGCGTGCTTGGTGGTGCAGTACACCGTCCGGCCGGCGGCGCCCACGTGGCCCATCTGCGAGGACAGGAGCACGATCGAGCCGCGACCGCGCTCGGCCATCCGGCGCGCCGCGGCCTGCAGGGTCACGAACGTCGCGCGCACGTTGAGCTCCAGCAGGGAGTCGAGGTGAGCGTCCGTCACCTCGAGCAGCGGCTCCGGGACGTTCGCGCCCGCGCTCACCACGAGCACGTCCAGCTCGGGCAGCTCCCAGACGAGATGGCGGATGCTCTTCGCGTCGGTCACGTCCAGCGCGACCGGCCGCGCGGCGCGACCGAGCGCGCGAACCTCCGCGGCGACCTCCTCGAGTTCACCGGGCGAACGGCTCACGAGCACCAGGTCCGCGCCCGCCCGGGCCAGCGCGATCGCGCAGCCGCGGCCGATGCCACGGCCGGCGCCCGTGACGAGCGCCGTGCGGCCGGCCAGGCACGTCACGAGCCGGCCCCGAGCCGCTCGAGCCGCATCCGTGCGGTGATCGCGTGGCCGGCGAAGCCCTCGGCGTCGGATATCGCGGCAGCGGCGGGCGCCACGCGCCGCGTGCCCTCGGCGGTAAGCCGCTGGTAGGTCGCCGTGCGCAGGAACTTGCCGACCCACAGCCCGCCCGTGTAGCGGGCGGCGCCGGCCGTGGGCAGCACGTGGTTCGTGCCGACGGCCTTGTCGCCGTACACGACGGTGGCCTCCGAGCCGAGGAACAGGGACCCGTAGTCGCGGAGGCCGGCGAGATACGTGTCGAGCTCCTCGTCGCGAGCGTGCACCTCCACGTGCTCGTGCGCATACCGGTTCGCCACCTCGATCGACTCCTCACGGTCGCAGGTGACGACGATCTCGCCGTGGCGCCGCCAGGCCTCGCCGGCCACCTCGCCCGTGGGCCAGTCGCGGAGGAGGCGCTCCACCTCCCGGAGGACCGCGTCGGCCAGGTCGGGCGCATGCGTCACGAGCACGGCCGGCGAGGTGGGCCCGTGCTCCGCCTGCCCGAGCAGATCGGCGGCCACCAGCTCGGCGTCCGCGGCGGCGTCCGCGATCACCAGGATCTCGGTGGGACCCGCGAGCAGATCGATCCCCACGCGCCCGAACAGCTGGCGCTTCGCCTCGGCCACGTACGCGTTGCCCGCGCCGACCAGCATGTCCACCGGCTCGATCCCGCCGAGTCCGAACGCGAGAGCGGCGAGTGCCTGCACGCCGCCGAGGCAGACGATCTGGTCCGCGCCGGAGCTCGCGATCGCGTGCAGCGTCGCCGGGTGGATGCCGCGCGCGTCACGCGGCGGCGCGCAGCCCACGACCCTCCCCACCCCGGCGACCCGCGGCACGGCGATCGTCATGAACGCCGAGGCCACCATCGGATACCGGCCACCGGGCACGTACGCGCCCACGGCGTCGACGGGCAGGTGGCGGTGGCCGAGCCGCACGCCCGGCATGGTCTCGGCGTCGAGGTCGCGGATCGTCTCGAGCTGGCGCGCGGCGAAGTCGCGGACCTGGGCCTGGGCGAACGCGATGTGCTCCCTCAGGTCGTCGTCCAGAGCCGCCTCCGCCGCCTTCACCTCGGCCGCGCCGGCGAGGAACGAGTCGGGCGCCCAGCCGTCGAGCCGCTCGGACCAGTCGCGCACGGCCGCCTCCCCGCGCCGCTCGACGTCGGCCAGGATCTCGCCGACGGTGCGCCGGACCTCCTCGCCCGACCGGGCCGGCTGCGGCTCGGCCCGTTTGAGATGACGCGCCACTACGCCGCGAGGGCGGGCGCGTGGCCCAGGTCCGCCGACAGCGAGGAGGCGGCCGCCATGAGCGTCGCGCCGACCTCCGAGTAGCGGTCCGCCTGGAGCTGCTCGACCGGCGCGACCACAGCGAGCGCGGCCATCGCCTCGCCGGTCTCGTCGAACACGGGAGCCGCGAGCCCGCGCGTGCCGCCCTCGTACTCGCGGTCCTCGATCGAGTAGCCGCGGGCGACCGTGCGCGCGAGCTCGCGGCGGAGCGACTCGGGTCCGGTGTTCGTGCGCTCGGTGAACGAGGTGAGCGGCTGCTCGAGCACGGCCTGGCGCCATCCCTCGCGCCACGCGAGAAGCGCCTTGCCGGCGGCGGTGCAGTGGCAGGGCACGAGCTCACGCAGGTGCGGGCGGCAGGGGCCGCAGCCGTCGCCCTGGTCGTGGACCAGGCAGAGCGCGAACAGGTGGCTCGGCACGCACAGGTGGGCGCTCATGGCAAGCCGCTGGCGGAGCCCGGTCACGTGCTCCATCGCCGTGACCGGCAGCTCGGCGCGCTCGACCACCTGGCCGGCGAGCGCGACCACGCGCATCGTCGGGCGGTACCGGCGCCGGCGGTCGTCCGTGAGCATCACGTAGCCCTCGCCGTCGAGCCGCTTCAGGATGCGCCGAGCGGTGCGCACGTGGACCTCGAGCGCCTCGGCCAGCTCCGGCGCCGACCGCGGCCGCACGGCGAGCAGCTCCATCGCCCGCAGCGTGCGGGTCACGTGCCACGCCTCAGGCGCCGACATGCGCCTCCCGCCGTGTCGTGTGGAACCGCTCGTCGAGCGCCCTGGCATAGATGCGCATATCCGCGCCGAGCACCGCGAGGTCGGGCATCGAAGGGGTGAGCTCCATCAGGGCGCGCAGGTCCTCGGGCCCGGCGAGTCCGAAAACGGCCCCGGCCGTCTCACAGGCGTCGCGAACGCGCGCGATCGCGTCGCACAGGCGTGGCGCATCGGCGTTCACCGTTTCGCCCACGTCCGCCGCGAGGTCGGCGCATCCGGCCACGAGGGCCTCGACCCCCTCCACCGCCGCGATGCGCTCCGCCTCGGCCGCGCCGGCCTCGGACTCGATCTGGACGACGCAGCGCGGATCACCCTCTGGCGCGCGCAGCCCGTAGGCGGACGCGCGCCGCGCCGCAAGGCCGCGGGATCCCCGCGGCGGGTACCGCAGCCGGCCGACGACGGCCTCGGCCTCCGCGGCGTGCTCGACGCGCGGCACCACCACACCGTCCACGCCGGCGTCCAGCACCGGGCCGACAGCGCGGTCGTCCGCGGACGGGAGCCGCACGAAGCACTCCGCGCCTGCCGCGCGGGCGGCTATCGCGAGCGGCTGAACGTCGCCTGTGTCGAGCGCGCCGTGCTCCAGGTCGATCCACACGAAGTCCACGGCCGACGCCGTGAGCTCCGCGAGCCCCACGTCCGGCAGCGTGATCACGGTGCCCAGCCTCATCGGCGATCGCCTCCGGGCTTCATCGGCAGTGATCCAATCACTGGTACACCCGTTCGGCACCGCACCTTCCGGTCTCTCACCCGGCGAGACATCCGCCCCGGCTAGGCCGCTTCCGGTCCGGCGAGCTCCTCGCCGAACTCGCGCAGGTAGCGCTCGACCGTGAGGAGATGCACGCGCATCGCCTCGCGGGCCTCGGCGGGGTCCTGCGAGCGCACCGCCGCCAGGATCCGCTCGTGCTCGGGCAGCCCGCGCACGAACCGCATCTGCGGCCTCGCCAGCGTGGCGAATGTCTCGGTGAGCGCCCGGTGGATCGGCTCGATCATCCGCGCCAGGACCGGATTGCGCGCGGCCCGGATCACCGCTCGGTGGAAGCCCACGTCGGCCTCCAGGTAGAGCGCCTCGCCGGCCGGGTTGTCCCGCGCACCCTCTGCCGTGAGCCGCATGCGCTCGAAGGCCTCCGACAGGTGCTCGAGGTCCGGCTCGCCCGCACGCTCCGCCGCCAGGCCGGCGGCCTCGACCTCCAGGATCCGGCGACATTCGAGGTACTCGCCGATCACGCCGGCCGCGCGCGGCCCGCCGATCAGCGCGGCAAGCACGTCGGAATCGAAGCGGTTCCACTCGTAGTCGGGCAGCACGCGTGCCCCGCGGCCGTGCCGAACCGACACCAGCCCTCGCTCCTCCAGCCCGCGCACGCATTCGCGTGCCACGTTGCGGCTGAACCCGAACCGGGCGGCAAGATCCACCTCGCGTGGGAGGAGCTCACCCTCCGGCCAGCGTCCCGAGGCGATCTCCCCGATGATCACCCGCATCGCGTCGGTATGGAGACGAGACATGCAGTGAGTGAATCTCAGCGGCCGGTCGGAGTCAAGTGACCATTTTGGCTCTCGCTGCCCGTGGGCGGCGTTCCTAGCGTCTCGCCGCGTGAGCAGCGTCCGCCTGACGGCGTCCCAGGCGCTGGTGCGCTTCCTCGGCGCCCAGTGGAGCGAGCGCGACGGGGAGCGGCGCCGGGTCGTACCGGGCATCTTCGGGATCTTCGGACACGGGAACGTGTGTGGGCTCGGCCCGGCGCTGGAGGAGGACGAGGGCCGCACGCTCGCGTTCCACCAGCCGAAGAACGAGCAGGCAATGGTCCACGCGGCGATCGGGTTCGCGCGCGAGCAGCAGCTCCTGGCGACGCTCGCCTGCAGCGCGTCGATCGGGCCGGGCTCGACGAACCTGCTCACCGGCGCGGCCACCGCGACGGTGAACCGCGTCCCGGTGCTGCTGCTGCCGTCCGACACGTTCGCGAACCGGCGCCAGGGGCCGGTCATGCAGGCGCTCGAGCACGCGCTGGAGGCGGACCTCACCGTGAACGACGCCTTCCGGCCGCTGAGCGCGTTCTTCGACCGCATCACGCGCCCCGAGCAGCTCATCGCCTCGCTTCCCGAGGCGATGCGCGTGCTCCTCGATCCCGCCGAGACGGGCGCCGTGACGCTGTCGCTCCACCAGGATGTGCAGGCGGAGGCCTGCGACTACCCGGGCGAGCTGTTCGAGGAGCGCACCTGGCACGTCACGCGCAGGCCGCCGGCGGACTCCGAGCTGCGCGCCGCGCTCGAGCTCCTGCGCGGCGCGCGCCGGCCGCTCGTGGTCGCGGGCGGAGGGGTGCACTACTCGGACGCCAGGGCCGAGCTGGCGCGGCTCTCAGCGCAATGCGGCATCCCGGTCGCCGAGACCTCGGCTGGCAAGGGCGCGATGGAGGATGGCGGCGAGCTCGCGGTCGGCGGCATCGGCGTGACCGGCACGCGCGCGGCGAACGCGCTGGCCCGCGAGGCGGACGTCGTGCTTCACGTGGGCACCCGGTTGATCGACCTGACAACCGGCTCGCACAGCCTGTTCCAGGACCCCGAGGTGCGCTTCGTGGGCGTGAACGTGCGCACGCGCGACGCCGCCAAGCTGGGCGCGGTCGCCGTGGTGGCCGACGCCAACCTCGCGCTGCGTGAGCTTGCCGCCGGGCTGACGGACTGGGAGAGCCCCGAGGACTGGCGCGCCCGGGTGGGCGAGGCGCAACGGCGCTGGCACGAGGATCTCGACGCCGACCTCGCGCCGCGCGAGGGCGAGCGGATGACCCAGGCGCAGGTCCTGCGGGCACTCAACGAGACCGCGACCCGTGACGACCGCCTCGTGGTCGCGTCCGGGACCCCGCACGTGGACGTGCACAAGCTGTGGGACGTCTCCGGCTCGGCGCCGTGCCTGATGGAGGTGGGCTTCTCGTGCATGGGCGGCGAGCTCCCGGCGGCGCTCGGCGTTCGGATGGCGAAGGGCGGCGCCGGCGAGGTCTACGTCGTGATCGGAGACGGAACCTGGCTCATGGGCAACACCGGCGAGCTCGTCACCGCCCGCCAGGAGGGGCTGAAGATCACGGTCGTCGTCGTCGAGAACGGCGGGTATCAATCGATCCACGGGCTGCAGCGCGCGCGGACGGGCCGCAGCTTCGGGCTCGAGTTCGGCGTGGACGTGGACTACGCCGCGAACGCGCGCAGCCTCGGCTGCGCGGGCTTCGCGGTGTCCTCGATCGCGGAGCTCCGCCAGGCGCTCGACGAGGCGCGCGCCGAGACCGCGCCGGCCGTGATCGTCGCGCGCGTGGAGCCGCGCCGGCTCATGCTCGACTCGGATTGCTGGTGGGACGTGGGCGTGGCGGAGTGCTCGGAGCGCGCGGAGACGCGTGAGCTCGCCGCCCAGCACGCTCGCGGCCGGGAACTCCAGCGCTACCTCGGCTAGCCGTGCGCATCGTCGCCACCGCCGCGGTGCCGCCGGTGGGGCGTGAGGCGTTCGCCGCGCTGGGCGAGATCGAGGTGGACACGGGCGACCTCGACGGGGCGGAGATCCTGATCGTGCGCGGCACGCCGCTCGACGCGCGCTCGATCGAGTCCGCCGCGAGCCTCCGGGTGATCGCGCGCACCGGCGCGGGCTACGACAACCTGGACGTGGCCGCCGCCACACGCGAGCGGATTCCGATCGTCTACGCGCCGGCGGTGGGCAGCGGGCCGGTCGCCGAGGGCACGATCGCGCTGATGCTGGCTGCCGCGAAGCGCCTCCGCGCGCTCGGCGAGATCGTCACGGCGGACTGGGACGCCCGCTACGACGTGATGGGCCTCGACCTGTGCGGCGCCTGCGCGGGCGTGGTGGGACTCGGAGCGATCGGGCAACGTGTGGCGTCCCTGTGCCGGGCGCTCGGCATGGTCGTGATCGCGCACGACCCGGCGGCCTCGAGCTCGGCGTTCGAGCTCGTGCCCCTCGACGAGCTCCTCGCCCGAGCCGACATCGTCAGCCTTCACTGCGCGCTCACCGAACGGACCGAGGGAATGGTGGACCGCGAGTTCCTCGGTCGCATGAAGCCCGGCTCGATTTTCGTGAATGCCGCCCGCGGCGGCATCGTGGAGAGCGAGGACGCGCTTGCCGACGCCCTGGCAGCGGGACGCCTCTCGGCGGTCGCGCTGGACGTCCATCCAGCCGAACCACCGCGCGTGAACCACCGCCTCTACAGCGACCCGCGCGTGATCTGCACGCCGCACACGGTCGGCCTCACGCGGCGCTGGAACGAGGAGGTCTTCACCACGCTGGCCGCCGGCGTCACGACCGTCCTCGGCGGCGGGCGGCCCGCCAACCTCCTGAACCCCGAGGCGCTGCGCGCGCCTAGGTGAGCCGCGCCTCCTCCTCGGCCTCGACGCCGAACCGGAACAGGGTGCGGCGGAGCGCGTCGCGGAGCGCGCGCCGGATGAACAGCGCGTCGGCGATCCCGCGGAGCGGGCCATACCGCGAGAGCTCGTACTCGAGGCTCAGCTCCACCTCGGAGCCGTCGCTCGCCGGAAGCGCCCGGAGCGTCTGGGTGCCGGCCAGCGCGTCCTCGTACACCTGGGTGGAGAAGCGGTCGGCGGTCCGCTCGGTCACGATCTCGGTGACCCGGCCGCGGCCGTCCGGGGTGGACTCCCAGACCACGCGGCCGCTCGGATCGGGCCACGCCTCGGTGAGCTCGAGCAGGCGCGCGAACCCCTCCACGAAGCTCGGCCACCGCTCGACGTCCGCCCACAGCCCCAGCACCTCGGGCGGGGTGAGCGGCAGCGCGGCGCGGGCGCTCGCCCGCCTCACCGTCCGTAGACCTCTCGGACGATCTCGTCGATCGACGACTTCACCGAGTCGAGGAACGGTCTTGCGTCCTTCCTCAAGCTCTCATACTCCGCGCGGCCCTCGTCGGTAAGCGAGTAATACCGGCGCGAGCGCCTCTCCGGGTGCTCCCACTGACCCTCGATCAATCCCCTCGACTCGAGCTGACGCAGGAGCGGATACATGGTGTTCGGGTTGACCGAGAGCACGCCCGCGGTCATTGCGCCGATCCGCTCCATCAGCTTGTTCCCGTAGCTCGGGCCCTCGCCGATCAGATGCAGGACGAGCAGCGGGAGGATCGCTCGCCGGCGGAGCTCGCCGGTGAGCGGATCCTGCGCCCTGCGGCCGGGAGCAACGGCGGCTTCGATTCCGCCGGCCTGCTCGACCGCCTCGCGGACCGCTTCTCTCTTGCCCGCCATTGGTGGCGGACATTGTTACGTCTAACTAGGTCGGTGGCTAAGCAGCCGCGGCCGCGGGCTCTTCGACGCGCCGCGGCATCAGGACCTCGCGGGCGATCACGAGCCGCTGGATCTGCGACGTGCCCTCGTAGAGCTGCATGATCTTCGCGTCGCGCATCAGCTTCTCCACGGGGTACTCCTTGATGAAGCCGTACCCGCCGTAGACCTGCACGGCGTCGACGGTCACCTCCATCGCGCTGTCCGCGGCGAAGCGCTTGGCATGCGAGCTGATCAGCGTGTTGCGCTTGCCCTGGTCGAGCTCCACGGCCGACTTCCACACGAGCAGCCGCGACGCCTCCACCTTGGTCGCCATGTCGGCGATCATGAACTGGATCGCCTGGTGCATCGCGATCGGCACGCCGAACTGCACGCGCTCCTTGGAGTAGTCGGTGGCGAACTCGAACGCCGCGCGCGCGATGCCGACGGCCATGGCCGCGACGCCCGGGCGTGTGCGGTCGAGCGTCATCATCGCGAGCTTGAAGCCGTGGTTCTCCTCGCCGATCAGGTTCTCGGCGGGCACCTCGACATCGTCGAAAGAGATCGTCGCGGTGTTGGAGGCGCGCTGTCCGAGCTTGTCCTCCTTCTTGTCCACGGTCACGCCGTCGGCGTCACGCGGGACCACGAACGCGGAGATGCCTCGGTGGCCGGCGTCCTTGTCGGTCTTGGCGTAGACCGTGTACCAAGACGCGTAGCCGCCGTTGGTGATGAAGCACTTCGAGCCGTTGATGACGTACTTGTCGCCCTTCTTGACGGCCGTGGTCTTCATGCCGGAGACGTCCGAGCCGGCGTCGGGCTCGGTCAGGCAGAAGGAGGCGAGCTTGGGCTCCTCGATGAGCATCCCGAGGTA
>DASUYU010000075.1:0-5784 GCA_036377235.1 Thermoleophilaceae bacterium
GGCCGCACGATCCCGAGCCTGCAGGCGAGCTGGGTGAAGATGGGCCTCGACGCCGCCACCGAGGCGCTCGACTGGGGCGTCAACGACCTCGGCGGGACGCTCATGGAGGAGTCGATCAGCCGGCTGGCGGGCTCCTACCACGGCGTGAAGCTCGAGCCGGAGGACCTGATCGGCGCGGCCCACGCGGCCGGGCGGCCCGCCGCCGAGCGCGACACGCTGTACGGCATCCGCGAGCGCTACCCGGTCGCGGCGGCGGCCTAGGCGGGTGAAGCTCGGCTACAAGGCGTCGGCCGAGCAGTTCGGACCGGTGGAGCTGCTCGAGTTCAGCCGCCACGCCGAGCGCGTGGGGCTCGAGATCGTCGCGATCTCGGACCACTTCCAGCCGTGGCGCCACCACGGCGGCCACGGGCCGAACGCGCTCGCCTGGCTGGGCGCGGCGACCGTCGCGACCGAGCGGGCCACGCTCGGCACGAGCGTCCTCTCCCCCACGCTCCGCTACCACCCCGCGGTGATCGCGCAGGCGTTCGCCACGCTGGGCCTCATGGCGCCCGGCCGGGTGTTCCTCGGCGTGGGCACCGGCGAGGCGATGAACGAGACGCCCGCCACCGGCGACGCCTTTCCGGGCCGAAAGGAGCGGCGGCTTCGGCTGGCGGAGGCCATCCGCCTGATCCGCGAGCTGTGGACCGGCGAGCGGGTGGACTTCGAGGGCGACTGGTATCGGACCTCCAAGGCGACGATCTACGACCGGCCCGACGAGCCCGTCCCGATCTACGTCGCCGCCTCCGGCCCGCTGGCCGCGAAGCTCGCCGGCCGGGTCGGCGACGGCTTCATCTGCACGAGCGGCAAGGACCCGGAGCTGTACGAGACCCTGCTCGGCAAGGTCGCCGAGGGCGCGGAGGCGGCCGGCCGCGACCCGGCCGGCATACGGCGGATGATCGAGGTGAAGGTCTCCTACGACCGCGATCCCGACTTCGCGCGCGACGCCTGCGCCTGGTGGGCCGCGCTGGCGCTCACGCCCGAGGAGAAGGAGGGCGTGGAGGACCCGATCGAGATGGAGCGGCTCGCCGACGAGGCGCTCGACCGCGCGCCCACGCGCTTCATCGTCTCGAGCGATCCCGAGGAGATCGCCTCCGGCATCCGCCGCTACGCCGAGCTCGGCTTCGACGAGCTGGTCCTGCACACGCCCGGCGAGGACCAGTCCCGCTTCCTGGACCAGTTCGCCGAGGACGTGCTGCCGCTGCTCACGTAGGCTCCGCGGATGCTCAAGGACAGGGTCATGTTCATGTCGGGCGGCAGCCGGGGGATCGGGCTCGCAATCGCCACGCGCGTCGCGCAGGAGGGCGTGAAGGTCGCCCTGATGGCGAAGACCGCCGAGCCTCATCCGAGGCTGCCCGGGACGATCTACACCGCGGCCGAGGAGATCGAGGCGGCCGGCGGCGAGGCGCTCCCGATCGTCGGCGACATCCGCGACGCCGGCGCCGTCGACGCGGCCGTGGCCCAGACGGTCGAGAAGTGGGGCGGCATCGACCTGGTCCTGAACAACGCCAGCGCCATCAACCTCGCTCCGATGCGCGACCTCGAGGTGAAGCGCTTCGACCTGATGCAGCAGATCAACGCGCGCGGCACGTTCGTTGTCACGCGCGCGTGCCTGCCGCACCTGCGCGAGTCCGACCACGCCCACGTGCTCACGCTGTCGCCGCCGCTGTCGGCCGACCCGCGCTGGCTGCGCGGCCACAGCGCCTACACGCTTTCGAAGATGGGCATGACGATGATCACGCTCGGCGTGGCGGCCGACGAGGCCGAGGCGGGCGTCGCGGCGAATTGCCTGTGGCCGCGCACGATCATCGCAACGGCGGCCGTCCAGAACCTGCTGGGCGGCGACGAGGCGATGGCCCGCGCCCGCGTGCCCGAGATCGTGGCCGACGCCGCCGCCGAGATCCTGGGCCGCGACCCGCGCGAGTGCACCGGCAACGTCTTCATCGACGACGAGGTGCTGACCGAGGCGGGGGTGACCGACCTCGACAGGTACTCCGGCACCCCGGGCGCCGACCTCGTGACGGACATCTTCGTCGAGGACTCGCCCGTGTGGGAGCCGCAGACCGGCTAGTCGGCCGCGACCCGGATCCCGAGCGCGACCAGAACCGTTCCGGTCACGGCGTCCAGCGCCCGCCGCAGCCGCGAGCTCTTGAAGGCGTCGACCGCGCGGTCGAGCAGCCACGCGTACGCCGACAGCCACACGATGCCGAGGGCGATGTGAACGCCGGCCATCGCCATGGACAGGAGCAGCACCGGATCGCCCGGGCGGATGAACTGCGGCAGGAAGGTCGTGTAGAAGAGCGCGATCTTGGGGTTGAAGAGGTTGGTGAGGAGGCCCTGGCGGAAGGGCCGCGCTCTCGAAGCCGGGGGCAGACCCCCTTGCGAGCTCAGGGTCTGACCTCCGGAGGGGGTCTGACCCCTCCCGCGGCCCGCCGCGGCAAGCAGGCTCTGCACTCCCAGCCACACCAGATACGCCGCGCCGACCAGCCGCAGCGTGTCGTAGGCCGTCTCGGACGCGGCGAGCACCGCCGCGACCCCGGCCGCCGAGGCGATCGCCCAGACCATGCAGCCGGCCGCGATGCCCAGCGTGGTCGCGAACGCGGCGGGACGCCCGCCGAGGAAGACGCTGCGCGACACCATCGCCATGTCGGCGCCCGGCGTGACGGTCAGGAGAGCGATCACGCCGAGGAACAGGAGCGGGTCGCGCACCGATTCAGCCTAACGTGTCGATTTCGGCCGATCTCGTTCGACGTCCATGCAAACACCCTTTGAAAGGAGCGACGGATGCGAGTCATGGTGATGGTCAAGGGAGACGACGAGACCGAGGCGGGCACGCCCCCTGACACCGAGATGCTGAACGCGATGGGCCGGTACAACGAGGAGCTCGTGAAGGCGGGCGTCATGCTCGACGGCGAGGGCCTCCACCCCAGCTCGAAGGGCGTGAGGATCCAGTTCTCGGGCGACGAGCGGAGCGTCGTCGACGGGCCGTTCGCCGAGTCGAAGGAGCTGATCGCCGGCTTCTGGATCTGGCAGGTCCGCGATATGGACGAGGCGATCGAGTGGGCGAAGCGCTGCCCCAACCCCACGGGCACCGAGAGCGTGCTGGAGCTGCGCCCCGTGGCCGAGCTCGACGACTTCGGCGACAACGTGACGCCCGAGGTGCGCGAGCGTGACGAGCGGCTGAGGAAAGAGCTGGAGGAGCGGTCGTAGACGCCACCGGGCCCGAGCGGGCGGTCGAGGCCGTCTGGCGGATCGAGTCGCCGCGGCTGATCGCGGCGCTCACGCGGATCGTTCGCGACGTCGGCCTCGCCGAGGAGCTCGCGCAGGACGCGCTCGTCGCGGCGCTCGAGCAGTGGCCCGAGTCGGGCGTGCCGGACAATCCGGGCGCCTGGCTCATGGCCACCGCGAAGCACCGCGCGATCGACGTCCTGCGCCGCGGCGCGACGCTGGAGCGCAAGCAGCAGGAGCTGGCGCACGAGCTCGTGCAGAACCAGCAGCGCGGCGGACCCGACATCGACGCCGCGATCGACGACTACGTCGGCGACGACCTCCTGCGCCTTATGTTTCTCACCTGCCACCCGGTGCTGTCCAAGGAGGCGCGCACGGCGCTGACCCTGCGACTCCTCGGCGGCCTGACCACGGACGAGATCGCGCGCGCGTTCCTGGTCGCCGAGCCGACGGTCGCCCAGCGGATCGTCCGCGCGAAGCGCACGCTCGCCGCCGCCCGCGTCCCGTTCGAGCTGCCGCCGCGCGACGAGCTCGACGCCCGGCTCGGCTCGGTGCTCGAGGTGATCTACCTCGTCTTCAACGAGGGCTACGCCGCAACCGCGGGCGACGACTGGATCCGCCCGGCGCTGCTCGAGGAGGCGCTCCGGCTCGGGCGCATCCTGGCCGGCCTCGTCCCGGAGGAGCCCGAGGTTCACGGCCTGCTGGCGCTCATGGAGATCCAGGCCTCCCGCTCGCGCGCCCGGATCGGGCCGGGCGGCGAGCCGGTGCTCCTGCTCGACCAGGACCGGGCTCGCTGGGACCGGCTCCTGATCCGGCGCGGGCTGGCCGCGCTCGAGCGAAGCGACGAGCTGGGCGGCTCGCTCGGGCCGTACTCGCTCCAGGCGGCCATCGCGGCGTGTCACGCGACCGCCCGCCGGGCCGAGGACACCGACTGGGACCGGATCGTCGCCCTGTACGACGCCCTCGCGGAGCTCACCCGCTCGCCGGTGGTGGAGCTGAACCGGGCGGTGGCGATCGCCATGGCCGGCGAGCCGGACGCCGGGCTCGAGATCGTCGACGAGCTGGTGGCCGGCGGCGCCCTCGACGGCTACCACCTGCTGCCGGCCGTGCGGGGCGATCTGCTCGAGAAGCTCGGCCGCCCGGACGAGGCGAGAGCGGAGTTCGAGCTGGCCGCCTCGATGACGCGCAACGCGCGCGAGCGCGATCAGCTGCTGATCCGGGTACGGGCTCTGGATGAGCAACGTCCCATCACTTGAGCTGAACGACGGCAACCGCATCCCCCAGCTGGGCTTCGGGGTGTTCCAGATCGACCCGTCCGAGACCGTCGAGGCGGTCGCATGCGCCCTCGATGTCGGCTACCGCCACATCGACACGGCAGAGATGTACGGCAACGAGCGTGAGGTCGGCGAGGGCATCCGGCGGTCGGGTCTCGATCGCGGCGACGTCTTCGTGACCAGCAAGCTGAACAACTCGTTCCACGAGCCCCACGACGCCCGCCGCGCCTTCGACGGCAGCCTCGAGGCGCTCGGCTTCGACCACGTGGACCTGTTCCTGATCCACTGGCCGCTGCCGACCCTCTACGACGGCGACTTCGTCTCCACCTGGCGCACCCTCGAGGAGTTCAAGCACGACGGGCGCACTCGCTCGATCGGCGTCTCGAACTTCCAGGTGGAGCACCTGGAGCGGCTCGCGGCCCAGACCGAGACCGTCCCGGCGGTCAATCAGATCGAGCTGCACCCGTACTTCCAGAACCGCGAGGTGCGCGCCTACGACGAGGAGCACGGCATCGCCACCGAGGCGTGGTCGCCGATCGCGCAGGGCGAGGTGCTCGAGGACGCGGAGATCGGCGAGATCGCCGAGCGCGTGAGCCGCACCCCGGCCCAGGTGGTGCTCAGGTGGCACATCGAGCGCGGCAACATCGTGTTCCCGAAGTCGTCGACCCCCGAGCGGATCAGGGAGAACTTCGAGATCTTCGACTTCGAGCTCGACGACGCGGACCTCGAGCGAATCGACGAACTGGACCGGGGTGAGGGCGGCCGAAACGGCCCCCACCCCGACCGGTTCGATTACGCGGGCTAGGCGGCCTCGGACATCTCGCGCGGCGCGTCGTGCGCGGGGATGAGTGCCCCGTGCGCGTCGGCCACGGCGTCGCGCAGCTGGTTCCTGCCCGTGCGGTGGAGCCGGTCGTTCACGAGCAGGGCGACGATCGCCACGCCGCGGACGTCCACCGGCTGATGGCTCCGCAGCCGGGCCGCGAGCGCCGTGAGCTGGTCCGCGCAGGCTCGCGCCTCGCCGCGCTGCGGGTGCTCGACGTTGGCCGGCTGGCCGGTGCGAGCGTCGCCGACGGTCTCGGCCAGGGCAGCGGCCAGCCGCTCGCGTACACCCGACGAGCGGAGCTGCGCGGCACGCAGGCTCAGCGCAGGCGAGTCGCCGGGGTCGGTGCCATCGGCCAGGGCCGCGTCCAGGCTATTCCGGTTCAGGCGGACACTCAGGTGGGTCGTCAGGCCCCACCGGGGGCCG
>DASUYU010000076.1:0-9760 GCA_036377235.1 Thermoleophilaceae bacterium
GCGAGGAGGCCATCGCCCACCTCGCGTGCGCCTCCTACCCGGCGGTCCTGAAGGCCGACGTGCTCGCCGCCGGCAAGGGCGTGATCATCGCCCAGGACGAGCGCGAGGCGCGCGCGGCGGCGGACGTCTTCTTCGCCGAGAAGCGCTTCGGGGAGACCGAGGTCGTGCTCGAGGAGTTCCTGGAGGGCGAGGAGCTGTCGCTGCTCGCGCTCTGCGACGGCGAGCGCGCGGTGCCGCTGGCGCCGGCGCAGGACTACAAGCGCATCTTCACGGGCGACGAGGGGCCGAACACCGGCGGCATGGGCAGCTATTCGCCCGTCCCCGCCATCGACTCCGACCGAGCGCGCGAGATAGCCGCCGCCGTACACCAGCCGATCGTGGACGAGCTGCGCCGGCGCGGGACCCCGTTCCACGGCGTGCTGTACGCGGGCCTCATGATGAGCGCGGATGGCGAGCCGAAGGTGCTCGAGTACAACGCTCGCTTCGGCGACCCCGAGACGCAGGCCGTCCTGCCCCGGCTCCGCTCCGACCTGCTCGAGCTGCTGGAGGCCTCGGCCACGCCGGGCGGCCTCGCAGGCGTGGAGCCGGACTGGAGCGACGACTGGGCCGTCACGGTCGTACTGGCCTCGCGCGGCTACCCCGAGTCGTCCTCGAGCGGCGATGTGATCACCGGGCTCGACCAGGTCGAGGGCGCCGAGGTGTTCCACGCGGGGACGGCGGAGCAGGGCGGGGAGATCGTCACGGCCGGCGGCCGTGTGCTGAACGTGACCGCGCTCGGCGCGACGCCGGGTGAGGCGCGCGACCGCGCGTACGCCGCCGCCGAGGGCATCCACTTCGACGGGAGGCAGATGAGAACCGACATCGCGTCACGTGCTGTGGATAGGGTCGGGGCGTGAGCGGAACCGAGGAGTTCACGGCCGTCTCGGCGGAGGCCACCCCCGAGACCCAGGTCGAGCACGAGTTCGACGAGCTCGACGTGGACGATGCTCCACAGGTGGGCATCGTGATGGGCTCGAAGAGCGACATGCCCGTGATGGAGAAGGCGGGCGAGCAGCTCGAGGAGCTCGGCATCCGCCACGAGATCCGCGTGATGAGCGCCCATCGCGACCCGGACACGGTCGCCGACTACGCGAAGAACGCGCGCATGCGCGGGCTGCGGGTGATCATCGCCGGCGCGGGCCTGTCCGCCGCGCTGCCGGGGGTCGTGGCCGCGCACACGGACCTTCCGGTGATCGGCGTGCCGCTCACCTCGAGGATGTCGGTGGCGGGCGGCCTCGACGCCCTCCTGTCGATCGCGCAGATGCCGCCCGGCGTGCCCGTGGCGTGCGTGGGGGTCGACAACCCCAAGAACGCGGCCGTGCTGGCGGCGCGCATCCTCTCGGCGTGATCGAGCGCTACACCCGCCCCGAGATGGGTGCGGTGTGGTCCGAGCGGCGGAAGCTCGACACCTGGCTCCAGGTGGAGCTCGCCGTGGTGGACGTGCTGTCCGAGCAGGGGGTGGTGCCCGACGAGGACGCCGCCGAGATCCGCGACCGCGCGAGCTTCACGGTCGAGGCGGTGAAGGAGCGCGAGCAGGTCACCGACCACGACGTGGCGGCCTTCGTGGACGTCGTCGCGCGCTCTGTGGGCGAGGCCGGGCGCTGGGTGCACCACGGGCTCACGTCGTCGGACGTGCTCGACACGGCACTCGGCCTGCAGCTCTCGCAGGCCGGCATGATCCTCGTGGGAGGCGCCGTCGACTACCGGAACGCGCTCGCGAAGCGCGCCCGCGAGCACGCCGACACCTTGTGCGTGGGCCGGACCCACGGCGTGCACGCCGAGCCCACCACGTTCGGCGTGAAGCTCGCCGGCTTCGCGTTCGAGGCGCACCGCAACCTGCTCCGGCTGGAGCGCGCGGTCGAGGGCGTGTCGGTGGGCGCCCTGTCCGGCGCGGTGGGCACCTACGCCGCGAACGGCCCGGAGGTCGAGGAGGCGGTGCTGAAGCGGCTCGGCCTGGCGCGCGAGAGCGTCTCGACCCAGGTGGTGCCGCGCGACCACCACGCCGAGCTCCTGTCCGCGATCGCGCTGGCGGGCGCGGGCCTCGAGCGGTTCGCCACCGAGATCAGGCACCTGCAACGGACCGAGGTGCGCGAGGTGGAGGAGCCGTTCAGGGCCGGCGCGCAGAAGGGCTCCTCGGCGATGCCGCACAAGCGGAACCCGATCACCACCGAGCGGATCACCGGCATCGCCCGGCTGCTTCGCGGCTATGCGCAGACGGGGCTCGAGAACGTGGCCCTCTGGCACGAGCGCGACATCAGCCACTCGTCGGTGGAGCGGGTGACCCTGCCCGACGCGACGATCCTGCTCGACTACGCGCAGCACCTGGCGATCCGGGTGGTGGAGGGCATGACTGTCCACGCGGACCGGATGCGCGAGAACCTCAACATCACGCACGGCGCGCTCTACTCCCAGCGCGCGCTGCTGGCGCTCGTAGAGGCGGGGCACTCGCGCGACGACGCGTACCGGATCGTGCAGGAGGCGGCCCAGCGGGCCTGGGACGAGGGAACTCCGTTCCGCGACCTGCTGGCGGAGGCCGCCCCGGACCTCGATCTCGACGCCGTATTCGATCCCCAGGCGTTCGTGCGCCACGCGGACGCGATCGTGGCCCGCCTGGACCGCATTTCGTAGCGTCCAGCCGGAGAAGCGACCTCTAAACCGACACCGCTGTACCCGCCGATGGGGACAGGGTGGACCCACGGACCAAGGCCGCCGCGCGGCGCAAACGGCGTCGCTGTGCGCCACCGAGGAAGAGAAGGAGGAGGCTCCGTAAGCAGGCCTGCCTGCGCCGAGTCAAGCCGCGGCGCTCGCGGAAGCCCGAGCTGCAGCCGATCCCGCCCGCGCCCCCGCCGCCCCCGCCCGGCTTCCAGCTCAGCAGCCCGATCGCCATGTACTCGGGGCCGTTCGGCGTGCGGCAGGCCGAGCGCCTCCTGTGGCGGGCCGGCTTCGGGCCGTCGCCGGGGCACGCGCAGGCGCTGGCCTCGATGGGTCTCCACCGGGCCGTCGCGTCGCTCACCCGCCCGGACGGCCCGGCCACGCTCACGGGGTCCGATCCCACGGACGGCGACGGCAATCCGCTCGCGCCCGCGGACGCGTACGGCCACGACCACCTCTGGTGGCTCGACCGGATGGTGCGCACGAATCAGCCCCTGGTGGAGCGGATGACGCTCGTGTGGCACGACTGGTTCTCGACCTCGAACGACGGCGTGAGCCAGCAGAGCCTGATGCTCGACCAGAACGAGCTGTTCCGCCGGAGCGCGTTCGGCTCCTTCGACCAGCTCGTCCACGACGTGACGCAGGACCCGGCGATGATCGTCTGGCTCAACCTGAACGAGAACTCGCGCTGGAACCCGAACGAGAACTACGCGCGCGAGCTGATGGAGCTGTTCACGCTCGGCGCCGACCGCGGCGCCTACACCGAGCAGGACGTGCGCAACCTGGCCCGCGCGCTCACCGGGTTCGACTACGAGTGGAGCGACGAGCTCGGGATGTACGACTTCCGCTACGTGCCGGAGCGACACGACACCGGCACCAAGACCGTCTTCGGCCAGACCGGCGCGTTCACCTGGGGGCAGGGCGTGGGGATGTGCGTGCGCCACCCGATGCACCCCAGCTTCTTCGTGAACAAGCTGTGGAGCTACTTCATCCCGACGCCGCCCTCGGACGCCGACCGTCAGGCGCTGGAATCGCAGTACGCGTCGGGCGGCTACCAGGTGCGGCCGGTGCTCGAGGCGATCCTGCTGCATCCCGCCTTCCACGCCGGGGCGCGGATGGTGAAGCCGCCCGTGGTGTACGTGGCCGGCCTCCTGCGGATGCTCCAGCGGAGCGTCGACGGCGACCAGTGGGTCTGGTACTGCCAGGGCGCGGGGCAGCAGCTCTTCTACCCGCCGGACGTGTCCGGCTGGGACGACTCGCGCTGGCTCGACACGAGCACCGTGCGCGGGCGCTTCGACGTCGTCTCCGAGGCGCTCTCCGACCGCTACCTCGACGGCGACGCGGTCGACAACTACGACGAGACCGAGACGCCCGAGGCGTCGGTGGCCGCGGCGCGCGCGTGGGCGGGCGACCCGAACCTGACGGCGGAGACGGTCGGCGTGCTCACGGCCTTCGCCGCGAACGCGCTCGCCGGCACGGGCGGCTGGCAGCTGAGCACCTACCGCGGGCTCCGCCAGAACGCGCTCCGCCAGCTGATCCTGGCCTCCCCCGACTACCAGACGAGCTGACCATGGCGAACTGCGGCTGCAACGACTACTCGCGCACCCAGCTGCTCCGGCGGGCGGCCGCCGAGGCCGGTCAGGGCCTGCCGGCGATCGAGCCGGGCATGCCGCTGCCCGCGGGCACCGGCCTGACCAGGCGCTCGTTCGTGTCGCGCGCGACGGGACTGGCGCTGTCGGTGTACGGCGCGGCCGGCCTGGGACCGAAGGCGTTCGAACACGGGATCGCGTCGGCCGCCGCGCAGGCGCCCGCGAACGACCCGATCTTCGTGTCGATCTTCCTGTCGGGCGGCGCGGACGCGCTCACGCTCCTGGCGCCCACGAGCGCTCACCCCCAGTACGCGCTGTGGCGGCCCACGCTCGCACTGCCCGCCGGCCAGGGCACGCCGCTGGCGGAGGACCCGACGCTTCGCTTCCACCCGTCGCTCGACGGCGTGGCCGAGCTGTACGGCGAGGGCAAGGTCACGGTCATGCCGGCGATCGGCTACGACGACGCCAACCAGTCTCACTTCACCTCGCGGCACTACTGGGAGGTGGGCGAGGTGAACCCGTGGGGCCGGTGGGGCTGGCTCGGCCGCTATCTCGACCACCACGGCGCCATGGACAACCCGCTGCAGGGGCTCACACTCGGGTGGGACCTCCAGCCGTCGCTGGCGGCGCACGACGTGCCGGTGGCGACCGTCGGGCAGCCGGACCACTACGACTTCTGGACGCCCGGCGTGTGGGGCGAGGTGCAGGACAAGATGCTCGACGCGTTTGGCGACCTCGGCGAGCCGCCCACCGGTGACGCCGGCCTGGCGCAGGCGCGCGGCGCGGTGGCCGCGACGGGCAGGCTGCGCGACCAGCTCGCGCCGTATCAGGGCGGCTTCACCACACCCCCCGAGGTGACCTACCCGGCCGGCGACCTCGCCGGCCGGCTGCGGGCCCTCGCCGCGATGATCGACGGCGGGCTGCCGCTGAAGGTCGTGGCGATCGAGTCGGGCGGCTACGACACCCACTCGAACCAGCTCGACAGCCTGCCGGGCGACCTGCTCGCGATCGGCAACAGCCTGCGCGCGTTCCAGCGCGACCTGGAGGCGCGCGGCATTCAGGACCGCGTGCTCGTGCACGTGTGGAGCGAGTTCGGGCGGCGGCCCGAGGAGAACGGGTCCGGCACCGACCACGGCGCGGCCGGCACCGGCTTCCTGATCGGGTCGAGGGCGAAGGGCGAGATGGTGGGCGGATTCCCCGGCCTCGCGGTGCTCGACGAGGACGACAACCTGCGGAACACCTCCGACTTTCGCGGCGTGTACTGCGCCCTGCTGGAGCAGTGGCTCGGCGTGGACGCCGCGCCGATCATCCCGAACGCCTCGAATTTCACGCGACCGACACTGGTGGCCTGATGCGAAGGGCGACCCTGGCCTTTGTCGCGCTCCTCGCGCTCGCCGCCCTCACTCTCCCCGCGGCCGCTTCCAGCGGCAAGCACGCCCGGAAGGCGGCCAACCGCTGCGCGAAGCACACCCGATGCGCACAGGTTCACCGCCTGGGCACTCGCCCGTCACACACCGAGCGCCTCCTGGACCTCGGTCAGCCGCCGCAGGAGCCGGGGTCCGGTGATCCGCCTCCTTCCGATCCCGTCCTGGCGGGCTTCGTCTCGGTCGGCGCGAAGGAGTTCGCGCTCACGCTGTCGCGGCCGCTGGTCGGCAAGGGGAGCGTCAGGGTCGAGTTGCGCAACATCGGAGAGGACCCGCACAACCTCGTGGTCAGCCCGGAGGGCACGCACACGCCACTCGCCTCGTTCTCGACGATCGACCCCGGTACCTACGAGCGGAAGACCGTCGCGCTCGATCCGGGCCGCTATCAGCTCTGGTGCTCGCTCGAGGGCCACGAGGCCAAGGGCATGAGCGTCACTCTGCGCGTTCAGTAGCGTCAGCCCGCGTGCCGGTGTTCCTCGGGTTCCTGGGCGTCCTCGCCTTCAGCTTCACGCTCCCGGCCACGCGCGTGGCGGTCGAGGAGCTCGATCCGGTGTTCGTCGGGATCGGCCGGGAGGCGCTCGCGGCCGTGCTGGCGGGGGCGATCCTGATGGCCGTGCGAGCGCCGCTCCCCACGCGGCCGCAGCTCCGGAGCCTCGCGATCGTAGCGTCCGGCGTCGTGTTCGGGTGGCCGCTGTTCAGCGCGCTCGCCCTCCAGGGTCTCACCTCCGCGCACAGCGCCGTGGTCATCGGGATCCTCCCGGCCGCGACCGCGGTCGCGGCGGTGCTCCGCGCCGGAGAGCACCCCACGCACGGGTTCTGGCTGGCGAGTCTCGCCGGACTCGCCAGCGTGCTCGTGTTCGCGGCCACCCAGGGCACCGGTGTGAGCTGGGGCGATATCCAGATCCTGGTGGCGGTCGCACTGGGCGCGATCGGCTACGCCGAGGGCGGCGCGCTCGCGCGAGAGATGGGCGGCTGGCGGGTGATCTGCTGGGCGGTGTTCCTGTCCGCGCCGCTCACCATCCCGATCGGCGCGATCGCCGCGATCGGCTCGGATCTGCACGCGAGCGGCGACGCGTGGCTCGGCTTCGCGTACGTCACCGTGATCAGCGCTCTGATCGGCTTCTTCCCCTGGTACGCCGGCCTCGCCCGCGGCGGCGTGGCGAAGATCGGCCAGGTCCAGCTGCTCCAGCCGCCGCTCACGCTCGCGTGGTCGGCGCTGCTCCTCGGCGAACACATCGGAGCGGCCACGATCGTCGCGTCCATCGCGGTACTTGCGAGTGTTGTGGCCACCCAGCGGATGAGGGTGACGCGGAGCAGTCGGCCTCCCTTGGTAACGTCGGGCCGGTGAGCGAAGCCCCCGCTCTAGAGCACATCTCCAGCGGGAAGGTGCGGGACATCTACGCGGTCGGCGAGGACCGGCTGCTGCTCGTGGCCTCCGACCGCATCTCCACCTACGACGTGGTCCACCCCACGCCGATCCCGGACAAGGGCAAGGTGCTCACCGGCCTCACCAACTTCTGGCTCGAGCGCACGGGCGACGTGTGCCCGAACCACCTGATCTCCTTCACCGAGGTGCCCGAGGAGTTCCGCGGCCGCGCGATGCTCGTGGAGCGGCTTGAGATGGTGCCGGTCGAATGCGTCGTGCGCGGCTACATCACCGGCTCGGGGTGGAAGGACTATCAGGCCTCCGGCGAGATCTGCGGGATCGCGCTGCCGGAGGGCCTCCGGGAGTCGGAGCAGCTGCCCGAGCCGATCTTCACCCCGTCGACGAAGGCCGAGCTGGGCGCCCACGACGAGAACGTGGACTTCGACCGCGCCGCGGAGATCATCGGCGACCGCGCGCTCCTGGAGGAGATTCGCCGCCTCTCGATCGCCGTCTACGAGCTCGGCGCCGCCCACGCCCGCGAGCGCGGGATCATCCTGGCCGACACGAAGTTCGAGTTCGGCCGCCGGGCCGATGGCACGATCGTGCTCGGCGACGAGGTGCTCACCCCCGACTCGTCGCGCTTCTGGCCGGCCGACGGCTACGAGCCCGGTCACGGCCAGCCGAGCTTCGACAAGCAGTACGTGCGCGACTGGGCATCCGGCTCCGGCTGGGACAAGACGCCGCCCGCGCCGGCGCTGCCGGACGACGTGATCGCGCGCACGCGCGAGCTGTACGTGGACGCGTACGAGCGCATCACGGGCGAGCCGTTCGAGGCGTGGCTGGAGCGCTCCGCTTGAGGGCGCGTGTTCTGATTCGCCCCAAGGAGGGCATCCTGGACCCGCAGGGACAGGCCGTCGAGCGGGCGCTGCCGGCACTCGGCTTCGACGGTGTCCAGAACGTGCACGTCGGGAGGCTGATCGAGCTGGATGTCGACGACGCGAGCCAGGTGCCGCAGATGTGCGAGCGCCTCCTCGCCAACCCGCTGATCGAGGACTACGAGGTGGTCGAGCTGAACGGAGACGGCGGATGAAGTTCGGAGTCGTCCGCTTCCCAGGCTCCTGCGACGAGGTCGACGCGCTGATGGCGTGCCGCCGCTTCGCCGACGCCGACCTTCTCTGGCATGGCGACCGCGATCTGAGCGGCGTGGACGCCGTGGTGGTGCCCGGCGGCTTCTCGTACGGCGACTACCTGCGCGTGGGCGCGATCGCGCGCTTCTCGCCGCTGATGGAGTCGGTGATCGAGTTCGCCCGCGACGGCGGCCCAGTGCTCGGCATCTGCAACGGCTTCCAGGTGCTGTGCGAGGCGGGGCTCCTGCCCGGGGCGCTGCTCCCGAACGACTCGCTCCGGTTCGTCTGCCGCCAGGTCGAGGTGATGGTCGAGAACCCGGGCACGCCGTTCACGCGCGCGTGCGAGGAGGGCGACACGCTGTCGATCCCCGTGAAGCACACGACCGGCCGCTACTACGCGCCGCCCGGCACGCTGCCGGACGAGCAGGTGGTGCTGCGCTACGCACCCGGCAACAACCCGAACGGGTCCATGGACGACGTGGCCGGCGTGTGCAACGAGGACGGGAACGTGATGGGGCTCATGCCGCACCCCGAGCACGCGGTCGAGCCCCTCACCGGGTCGGCCGACGGCGGCAGGCTGTTCGAGTCGCTCGCCATGGTCCCCGCGTGACGTTGGCCTCTGCTCCTCACCGGGAGCTGGGGCTCACCGACCCGGAATACGACGGCATCTGCGAGCGCCTGGGCCGCGAGCCCAACGCGCTCGAGCTGGCTGTGTTCTCGCTGATGTGGTCCGAGCACTGCGCCTACAAGCACTCGAAGAAGCTCCTGCGCATGCTCCCGACCGAGGGCCCGCACATCCTGATGGGCCCGGGCGAGAACGCCGGCGTCGTGGACGTGGGCGACGGGCTCGCGGCCGCGTTCAAGGTCGAGTCGCACAACCACCCCAGCGCGGTGGAGCCGTTCCAGGGCGCCGCCACCGGCGTCGGCGGCATCCTGCGCGACATCTTCGCCGTGGGCGCGCGGCCCATCGCCGTGCTCGACTCGCTCCGCTTCGGCGAGCTCGACTCGCCCCGCTCGCGCTACCTGTTCGAGGGTGCGGTCAAGGGCATCGGCCACTACGGCAACTCGATCGGCGTGCCCACCGTCGGCGGCGAGGTCTACTTCGAGCCCGCCTACGAGCAGAACTGCCTCGTGAACGCGATGTGCGTCGGGCTGGCGCCGCGCGAGCGGCTGATCCGGAGCGCGGCGGCCGGCGTGGGGAACCAGCTCGTGCTACTCGGGGCGCGCACCGGCCGCGACGGCATCGGCGGCGCGTCCGTCCTGGCGAGTGCGGAGCTCTCCAACGAGGACGAGTCGAAGCGGCCGACGGTCCAGATCGGCGACCCGTTCGAGGAGTCGAAGCTCGTGGAGTGCTGCCTCGAGCTGCTGGACGGCGACCTGCTCGCCTCGCTTCAGGACCTCGGCGCCGCGGGGCTCTCGTCCAGCTCGTCCGAGATGGCCTCGAAGGGCGAGGTCGGGCTCGACATCGACGTGTCGCGCGTGCCGCTCCGCGAGGCCGACATGGAGCCCTTCGAGATCATGATCTCCGAGTCGCAGGAGCGGATGCTGTGCGTGGTGGAGCCG
>DASUYU010000077.1:0-11643 GCA_036377235.1 Thermoleophilaceae bacterium
CTCCTCCGGGTTCATGATCATGTCGCGCACGCGGCCGGTCATCCGCAGGATCTCGCAGGTCGCGACGCGGCCGTTCCCGTCCGGGGTGCGGACGAGCCGCTGGGAGATCACGGCCTTCAGCGTTCCCGCGAGCATCGCGCGCGCCTGGCGCTGCTCGGCCTGCGGGAAGAAGTCGATGATGCGGTTCACCGACTCGGCGGCGTCCACGGTGTGGATCGTCGAGAGCACGAGGTGGCCGGTCTCGGCCGCGGACAGCGCGGTGCGAACCGTCTCCTCGTCGCGCATCTCGCCGACCAGGATGCAGTCCGGGTCCTGACGCAGGACGCGCCGGAGCGCGCGTGCGAAGGACGCGGTGTCCTCGCCGACCTCGCGCTGGTTGATGATGGAGTTCTTGTCGCGGTGGAGGAACTCGACGGGGTCCTCGATCGTGACGATGTGCTTCGCGTAGCTCGTGTTGATGTGGTCGATCATCGCCGCGAGCGTCGTCGACTTACCCGAGCCGGTCGTTCCGGTCAGGAGGATCAGCCCGCGCTCCTCGTCGGCGATCTCGTCGATCACCGGCGGCAGCATGAGCTCCTGCGCCGTCTTGATCTCGAACGGAATCGCTCGACAGACCAGCGAGACGGCGCCGCGCTGCACGAACGCGTTCACGCGGAAGCGGGCGACGCCCGGGACCGAGTAGGAGAAGTCCACCTCGCGCTCGTTGCGGAACGCCTCGAGCTTCGCCTCGTCCGTGAGCATGTGGAAGAGGGTGGCCTCGGTGTCCTCGGGACGGAGGGGCTCCATGCCTTCGATCGGCACGAGCTTTCCGTGCTGGCGGACGATGGGCGGGGCGGGCACCTTGAGATGGAGGTCCGAGGCCTCCGTCTCGATAACGGTCATGAGGGCAGCGTCGACGTCGAACATAGTTCGGTCATCGACATCCGCACGCCCTTCTTGAGGGCTGAAGCCGGTTTTGGACGAGCCTTTACGGCCTGTTAGGCCACGTCGCGCAGCTTCTGCGCCTCGGCGAGCGACTGAAGCTTCTTCAGCGACTGATTCTCGATCTGGCGGATGCGCTCGCGCGTGACGTTGAACGTGCGGCCCACCTCGTCGAGCGTGCGCGGGTGCTCGCCGCCCAGCCCGTAGCGGAGCTCGAGCACGCGCCGCTCCCGGTATGAGAGGTTCTCGAGCGCCTCGCGGAGCGCCTCCTTGGTGAGGATCTCGGCGGCGCGCTCGTAGGGGGACTCGGCTCGCTCGTCGGCGATGAACTGGCCGAACTCGGACTCCTCCTCGTCGCCGACCGGCTTCTCGAGCGAAACCGGCGCCTGCGCCGAGCGCTTGATCGACTCGACCTCCTCGGGCTCGATGCCGGTGTGCTCGGCGATCTCCTCGGGGGTCGGCTCGCGGCCGAGCTCGGTCACGAGCTTCCGCTCCGCGCGGCCGATCTTGTTCAGCTTCTCGACGACGTGCACCGGGATGCGGATCGTGCGCGCCTTGTCGGCGAGCGCGCGGGCGATCGCCTGGCGGATCCACCAGGTGGCGTAGGTCGAGAACTTGAAGCCCTTGCGGTAGTCGAACTTCTCCGCGGCGCGGACGAGCCCGAGCGTCCCCTCCTGGATCAGGTCCAGGAACGGCAGGCCCTGGTTGCGGTAGTTCTTGGCGATCGAGACGACCAGGCGGAGGTTCGACTCGACCATCTTCTGCTTGGCGTCGAGGTCGCCACGCTCGATGCGCTTCGCGAGATCGACCTCTTCCTGCGCGGTGAGGAGCCGAACCTTCCCGATGTCCTTCAGGAACAGCTGAAGCGAATCGGTCGTCATGTCCGGCTTCAGGTCGATCGCGGCCTTCTTGCGCCGGCTGCGGCGATCGACAGCGCGCTCGACCTCAGGCGCGGAGTGGGTCGGATCGTCCTCGACGAGCTCGATCTCGGACTTCTCGAAGTAGCCGTGCAGCTCCTCGATGTCGCCCTCGTCGAGCTCAACCTCGGCAAGCGCGGTAGCCACCTCGGCGTACGTCAGAACCCCGGTGGCCTGGCCCTTGACGACGAGAAGCTTTACCTCCTCGAGCTCTTGCAGATCGGCTACTGACATCCCATTCCTCAACGGCGCGCAGGGCCGAGCGCGAGGGCGCCGGGCCCAATCAAACAGATGTTTTCCAACATAACGCTACAGATAGTGAAGTCAAGCGGCCCGATGCGGAATTTCCCCTGACTAGCCAGTCAACCAGTTGATACGTCTTCCGACTCTATCGACCGCCACCTCCGGTCCGGTGTACCCAGAACGGGCACTTATAGAATCACTGTCCATGACGGACGACGGAGGCGTGCTCGGAAACCTGCCCAACTCGCGGCCGGGAAAGCGGAGCGCGAAGCGGGAGACGGGGGCGGCGAAGCCTCGGAAGGCCGCGCCTACCAAGCGCACTGGAGCGGTGAAGAAGCCGGGTTCCGGCGACCGTGTCGTAGTTGAGCACGACATGGGTGCACAAGTACGACACGATCCCGTTCCGCCGCCCGCTACGGAGGACCCCGTCGGTGCCGTCGTTCGTACCGCGACGGGGGTCGCTGTAACGGGAGTGCGGGTCGCCGGGGTGCTGAGCCGCGAGCTGCTCAAGCGCCTGCCTCGCCCCTAGCTGTCACCCACTGTCATGACGCCCGCGTCCTCCGCGCTGGGGATATGACGGGGTTTCGAGGTATGCTGGCCACGTGGCGTCTGGCCCCAAGGACACGCCTCGATGCCTGATCGTCGATGACCACCCCGTTGTGCGCGCCGGCGTGCGGGCGGTGCTCGAGCAGGCTTTCGACAGCGTGGACATCTCCGAGTCGGAGTCGATCGAGCAGATCGGCGAGATGGCGAACGGCGACACGCCGGACGTCGTGATCATCGACCCCTGGCGCGCCGGCGTGGACGTCGCCGAGATCGTCAGCCGGCTTCAGGCTCAGGTGAAGGCGCCGATCGTGGTGTTCACCTCGGACGGCGGCGCGCGGCTCCTCAGCGAGGCGCTCAAGGCGGGCGTCAAGGGCTACGTGCGGAAGGACTCGCCCTCCGACGACCTCGTCCGGGCCATCGAGGCGGCCCGCGACGGCGAGTTCTACGTCGATCCCGGCCTGTCCTCGACGATCGTGCTGGACGAGGGCGACCGTACACTCAGCGCCCGCCAGCGCGAGATCCTCCAGATGCTCGCCGACGGCATGCAGACCGACGCCGTGGCCGAGAAGCTCGGCCTCTCCACCGAGACGGTCCGCACCCACACGAAGCGCATCCTGGCGAAGCTCGAGGCGTCCACACGCACGCAGGCGGTCGCCATCGGCATCCGCCACGGCCTGATCGAGTAGTCGAGCCTTAGGTGGTGGCCTCTTCGGCGGTCACGCCCTGAGTGCCGGGCGGGTCGCCCAGCGCGATGCCCTCGCCGGCTGCCTTCGCGCGGTACATCGCGCGGTCGGCGGTGTCGATGAGGGCCTCGGCCTCGTCCCCGTGCTCGGGCGAGGCCGCGACGCCGATCGAGACGGTGACTGACGGGTCGCCCGGCGCGGCCACCTCCTCCTCGATCGCGGTCGCGAGACGGGCCGCCAGCTTCGCCGCGCTCTTCAGGTCCTGCTCCGGCAGGAGCACGCAGAACTCGTCGCCGCCGACCCTCGCCGCCGTGTCCACGGACCGGATCGACCGTCGGAGCGACATTCCGACCTGCATCAGGACCCGGTCGCCGGCGGGGTGCCCGTGCGAGTCGTTGATCCGCTTGAGGCCGTCGATGTCCATCAGCAGCACCGCGAAGGGGTGCTCGTAGCGCTTGCGGACGTCGAGCAGGATGGCGAGCTGGCGCTGGAGCGCCCGCAGGTTCCCGAGACCCGTGAGCGGGTCCGTGTGCGCCTGCGACTCGAGCTCGCGCGACCGGGACGCCACGTGGGCCTCCATCGCCTCGGCCTGGATGGCCGCGATGGAGTCGACGAGCTGCTCGACCGCGTCCGCGAATCGCACGGGATCGTCCTCGAGGTCCTCGCGGAGCGCATGCAGGAGCACCGTCTGGAGCGCCGCCACGTCACGCGCGACGTCCGCCGCCCGCGTCTCCCGGGCGCCCGCCCGGAGCGCGGCCAGCGACGCGGCCCGCTCCGCCTGGTCGTTGGTGAGGACGAATGGATCGCCGTCCTCTTCGGCGATCGCGTTCGCGATGCCGCTGATCAGCTCGGGCAGCTCCCGCGCGATCTTCTCGGTCGGGAGCTCGCGGATCTCGTCGAGCGACGCACGCTCGATGAGGCGGACGAGCCACTGCTTGGCAAGCTCGTCACGCGAGCGCTCGAGGCGCGCCAGGGGTCCCCGATTCGGCGTCACTCGGGTCGATCGTACCTTTGGAAACGGCGGACCGTCGGCGATATTTCCGAGAAGATTGCACCCGTGAACGACCTGATCACGATTGACGAGGCCCGCCGACGGGTCCTGTCGGCCGTCACCCGCCTAGGGGACGAAGTGGTATCGCTCACCGATGCGCTGGGCCGCGTACTCGCGGAGGACGTGTCGAGCACGCTCCCCGTGCCGCCCTTCGACAGCTCCGCGATGGACGGGTTCGCGGTGGTGGCGGGGCCGGCGGCGGAGCTGGCCGTGGTGGGCGAGGCGCGGGCGGGGCATCCGTTCCCGGGGGTGGTTTCCCCGGGCCAGGCGGTGCGGATCTCGACCGGGGCCGTGCTGCCTGAGGGCGCGGATGCCGTGGTTCCGATCGAGCGAACGACGGCGGTGAAGGAGGCTGTCTCGGTGCCGGAGAGCGCCCCCGGCGAGAATGTCCGGCGCGCGGGCGAGGACATTCCCCTCGATGCTGTCGTTCTCAAAGCGGGCATCCGCCTCGGGCCCGCCGAGCTGGGCGTCGCGGCGTCGGTCGGGCGAGCCGAGCTCAAGTGCGCGCAGAAACCCAAGGTCGCCGTGCTCGTCACCGGCGACGAGCTCACCGAGCCCGGCGCGGCGCTCGAGCCCGGCCACATCTACAGCTCCAACGCGTACGCCCTCAATGCCCAGGTCCACCGGGCGGGCGGCGAGGTCATCCAGCGGATCACCGTCCCCGATGACGCCAGGGGCACGCGCGACGCGCTCGAAGGTGCGCTCGAGGCCGATGTCGTGATCGTCTCGGGCGGCGTCTCGGTCGGTCCGCACGATCACGTGAAGCCCGCGCTCCGGGACCTCGGCGCCGAGGAGCGCTTCTGGGGCGTGAGCCTTCGCCCCGGCAAGCCGACCTGGTTCGGCGTCCGCGGGGGCACGCTTGCTTTCGGGCTGCCGGGGAATCCTGTCTCGGCGATGGTGACCTTCCAGCTGTTCGTGAGGCCCGCGCTGGCCGCGGCCCAGGGCGCGGCGGCCGATGCGCCGCGCGTCGTCGCGACCCTCGAGCGCCCGATCGAGCGCAACCCGCACCGCGAACAGGCCGTTCGCGTCCACCTCCTCCAGAGCCAGAACGGCCCGACCGCCGCGCCCACGAGGGACGCCCAGGGCTCACACGTCCTCACCTCGATGGTCGGAGCGGACGGCCTCGCCCTGATCGCCGCCGGCGAGGGCGAGGCACCCGCTGGAGAGCGCGTGGAGGTCGAGCTCCTGTGAGGCCGCGCGATCCGCGTCGGCTGCTCGAGCGCCACCGGCGTGCGCGTGCGCGCGTGACGATCATCCACGAGCCGCAGTCGCATGGTTCCGAGGAGGACAGGAGCACCGGCAGCCGCCAGGTCGCCGAGGTGACGCTGCCCCGGGAGGAGCTCGAGAAGCTCTGGTCACCGGAGCACCTGGAGAGCCTCGCGCGCACGTACTGGAGCTTCCTGTCGCGCTTCTCCCTGGGACTCATCCGCGTCGTCTACACGCACAACGCGCGCGAGGTGGTCTTCCTCCGCCGGCCGTTCGTCCTATTGCGCTTCCACAAGCCCGAGTACGACTTCAACGCCGACGGCGGCACGGTCACGTGGCCCATCGACCGCGGCGTGCTGGTCGCGAGGCGCGGCCGGGGGCGCGGGTTCCTCCGGCTGAGCGTTCACCGCAAGCCTGTCGAGGACGGCGCCCGCGAGGTCACCATCGTCGTCTCCTCCGAGGTCGTGAACTTCTACCCCGTGATCGCGACCCGCGCGGGCCGCTGGCTCTACGAGCAGACGCAGTTGCGGATCCACGTGATCGTGACCCACGCGTTCCTGCGCTCACTGGCCAACCTCGAGCTCGAGCCGTCCCGCGTCGGCGCGCTGCGCGCCGTCGCGGAGGCCGCGATCACCCCAGCCGCTCGCCGGTGATCTCGCGCAGCTTCTGGCGATCGTGCCGGGCGCTGATGCGGCGCACGGTGCCGGAGCGCGAGCGCATCGACACCGACTCGGTCCGCGCGGCCTGGTTGCCGAGATAGGTCACGCCTTCGAGCAGCTCGCCGTCCGTGACGCCGGTGGCCGCGAAGAACACGTCGTTCCCCGACACCAGCCGGTCCTTGTCGAGCACCTCGTCGAGGTCGTAGCCCGCCTCGAGGGCCGCGTTCCGCTCCTCATCCGAGCGCGGCCACAGCCGGCCGAGGATCTGACCGCCGGTGCACTGGATCGCCGCCGCCGCCAGCACGCCCTCCGGTGTGCCGCCGATGCCGAACAGGAGGTCGATCGCCGAGTCCTCGGTCACCGCGGCGAGCGCGGCGGACACGTCGCCGTGCGGGATCAGCCGGATGCGCGCGCCCACCTCCCGGATCTCGCGCATGTACTCCTCGTGCCGGTCGCGGTCGAGCATGATCACGGTGATGTCGCCCACCGGCACGCCCTTCTCCTTCGCCATGAGCTGCAGCGTCTCGCCGATCGGGCGGTCGACGTCGAGCACGTGCGCGAGGCTTCGCGAGGTCGCCATCTTCAGCATGTAGACGCACGGGCCGGGGTCGAACATCGTGCCGCGCTCCGACAGCGCGATCGTCGCGATCGCGTTCGGAAGGCCCTTTGCGCACAGCTCGGTGCCCTCGAGCGGATCGACCGCGATGTCCACCTCCGGCGGCGAGCCGTCGCCGATGTGCTCGCCGTTGTAGAGCATCGGCGCCTCGTCCTTCTCGCCCTCCCCGATCACGACCACGCCGTCCATCGACACCGTGTCGAGCAGCAGGCGCATGGCGTCCACCGCGGCGCCGTCGGCGCCCTCCTTGTCCCCCCGGCCGATCCAGCGCGCGCACGCGAGCGCCGCGTACTCGGTGGTCCTCACCAGCTCCATGGCGAGGTTGCGGTCGGGCCTGGGCGTCCCGGACTCCATGGGCAGGAACCTAACTCAGATGACGCCCGGCGGCTTTCGCGCGGTCGTGTAGACGGCCTGGCGCAGATACCCGGCGACCAGCAGGCCGATCGAGGCGAGCAGCCCGACGAACCAGCCGATGCCCAGGCCCACCTCGATGCCCGGGTCTGGCTTCCCCAGGATGATCCCGTTGCAGAGGATCAGCATGAACGCGACGATCCCCACGATCATCGTGACCTCGCCGGGCTTCCACGTGAGCTTGTGGGCGCGGGCGACGATCCAGGTGAGGATGAACGGCGCCGCGCACGCGGCCACCAGCAGCCAGTCGAGGGTGGTGAAGACGGTCCAGGCGTCGGCCGAGCTGTTCGGGCCCACGGCGCAGTTCGTGGAGGACTCGCCGGAGCACGCGAGCTTCGAGTTCGGGTTGCCGCTGGTCGTGAACCAGGGCAGCCACAGCGACGCGAGCAGGACGAGGGCCGCACCCATCCCGAGGAACTCGCCGGGAGTCACCCTCGACCAGTCGAGGTAGCCGCTCCTCTCCTCGGCGCTGGCCTCCATCGCGCTGGACGCTACCGCCGGGGTAGGCTGCGCACAACCCAGACGAAGGGAGCCTCCGGATGGCAGTCACGAAGATCATCGAAGTTGTCGGCAGCTCACCCGAGAGCTCCGACGGCGCCGTGAAGGCGGCACTCGCCGACGCGAGCCAGTCACTTCGGAACATCAAGGCCGTGGACGTGGTGTCGACCGGCCTTCGGGGCGAGAACCTCGACGAGTGGCGCGCCCTCGTCCGGATCTCGTTCCTGGTCGAGCGGGTCAGCGAGTGAGCTCGGACTGAGTCTGCTCGAACGCCCGCTGAAGATCACCGAGTAGGCCCGACGCCGTTTCGGGCTCTGCTCGATCTCGGCCGCGAGCGCGGCCAGGCGACCGGTGAGTAGCCTGCCGCGGCCATGGAGCTGAATGGAGTTGGCGCGCTCGTGGCGGGCGGCGCATCGGGGCTGGGCGAGGCGACCGCGCGCGAGCTGGCCTCCCGCGGTGCGCGGGTCACGATCGCGGACGTGAACGGGGAGCGCGGCGAGGCACTCGCCGGCGAGATCGGCGGGTCGTTCGCGCGGGCGGACGTGACCGACGAGGCCCAGGTCCAGGCGGCCGTCGAGGCCGCGGGCGAGCTGCGGCTGGCGGTCTCGTGCGCGGGCATCGGCTGGGCCGAGCGGACCGTGAAGAAGGACGGCCCGGCCGCCCTCCAGCCGTTCGAGACCGTCCTGCGCGTGAACCTGATCGGGACCTTCAACGTGCTGCGGCTGTCCGCCGCCGCCATGGCGGCGGGCGAGCCCGACGACGGCGGCGAGCGCGGCGCCGTCGTGATGACCGCCTCGATCGCGGCCTTCGACGGCCAGATCGGCCAGACCGCCTACTCCGCCTCGAAGGGCGGCGTGGTGGGCCTCACCCTTCCGGCCGCGCGCGATCTCGCGCGCCTCGGCATCCGCGTGTGCACGATCGCCCCTGGGCTGTTCGACACCCCGCTGCTCGCCGGACTTCCGGACGACGCGCGCGAGGCGCTCGGCGCCCAGGTGCCGCACCCGCCCCGCCTCGGCCGCCCCGAGGAGTACGCCCTGCTGGCCTGCCACATCGCCGAGAACCCGATGCTGAACGGCGAGACGATCAGGCTGGATGGCGCCCTGCGGATGCCCCCTCGTTAGATTTCCGCGACCTATGGCTCAACCAGTGATCGTCGATGCCGTTCGCACACCGATTGGCCGCGCCTTCAAGGGATCGCTGGCCCAGCTCCGCCCCGATGAGATGGGCGCATTCATCGTCGACGCGCTGCTCGAGCGCAACGAGCAGGTCGACCCGGAGCTGATCGAGGAGGTCTACTGCGGCGTGGGGCTGCCGCAGGGGCTCCAGGGCTTCAACATGGGCCGGATCGTCGCCCTCCTGTCCGAGCGGCTGCCGCTGGGGACCAACGGGGCGACCATCTCGCGCTACTGCGCCTCCAGCCTGGAGTCGATCCGCCAGGCGTCGAACGCGATCACGGCCGGTCAGGGCGATGCCTACATCGCCGCCGGGGTCGAGTGGGTGTCGCGCTACAACGAGGCCGTCGAGGGCGCCCGCCCGCAGGACCAGAACGAGAAGCTGCAGGGCAAGAACGGGCAGCCGGACGCCTACATCTCGATGGGCCTGACCGCGGAGAACGTGGCCGAGCGCTACGAGGTCTCGCGAGCCGACATGGACAAGTACGCGCAGCGCTCCCAGGAGCTCGCCGTGCAGTCGCAGGAATCGGGCTACTTCGACCGCGAGATCGTGCCGGTCACCCTCGAGGACGGCACCGTGGTCTCCAAGGACGACGGCCCCCGCGCGAGCTCGACGCTCGAGAAGCTGTCGCAGCTCGACCCGGCCTTCAAGGAGGACGGCAAGGTCACCGCCGGCAACTCGTGCCCACTGAACGACGGCGCCGCTGCCGTGCTCGTCATGTCGGACACGAAGGCGGACGAGCTGGGGCTCGAGCCGCGCGCCCGCATCGTCGCGTCGGCCACGGCCGCCAACGAGCCCGAGTACATGGGCGTGGCGCCGATCTGGGCGATCAAGAAGGTGCTCGAGCGCGCCGGCATGGCGATCGAGGACGTGGACACCGTCGAGCTGAACGAGGCGTTCGCCGCACAGGTCATCCCGATCATGGCCGAGTGCGACATCCCGCTCGAGAAGATGAACCCGCACGGCGGGGCGATCGCGCTGGGTCACCCCTTCGGGATGACCGGCGCCCGCATCATGACCACCCTGCTGAACGGCCTCGAGACGGACGACAAGACGATCGGCCTCGAGACCATGTGTGTGGCCGGCGGCCAGGGCCAGGCCATGATCGTCGAGCGGCTGAACTAGCTCCCGCTATACGGCCCGCAGGGCCGGGCGGGCTTCGTCGCGCACGAGGTCGACGCGCCGGAGCGCGAGCTCGGCGTCGGCCGGCATGCCGTAGTAGAAGCCCTGCCCGTAGTCGCAGCCGAACGCCCGGAGCGCGGCGATCTGCTCAGGGGTCTCGATGCCTTCGGCGATCACCTTGAGGTCGAGCGCGGCGCCCAGCTCGATCACCGCGCGCGCCAGCGCGTGGTGCTCGCGGGAACCGGTGACCTCGTCGATGAACTGCTTCGGGATCTTCATCGTGTCGACGGGAAGTCGCGAGAGGTAGGCGAGCGAGGAGTAGCCGGTGCCGAAATCGTCCACCGCGACGGCCATGCCGCGCGCGTGCAGCGCCTCGAGCACCGCGATCGGCACCGGGTCGTCGCCCACGAAGGCGCGCTCGGTGAGCTCGAACACGAGCAGCTCGGGCGGCACCTGGTGGATATCCACAAGGGCGTCCAGCCTGTCGAGGAAGCCGGGGTCGACCAGCTCGGGCGCGCACACGTTCGCGTGGATGGGGATGCGCAGCTTCGCGGCCTGCTCCACCACGCGCTCGAGCACGATGGCGCCGATCTCGACGACGGCGCCGGTCTCCTCGGCGAACGCGATGAAGTCGGCCGGCGGCATCACACCCCGCTCGGGGTGGTTCCACCGGACGAGCGCCTCGAGCGCCACCGGGCGGCACTCGGAGAGCGAGACGACCGGCTGGTAGACGACCGTCAGCTCCTCGTCCGACACCGCGCGCTCGAGCTCGTAGGCGAGCGTGCGGCGCTTGCGGAGCGCGTCGCGCATCGACGGGTGGAAGATGCGGTACTGGTTCTTCCCGCGGCGCTTGGCCTCGTACAGCGCGACGTCCGCCTTGCGGAGCATCTCGTCGGGGCCGTCCGTGCCGGGCGAGCCGATCGCGACGCCGATGCTCACGTGCACCCGGACGCGCTCGCCGCCGACCTCGATCCGGCTCTCGAAGTCCGCCAGCAGTCGCCGCGCGACGGTCACCGCGTCCACCTCGCCGCCCGAGCGGTCGAGCAGCAGGGCGAACTCGTCGCCGCCCAGGCGGGCGGCGGTGTCTCCCTCGCGGAGGCAGGCGCGGAGGCGGTCCGCAACCGCGCGGAGCAGCTCGTCGCCGGCGTGGTGCCCGTGGCTGTCGTTGACGGCCTTGAACTCGTCGATGTCGAGCAGGAGCACGCAGACGCCCGGCCTGCGGCTGTGCAGCGCGTGCTCCAGCCGGTTGTGGAAGAGCGAGCGGTTGGCTAGCTGCGTGAGCGAGTCGTACAGCGCCTTGCGCTCGAGCTCCTGCTGGAGCGACTCGAGCTGGCGCACCGCCTGCTCGAGGCGGTCGTACTGGAGCGCGACGGTCACGTTGCCGGTGAGCGTCTCGAGGAGGCGCAGGTCCTCGTCCGTGAAGTTGCGGTCCACGCTCTCGCGGCCCGAGATCGAAAACAGCCCGACGCAGCCGGACTCGCCGTGCAGCGGCGCCACGACGCCGTTCTCCATGCCGCGTGACCGGAAGTACTGGCGGAGGCTCAGGTCCTGGACGCGGTGGGCCTCGACCGGGCCGGTCAGGCCGGCTGCGAGCGTG
>DASUYU010000078.1:0-7741 GCA_036377235.1 Thermoleophilaceae bacterium
GTCGATGATGGAGTCGTCCCACTCGTGCGTGCGCAGGATCATGTAGCGCAGCGTCGCGACCTTCATGTACGCCTCGGTGTCGGTCACGCCCTTCGGGATGAGGCCGGCCTCGTCGAGCATCGCCACCACCGGCTCGTACTCCTCGCGGAACCAGGCCTCGGCGACCTCGTGGCGTGACATCGGCTGCTCGCGGGCCTGGATCACCCGGAAGCCCCACGCCTCGACCGCCTCGGCCAGGGCCGCGTAGGTCCACTCGTCGCTCAGGTGGATGCGCTTGCGCGCCTCGGGCGGGAGCGGCACGCGCTCGTAGAAGAGCCGCTCGTGGCTCTTGAGTGGCAGGTCGCGCAGGCGGATCTCGTGGTTCGCGCCGACCTGCGTGAGCACCTCGGTCACGTACGCGTTGATGTCCCTGTGGCCCAGCGCGCGTGCCACCGACACGCGGTGATGGCCGTCCTTCACGAAGTGCATGTCGCCGATGCGGTACACGTCGATCGGCGGCATCGCCTGCCCGCGGCGCTGCGCGAGGTTGATGCGCTCCCAGCGTTCGCGCACGCGCTGGGAGGTGGGCCGGAACGCTCGGTCGAACTCGCGCGAGCGGTCCACCGTGCCGACGATCGAGTCGAGCGGGATCGTCTGCTCGCCGAGTCTCCTCTCGCCAACCCGCCCCAGCGCCTGGACCACCTCCTCGAAGGGGAGGATGTGGTTCACGTCGTCGGCCCTGCGCAGCCGGGCGGACACGCGCGCGAGCGCGCGGCGGCGGCGGGCGCGGCTGAAGTCGTATTGCGCGTCGGCGCGCGGAAGGCCGGTGTCCTTGGGCATCAGCCTCTCAGTGTTACAAGGCGCCGGCGGACGGTTGGGTTCCCCGCGGTGTCCGAGGCGATGGCGGTGACCCGAGCGCGAACGGCGCGCCCCTTTCGCAGGTCGCGCCGCACGGCCCGTGGGACCCGTACGGTCAGCTGCGTGTATCCGCTCGGCGCGGGCTCGCGCGCCGCGGCTCGGCGCAGGGTGTCACCGACCTCGACCGTGACTCCCACGAGGCAGTCGTTGTCCGGACAGCGGGCACTGAGGGTGATGCCCCCGGTGCTGAGCGGCGCCTGTGTCGTCGCGATCCGCACTCGAAGGCGCGGCGCCGTCGTGTCGCCGGCGCTCGGCGGGTTGCACTTGCCGGCGATCAGAGCGCGAGCTTCGGCCAGGTGCGTCTGGTAGCGGGATCGGTACCGGCGGGCGGGCCGCTCGACGTCGGCGATCCAGCTCCCGTACGAGGCCGGGTCGTCCGCGGGATCGGGGCGGCCCTCCGCCACGCGCCGCTGGCGGACCAGCATCGCGGTGTCGGTGAACCACCTCATCTGGAGGTCGGGGTTGCGCGGGAAGCCGCGATAGTCGCCCGTGTTGAGCGCGCGGCTCATGCCGAAGTACCCGGCGAAGCTGCTCCCGCGGAGGTTCTGCAGGCCGCTCTCGGTCAGGCCGGCCATGACGGGCAGCTCGTGCGGGAGCCCGCGATCGGCCGCGTTGCGCGCCATCCAGCGGGCGATGCGGGGCTTCTCGGCATCGTCGCCGGGATAGAGCGCGGGGCAGGGCTCCGAGAAGTCGGGTGCGGGCATGCCGCCGCCGCCGTCCTGGGCGCCGGCGCTCGGAGCACCGAGGGCGAGCACCGCGAACGCCGCGATCAGGATCGTGTCGTACTTATGCACCCATGTCATGCAGAAGCACGACACCATTAGCCGATCACGAGGCGGAATGCTGCCTTCAGTGCTCTGAAGCGAGCTTGCCCCTCGGTGATCAGTTCGCCGTCGACGTTGAAGCGGGTGCAGTCCGGTACCTGTACCTCCACGGCCTCGCAGTGCAGGTGGTACGCGCGCGGGTGGCGGGTCGGGGTGCCGCGGCGCAGGTGGTAGGCCAGGCTCACCAGGCCGATCCGCGAGCCCGCCTCGATCGCCACGACCTCCAGGGCCCCGTCGGTGGGATCGGCTTCCTCGATCGACGCGCCCGCGCCGAAGGCGCCCGACGCCGCCACCGTGACCTGCCACGCCTCGCCGGCGAGCACCTCGCGGCCGTCGCAGAGCACGAGGCAGGTGAGCGGCTTCGCGCTCACCCCTGCGCTCAGAGCGCCGGCCGCGTAGGCCAGCGGCCCGAGCCGGTCCTTCCAGCCGCGCGCCCGCTCCGCCGCCGGCGCCGGCAGCCCGGCGCTCGCCACGTTCACGAAGGGCCGCTCGTCGTTCATCCAGCCGAGCTCCATCGACTGCAGCTTGGTGCCGTGCACCGCCAGCCGGCAGGCGGCCGTGATGCCGTCCGGCAGCCCGAGCCGCCGAGCGAAGTCGTTCGCGGTGCCGGCCGGCACGACCGCCAGCGGGATCCCCGCCCGGCCGGCCGCGGCGGCGGCGGGCGCGACGCTGCCGTCTCCGCCCGCGACGACGAGCCTGCCGGCGCCGGAGGCAGCGGCGTCGTCCAGCTCGTCGATGCCGAAGCGCAGCACGTCCGCACCGAAGGCAGCGAGGCGCTCGGCGCATCGCGCCGCCTGATTCGACCCCGAGCGTTCGTTTGCCACGAGAGCGACCGTTGTTCGCGTCTGCGTGAGGTCGCCCGGCGTCTTCCCTGACGCCTCCGTTCCTGCCATGCTCCTCGACCCAATGGGTGCCCAGCCTCGCGTGTTCGTAACGCGACAACTGCCGGGCGAGGCGCTCGACCGCCTGGTCCGTGAGCACGAAGTGGAGGTCTGGCCCGACCGGCTGCCGCCGCCGCGCGCGGAGCTGATGGCGCGCGCGCCCGAGCTGGAGGGGCTGCTGTCGCTGCTGACAGACCCTGTCGACGCCGAGCTGATCGCCGCCGCGCCGAATCTGCGCGCCATCTCGAACTACGCGGTGGGCGTGGACAACGTGGACGTGGAGGCCGCGGCCGCCCGCGGCATCCCGGTCGGGAACACGCCCGACGTGCTCACCGAGTCGACCGCCGACCTGGCGATCGCGCTGATGCTTGGCATCGCGAGGAGGCTCTCGGAGGGGGAGGCGTTCGTGCGCGCGGGGGAGTGGCGCACCTGGGAGCCGGGGCTGATGCTGGGCCGCGACCTGCACGGGGCCACCGTCGGGATCGTGGGCTACGGCCGGATCGGACAGGCGGTCGGGCGGCGGCTCGAGGGATTCGGCTGCGAGCTCATCACCACCAGCGGCACCGGCGGCGTGCCCTTGGACGAGCTGCTCGAGCGGTCCGACTTCGTGACCGTCCACACGCCGCTGACGCCGCAGACGCGCGGGCTGATCGGCACCGAGGCGCTCGCGCGGATGAAGCCCACCGCGTACCTGGTGAACACCGCGCGAGGCCCGATCGTGGATACCGATGCGCTGGCGAGCGCCCTACATGCGGGCGCGCTGGCCGGTGCGGCACTGGATGTGACCGATCCAGAGCCCCTTCCCGGCGATCACCCCTTGCTCAGTGCCCCGAATCTCCTGGTCGTCCCGCACGTGGGCTCCGCCACCGTCGCCACGCGCGAGCGGATGGCCGCGATGGCGGTCGACAACCTCCTGGCCGGCCTCGCGGGCGAGCCCATGCCCAACCAGGTCACTCCCCGAGCACCTTGATGATCATCCGCTTCGGCCGCCCGCCGTCGAACTCGCAGTAGAAGACCTGCTGCCACGGGCCGAGGTCGAGCCGGCCGTCCGTGACCGGCACGATCACCTGGTGATGGACGAGCAGGTTCTTCAGATGCGCGTCGCCGTTGTCCTCGCCACCACGGTGGTGGCGGTAGTCGCCCGGGTCCGGGAGCAGCTCGCGCGCCACGTCGTTCGCCGGCTCCTTCCAGCTCGGGGGCGCCACCTTGTCGAGCCACTCGAGCGTGTCCTCGTGCAGGCCCGGCTCGTCGTCGTTGATCCACACGGCCGCGGTGATGTGCATCGCGCCGACCAGCACCATGCCCTCGCTGATTCCGGCCTCGTCTACGGCGTCCTGCACGTCATCCGTGATCCGGATGAACTCGCGGCGGCGCTCCGTGTTGAACGTGCGGTGGATCGTGTGAGACTTCATCGCTCATGAACCTCGGTCTCGAAGGCAGGGTCTGTGTTGTGACCGGCGGCACGCGGGGCATCGGCGCCGCCACGGTGCGCATGCTCGCGCAGGAGGGCGCGACGGTGCTGTCAGTGGCGCGCGGCGGCGCGGACCTCGAGCTCGACGTGACCGCCCCCGACGCCGGCGAGCGCCTGCTCGAGGCGTGCCCCGCCACACCGTGGGCGCTGGTGAACAACGCGGGCACGAGCCGGGCGCGCGCTCTGGACGACCTGACCGACGCGGACTGGCAGGAGCAGTGGGAGCTGCACGTGATGGCGCCGATGCGGCTCATGCGCGCGGTGGCGCCGGCGATGGCCGAGGCCGGGGGAGGGCGCATCGTCAACGTGAGCTCGTCGTCCGGGCGGCGGCCGTCGGGCCGGCTCGATGCCTCCTACTCCGTCACGAAGGCGGCCGAGCTGTCGCTCAGCCGGGTGTTCGCGGACGCTTTCGCCGCGAAGGGAGTGCTCGTCAACTCCGTGGCGCCGGGAGCGGTGGAGGGCGAGCTGTGGCAGGGCGAGGGCGGCCTCGCCGACCAGATCGCGGAGCGCACCGGCCAGACGCGCGACGAGGTGCTCGAGGCCACGCGGTCGAGCCCGCCGCTCGGGCGCATGGGCACCGACGAGGAGATCGCCTCCGTGATCGCATTCCTCTGCTCCGAGCGGGCGTCGAACGTGACGGGCGCCACCTGGGCCGTCGACGGGGGCGCGGTGCCGACGGTCTAGGGCGCGGAGCTCCGCACCGCGATGTAGCGGTAGCTCACCGAGTTGGCGTTCACGTCGGTGGACAGGCCGAGCTGGAAGCCGGTGGCCTGGAGCGCCTGGATGCGGTCGAGGCCGCTCGCCGTGGCGGTGAACAGCAGCGTGTTGTCGCCTGCGAACGCGGACGGGTGCCAGTTCGCCGAGCGGCCGGTGGCGGTGTCGTCGGCGCGGACCATCACGAACTCGGGCTGGAAGCTGGGCGTGGTGATGCTGCGGTTGTCCGTGTTGTTGCCGGTGTAGGAGCCGACGTTGATCGAGTTCGCGAAGTCGTTGAACGCCACGTAGTGGTACGCCACCCCGTTCGTGTTCGCCTCCGCCGCGGCCCCGACGCTGAAGCCGTCCGCGCCGAACGCGGTCACACCGGTCGTCACGCCGGTCGAGGCGTCGAAGCCGTACGTCCGCGCCGCGCCGGAATAGCGGGCCACAGCGCGCTGGGTGTTGTTGCCGAGCAGGATCACGAGCTCCGGCTGGAACCCGACCCCGGTGATCGACTGGGTCGTGCCGTTGCCGGCGTACGTACCGACCTTCATCGCCTGGCTATTCGCCTTGAACGCGGTCCAGTAGTAGACCCGGTTGTTGCGATTGACGCGGTTGTCGAGGCCGATCGTGAAGCCGGTGGCGGTGAGCGACTGGATGTTGTCGGCTGTGAACGCGGTCAGCGAGCTCATCGGCTTCGAGACGTCTCCCGCCATGCTGGAGCTGCGCGCCACGCCCTCGGTGGCGGCCGTGTCCTTGACGATCACGAAGTCGGGCTGGAACCCCACGGTGATGGCGCGGTTGTCCGTGGCGTTGCCGGTGTATGTGCCGCTCGCCATCTTGATCGCGCCGGGGAAGGTCGCCGCCGCCTGGAAGGAGTTGCCCGAGTTGGACAGGGTGGCCACGAACGCGGCGAGGGCGGTCGTCCCGCCGAGCGCTACGAGGGCGACCGCGAGGGCGATCGCGTGACGAAGGCGAAGGCGGCGGCGCGTCACTGGTTCCTCGCCTCCCAGCGGAACACCTGGGCCGCGTCCTTGCCCTGCGCCGCGAAGTTCTGCTGCAGCGTCACGTCGATCCTGTAGACGTGCGCCTCTCCGGTGGTCCAGCTCTCCGGTGACGCGCTGAGCGGGTCCACGAGCCCGGACGCGTAGTCGTCGGGGTAGCCCTGCAGCGTGCCGTTGTAGACCACGCCGCTTCCGGCGCCGATGTAGTTGGTGCCGTCCGCCTGGAAGTTCGTGCAGGACTTGTACGCCGGGGCGGACGGGCTGTAGGTGCCGCGGGTGACCTTGAGGTCGAGGTACTGGTCCAGGCCGGAGCCGGTGGTCGTGCCGTGGAGGCGGACGGTGGCCGGCAGGCTGCCGTCGTAGGTGACCGCGATGCAGGCGCTCGTCGTGTCGCCGGGCACGGCCGAGGCCAGCGACACGAGCGCGCTGCCGTCGCCGTTGTCCGACAGCTTCACGCTCCCGGCCTCGATGCGGTCGCCGCCGTTGGCGCTGGTGGCCCGGAAGGCCGCGTAGGTTGCGCCTCCCGCGGCGGACACCAGCGCCACGAGCGCCACGGCGATCGCGAAGCCGTGCCAGCGCTTCACTGACCGCTCCGGGGCCGCCACAGGTCGACGAGCATGAGCGCGCCGAGCAGGAGCACGATGCCGCCGGCGCCCAGCCGGGCGTACCGCGAGCCGAGCCATGCCCGGACGTATCCGAGCTTCGGGAGGTGCGCCACGACGCGGCCGATGTGGGCCGTGCGCGGCACGGACCAGTGCTCGGGCACGTCGTTCGCGTCGCCCAGCGTGGTCATGTAGAACGTATCGCCGTCCACGCGCACCTTCTGAAGCCTGTGGGTGAGCTGTCGCGGGTGGAGCGGGTCCTTGAAGGTGACGATGTCGCCGGGACGGGCCTCAGCGGGGGAGATCACCTCGTCGATCACGACGGAGCCTACGCCCAGCGTGGGGACCATGCTGCCGGACACGACGGTCAGCGACTGGTACCCGAAGACGCCGGGCAGGGTCACGATCGCGGCCATGCCGAGGCCGAAGCCGAGGGCTACCCACAGCGCGAAGGTGAGGCACGCGCGCGCGAACATCCGCGCGCCGCGCGCGGCCGGCTCGGCGACGGCAGGGGTGGTGACGGCGCCTGACGCCGCGGCCATCTAGCGGCCCGCCCTGTCGGTCGACCAGCGGATGCCGAGGTCAAACGACCGGCCCTGGATCTCGGCCGCGTGCGCGCGCGGGGCGGACAGCCGGAAGCGCAGACCGCGCTCCTGGCGCGCCCGGAGCCGCACGGTCGGATGGAAGTCCGCGATGCTGCCGCTGTAGAGGGTGCGGCCGCCCGAGAGCAGGGTGACCTGAAGTTCTGCCGGTGCCTCGCCCCTCACCGAGTGGAAGCGGGGGGTGGCGAGGAGCGAGACTCCGGTCAGATTGGACACCTGGACGAGCCCTGAGACCGACTCGCCCGGGGCCAGGCGCCGCTCGGAAAGCAGCTCACGCCCCACCGGCGTGATGCCGAGCTTGACCGAGGGCTCCGCTTTCAGAGACGCAGAAGCCGGCACCTCACCGGTACCGGCTGGCACACGGGCTCCGGCGAGGGCCACGAGCGCAAGGCTCAGGCCGACGAGGAGTCCCGACACGCGTGAGATCGTGGAAACGTTCACGGTGGGCTGCCCGCGGGGTGCCGCCACGGGCTCGGATCCCGAGCCCATGGCGGCGAGTGCGAGGCTTCGCCTAGTTGTTCTGCGCCTCCCAGGTGAAGCTGTGGGTGCCGGTGTCCACGGCCGACGTGTGAGCGTTCGGCGTGGTGTCATCGACGGTGTAGATCGTGAAGCGGTAGTCGACGCTGTCGCCGCTGGACCAGGCCGCCCCGGCCGCCTTGCCGTCGATGCCGCCGGCGTAGGTCGTCGGGAAGGTGTCGAGCCCGGCGTCGAACGGAGTGCTCGACGACGTGAAGCCGGTGCAGTTCATGTTGGCGGCGGGGCCG
>DASUYU010000079.1:0-6287 GCA_036377235.1 Thermoleophilaceae bacterium
CGCACGTCGCGCGAGAGCACGCGGTGCGTGCCGATCAGGATGTCCACCTTCCCCTCGTGGAAGTCGGCGAGGGACTCGCGCACGTTCTTGGGCGAGCGGAAGCGCGACACCATCTCGATGCGGAACGGGTAGTCGCGGAGCCGCTCCTGGAACGTGCCGAAGTGCTGCTGCGCCAGGACGGTCGTGGGCACCAGGAACATCACCTGCCTGCCGTCCTCGGCCGCCTTGAAGGCCGCCCGCAGCGCCACCTCGGTCTTGCCGTAGCCCACGTCGCCGCAGATCAGCCGGTCCATCGGGCGCGCCTCCTCCATGTCGGCGCGCACCGCCTCGATCGCCTCGAGCTGGTCGGGCGTCTCGCGGTACGGGAAGCGGCCCTCGAACTCGAGCTGCCACTCGCTGTCGTGCGGGAAGGCGTGGCCGGCGCGGCGCTTTCGCTCGGCGTACAGGTTGATCAGCTCACCGGCGAGCGCCTGGGCCGCGCGACGGGCCTTCAGCTTCATCTGCTCCCACTGCTTGCCGCCGAGCTTCGAGAGCGGCGGATCGCCCGCGTCGGCCCCCACGTAGCGGCTGATCTTGTGGAGCTGGTCGCTCGGCACGAAGACGCGGTCGCCGTCCCGGTACTCGAGCTCGAGGTAGTCGCGCGTCACGCCGCCGACCGTCTTCGTCTCGAAGCCGGTGAAGAGGGCGATGCCGTGGTCCTCGTGCACCACGGGCGACCCGGCACGGAGGTCGGTGAACGAGGCGATCGGGCCGGGGCCGGCCGGCCGCTCGGCGCGGCGGCGGCGGAGCAGGCGGTGCTCGGGGAGGACGGCGAGCTTCAGCTGGGGCGCGATGAAGCCGTCGCGCAGGCTCGCGTGGGCGAACATCAGCGACGGGTCCTCGGGCGCCGGCTTCCCGTCCAGGAAGGCGGCCTGCATCCGGGCCATGTTGAGCTGTGCGCGCTCGGCCTCGCCGCGGCGCGACCAGGCCACGAACGTGCGGTAGCCCGAGCGGACGAGCTTCTCGAGCTCGGGCTCCGCGTCCCGCAGGGAGCGCGCGGCGGTGTCGGCCGACTGCGCGCGGAACTCGTGCGGCTGGTCCTGGGAGATGCTCGACAGGCGGAGACGGGCGCGCTCGTCCAGCGCCGCGTCGAGCGCCTCGGGCTTCACGTACAGGTGATGCGCGTCGTCGTCGTGGAAGCTGGTGGTCACGTCCTCCCAGTAGTCGCGCAGGGCCGGCGCGAGCTCCTCCTCGGCGGCGATGGCCACCACAGCGTCGTCCGGCACGAGGTCCAGCAGCTCGCGGAAGCGATCCACGGGGAGCACCTCGGCCACGTCGGGACGCTCCGACTCCTCGGTCTCGGCGGCGATCTCGGCCAGCTCGCGGTGCTCGGGGGCCAGCTCGGCCGCCGGGGCGATCTCCACGCGGTCGGCCTCCTCGAGCGAGCGCTGCGTGAAGGTCGAGAACCAGGTGAGGCGCTCGACCTCCACGTCGAACAGCTCGCAGCGCACGGCGCGCTCCTCGGTGGCGGGATAGACGTCGAGGATGTCGCCGCGGATGGCGAACTGGCCACGCTCCTCGACCTGGTCGACTCGCTCGTAGCCGCAGTCCACGAGCTGGTTCGCCGTCTCGTCCAGGTCGAGCAGGCCGGCCTTCTCGATCTCGAAGCCGTGCGGCCGGAGGTCCGGGTCCGGCACCTTCTCGGCGAGCGCGACCGCGGAGGTCACGAGGACGGCGGCCCGGTTGTCGAGCAGCGCGTCGAGCGCCGCGATGCGGAGGCCCACGAGGTGCGGCGGCGGCGCGAGGTGGGACTCGTAGCGCATGCCGCGCGCCGGATAGAAGCGCACGGGCCGGGGCGCGAGATACGCCCTCAGGTCCGCCGCGAGGTCGCGCGCGGCGCGGTCGTCACCCGCCACGATCAGCGCGGGCCGCTCTGGATCCAGGTCGAGCAGGGACGCCAGCAGGTACGGCCGCAGGCTGGCCGACACGAACGCACGCTGAGGCGACTCGTGCGATTCCGCCACGAGCCGCTCGACGGCGTCGTCGTGCTTGGCGTATGTGAGGAGGGTCCTAAGCATGCGCTGCGGCCGCCCGGCGGCGCCGCGCGGCTCTACTCCTCCGAGGATACGCGGCGCTCTATTTCCTCCACCGCACGCTCCACCAGTTCCTCAACCTCGCCCGCATCCTCCGAGAACCTGCCAAGCACGTACCTGGACACGATCTCGGGATCGGTGCTCTCCGGCCGACCGACGCCCACCCGCACGCGCACGAAGTCGCCACTTCCGAGCCCTCTCTTCACAGACTTGAGTCCGTTGTGGCCCGCGAGCCCGCCTCCGGTCCTCGCCTCGATCTTCCCAAAGGGCAGATCGATCTCGTCGTGGACGACGAGCACGTGCTCGAGATCGACGCCGAGCGCCCCGCGCGCGGGCCCGACCGCATTGCCCGACTCGTTCATGTACGTCTGAGGCAAGAGAACAGCGACGCGCCCGCCCTCTGTGTAAAGGCCGCCGTACTTGTTCTTGAACTTCGGCAGCCCGAGCCGCTCGGCCAGCTCCTTCGCCACCTCGAAGCCGACGTTGTGGCGCGTCCGGGCGTAGCGGTCGCCCGGGTTCCCGAGCCCCACCACCAGCCAATCAGCCTTGCCTCCGCCGCGGCGGCGGAAGAGACTCACTCGGAGTCTCCGGCCTCCTCGGCGGGCGGCGCCTCGCCCTCGGCGGGCACCTCGGCACCCTCCTCGCCCTCGGCCGGCTCCGCGCCCTCCTCGAGCGGCTCGCCGTCCTCGCCGACCAGCTCGGTCTCCTCCTCGATCTCCGGCTCCTCGACCTCGGTCGGGACCACGACCGTCGCGAGGATCGTCTCCTCCGGGTCGTCGAGGAACGTCACGCCCTGGGGCGCGCTGATCTCGGAGAGGTGCATCGTGGCGGCGATCTCGAGACCCGACACGTCCACGTGGATCGCGTCGGGGATGTCCGTCGGCAGCGCCTCGATGTTCAGCTGGTGGGTCACGTGCTCCAGCACGCCGCCCTCCTTGATGCCGGGCGCCTCCTCGGCTCCCTCGAGGTGGACATTCACCTGCGTCTGGATCTTCTCGTCGAGACGGACCTCGAGCAGGTCGATGTGGAGCAGCTCGTCGCGGACCGGGTGCTGGTGGCGGTCCTTAACGATGACCGGGCGCGTCTTGCCGCCGACCTTCAGGTCGATCAGCGCGGCGCCGTCGACCAGCACGTGCCGGAGCGCCAGCGCATTCACCTTGAAGGAGGTGCAGTCGCCGTTCTTTCCGCCGTAGACGACGCCGGGCACGTAGCCCTCGCGGCGCAGGCGCTTGGCCGCGCGCGTGCCGCGCTCGGGCCGATCCTCTACGTCGAGACTGGGTCGCTTCGAGTCCGCCATGACGGCTGGCCAGTGTAGCGGGGACCTATGGTTCGAGTCCTGGCACGCGGGGACGACACCGACATTCCGAAGGGACGCATCCGCCGCACCGCCCAGGTGGGCTCCGTGGTGGGCTCCCAGGGCGCCCGGTACGCCGGCACCGTCGCCCGCAACCTGGCCCGCGACCCGGATGACGCGGCACAGGCGCTGGAGCAGCGCCACATGGAGGTCGCGGAGCAGATGGTCGAGACGCTCGGCCGGATGAAGGGCGCCGCGATGAAGATCGGGCAGCTCGCCTCCTTCATCGACACCGAGTTCCTGCCGCCCGAGTACCGCGACCTCTACCAGGACAAGCTCGCCACCCTGCGCTCGACGGCACCGCCGATGCCGTGGAGCAAGGTGCGGCGCGTGCTCGACGAGGAGTGGGACGAGCCCGTCGAGGAGCTGTTCGAGGACTTCGACCACGACGCCGCGGCCGCCGCGTCGATCGGCCAGGTGCACCGGGCGGTGCTCCCCGACGGGCGGGACGTGGCGGTGAAGGTGCAGTACCCGGGCGTGGCGTCGGCGATCGCGGCCGACATGCAGAACGCCGGCCTGATCCTGCGGCTGGCGAAGGCGTTCGCGCCCGGACTGGACGCGAAGGCGGCCGCCGCCGAGCTGAAGGAGCGGGTGATGGAGGAGCTCGACTACGAGCTGGAGGCGCAGAACCAGCGCGCCTTCGCGCGCGGCTACCGCGGCCATCCCTTCATCCACGTGCCGGACGTGGTCACGCGGCTGTCGACGGAACGGGTGCTCGTGAGCGAGTGGGTGGACGGCGCCGGGTTCGACGAGGTGCGCGAGCTGCCGCAGGCGGAGCGCGACCGCTTCGGCGAGATCGTCTTCCGCTTCTGCTTCGGGTCGATCTACCACCTCCAGCACTTCAACGCGGACGCGCACCCCGGCAACTACCTGCTGCTCCCCCAGGGGCGAGTGGCGTTCCTCGACTTCGGGATGACGAAGCACCTCGACCAGGAGCAGATCCAGCTGGAGATCGCGGCGCTCGAGGCGATCTTCGACGACGACCCGGAGCGGCTGCGGGTCGCGCTGCACGACCTCGGCTTCCTGAACGACCCCAAGAAGGTCGATGCCGAGCTGCTCATGGACCATGTGCGCGCCGTCGGCGGGTGGTACATGGAGGACCGGGAGGTGACGATCGACTCGGCGCGCGTGATGGAGGCGATCGCCGCCGTGTCGGACCCCCGCTCGTCGTTCTACCGCGTCATGCGCCGCGAGAACCTGCCGGCGAACGAGCTGATGGGACGCCGCATGGAGTCGGGCGTCCTCGCCGTGCTGGGCCAGCTCGAGGCCACCCGCAACTGGTTCCGGATCGGACGCGAGTGGTGGTTCGGCGAGCCGCCGGCGACCGAGCTCGGCGAGCTCGAGCGCTCCTGGGCGGCCCGCTCCTCCTAGCGCCTCCGGCTGCGGACGACCTGGGTGGTGAGCTGTGCGCTCCCGCCGCCCGTCAGCTTGGTGGCCTTGAGCCTGAACACCAGGCGACCGCGCACCAGGCGACTGATCTTGACGGTCACGTTCGTGGCGCCGCGGCGCTTCGTGATCTTCAGCTTGCGCACCTTGGCGGCGGCGACCGTCTTGCCCTTGCGGACCACGTGGATCCCGGCAATGTCGAACGCGTCGTTCTCGTCGTCCCAGCTGAGCGCGGTGTTCACCGAGCGCACACCGCCCGGAAGGCGGATGGACCGCTTCGCGGTCTGGCCCTGCCTCGTGAACGTGTTCCTCAGCGTGATCGGTGTGGCGAGGCAGCCGATGGCCGCGTTCACGTCGAACATCGCCGACTGGAGCTCGCTCGCCGTGTCGACCGGGCGGTAGAGGCCGTTCGTCTCGGCTGCGATCTGCTTAAGAACCTGGTCGCTGTCGCCGACGACTCCGAGCCCGATGACGTAGACGGGTGGCCCGCCGCGGTGCGAGTTGTCGTAGGGCGTGCTGCTCTCGTTGTTGTGACCGCCGTCGGTCAGGAAGATCCGCGCCGTGGCGGTGGGGTTCTGCGCACCGGCCGCGGCGAACGCGTCGTTGTAGTCCGTCAGGCCATTGTCCGCGTTGACCGCCGCGTTGATCGCGGACTTCATGGCAGCCCGGTTGGCGTCCGTGAGCGGTCCGGGCGCGAACAGCTGGGCCGCATCCGTGCCGAACTCGAGCGCGCCCAGCGTGCGCCTGGCGTTCGCCGGGTTGTCGATGAAGAGCTCCATTGCGCGAACGCGGAGACGATCCCCGTCCGTGATGATCATCGAGCCGGAGTCGTCGATGATCGCCTCCACGTTGTTCTTGGGCACGCAGGTCTGCGCTGCGGTGCCCGTGGACGAGGCGCTGGACGTGGTGGCTATTACGAGTGCGGCCAGACCGATGACGGCCGCGGCCAGTGAGCGGCTACGCATCTGGCGACACTAAAACAGCTGGTTCTCTCCCGCAAATATTTCCGAGACCGAGTCATCGATGAAGATCCGGCGGATCGTGTCCTCGAGGATGTCGGCGCAGGTGAGCTGGGTGATCAGCTCGGGCGGATCGTCCCGCAGCGGCACCGTGTCGGTGACCACGATGCCGGCTAGCGGCGAGGCCTGGAGCGTCTCGAAGGCGTTGCCGCTGAATAGGCCGTGGGTGGCGACCGCGTACACCTTCTCGGCCCCCTCGTCGAGCACGGTCTGCGCGGCGGCCACGAGCGTGCCGCCGGTGCCAATGATGTCGTCGACGATGACGGCGCATTTGCCCTGCACGTCGCCGATTACCTTGCCGATCTCGGCCACGCCCTGGGCCGGCCGCTCCTTCTCGAGCAGCGCATAGGGCGCGCCCACCTTGCGGGCGAAGTTCCGGACCAGCTTCACGCGGCCGGCGTCCGGCGCGATGATCACGAGGTCCTCCTCCTCGCTCAGCCTGTCGGTCACGAACTG
>DASUYU010000080.1:0-73481 GCA_036377235.1 Thermoleophilaceae bacterium
CGGGCAGACCGGCTGCGAGAGGTAGCGCGTGATCTGAGTGCGCAGGCCCGGGCCGATCGCCGGCTGGTAGCGGAGCATGGTGCAGCTCACGCCGGTGTGGCGGCGGGCGTAGGTGTCGAAGTAGTTCTCGATCTCGGCCACGTCGCGCTGGAAGCGCGTGCGCAGCGGGAACAGCCGCGCCATCTCCTCCCTGAAGAACTGCGGCGCCTGGGGCTCGGCGCCGTAGATGCCCGCCGAGCCGCGGATCACGATGGTGCGGAGCGTCGGCACCCGCTCGCAGGCGGCGAGCAGCTGGAGCGTGCCGATCACGTTGATGTCGTGCATCGCGCGTGACGACATGCCCGCGCCCGGCTGACGCACGATCTGCTCGTGCACGATCGTGTCGACGCCGGTGGGCGGGATCAGCCGAGCGATGCGCGGGTCGCGGATGTCGGCCTCGATGAACTCGGTCCGCTCGAGGGCGACCTTCGGGCGGCGCACGTCGAGGCCGGCCACGTGCTCGACCTCGGGGTCGCGCTCGAGCCGCTGCGCGAGGAGGCTTCCGACGTGGCTGCCCACGCCGGTGATCAGCACCCGGCGGCCGGCCACTAGGACTTGGTGCCGCGCTTCGACGAGCCGCTGCCGCGCTTCTTCGGCAGGCTCTCCTCGATCCGGTCGAGGCGGCGCCCGATAGCGCGGAGCTCCTTCTGAAGCTCCTTGATGTCGTCGGCGGTCGCCGGGCGACGGCCCTCGATCGCCTCGGTCATCGACCTGCGGCCCTTCGAGAGCCGCTCCTCGGCACCGCGAATCGTCGCGTCGACGGTGCGCTCGACGGCGTCGCGGAGGTTGTCGGCGGGACCTGCCATTTGCTGGAGGTTAACCAGGGGGCACTACTGTCCGCGCCGCCCTGACCCTCAACCACGACATCCGCCCCAACCACCTCCGCCCGGCGGCCGAGCTGGCGGAGCGGGTGCTCCTCCCGGGCGATCCCGGCCGGGCGCTGGCGGTGGCCCAGGCGCTGCTCGACCAGCCGCCTCGGATGTTCAATCACGCGCGCGGACTATGGGGCTACACCGGCACCGCGCCGGACGGCGAGCTGCTCACCGTGCAGGCCACCGGCATCGGCGGCCCCAGCGCGGCGATCGTGTGCGAGGAGCTGATCGCGCTCGGCGCGAGGAGGCTCGTGCGGATCGGGACCTGCGGGGCGCTCGACCCGGCCATCGAGCCTGGCACGCTGCTGGCGGTCGAGCGCGCGCTGCCCGCCGACGGCACGAGCGCGGCGCTCGGCGCGAACGGGGCGCTCGAGCCTGACCCCGGCCTGCTGGCACGGCTTGTGGAGACCGGCGCCCGGCCCGCCACCGTGGCCACCAGCGACCTCTTCTACGACACGCGCGAGGACGCCGCCGCGGCGTGGGCCGAGCGCGGGGCCGTGGCTGTGGAGATGGAGGCCGCGACGGTGTTCCAGGTGGCCGCCCGCCGAGGCGTGGCGGCCGCGTGCGTGCTCGGCGTGAGCGACGTGCCGACCGCGGACGGGGCGAGCCGGATGTCGGACGACGAGCTGGCGGACCTGGGCGTCCGCATCGGCGAGGCCGGCTACGCGGCGGTCAGGAGTCCGTGACCGTGAGGCGTTCCTGCGCTCGCGGCACGGGATCCCTTCCCGGTGCGAGCAGCTCGGCGAGCGCGGCTATGTCGCGCGTGATCTCGTCGAGCCGGGCCTCCATCCGGCCGAGCCGGTCGTCGGCCCGCGAGCCGGCCGCGCCCGAGACTCGCTCCTCCAGCCGGTCGATCGCGTCCTCGATTCCCTCGAGCCTCTGGGACAGTGACCGGAGCCTCCGAGTGACCCGCTCGATGTCTGCGGCCGAGGGTAGGTTGAGCGCGCCCATGGCCGCCTCCTGCGCCTGGATCGCCTTCTCGCGTGCCTCGAAGGTGCGCGCGATCGCGCCGTTGATCACCGGATTCGAGATGAGCTCCTCCGCGATCTTGCCGAGCACCTCCTCTCCCTGCCGGGACAGGCGGTCGACGAAGCTCAGGTCCTGCTCGGGGGCCGCCATTGCGCGGCAGGGTACATCAACGCAATTCGTAGACGCGCCCGAACAGGCTCACGGCGTAGAGCTTCCCGCCGCCGTCGCGGCCGAACGACACGAGGTAGGGGATCGCGGCGTGCTCGGAGCGGTCGTCGCGGGCCCGCCTGGCCCCGAGGAGCACGGACCGGATCTGCCCGGAGCACACGTCGCCGTAGAGGTAGCGCCCGCGCCGCAGGCCGCCGCCGACGATCGCGCACATCCGGCCGGAGTGCCTGATCGCGAGTGCCGGTGGACTGATGCCGGCGGGGCCACCGGCCATCCGGCGCTCGCGGCCCTCGAAGAACGGCCAGCCGAGGTTAGGGGGCTCGGGGGCGTCCAGCGGGACCAGGTTCACCTCCTCGAAGGTCGCCTGTCCGACGTCGGCGACGATCAGGCGGCGCCGGCGGCGGTCGACGGACATCCGCCACGGCACGCGAAGGCCGCTCGCCACGATCCGCGGGCGCGGATCGCGAGCGCGAGGGTTCACCCGCACGACCTTCCCGGCGAGGGTGGATGGGTCCTGGCTCGCCTCGGGCTCGTCGCCGAAGCCGAAGCCGGCGTACAGGAGGCCGCCGGGCCCGAAGGCGATGTCGCCCGCCACGTCGACCGGCGCGGTCTGCCGGACCGACAGGATCGCCCTGGGGCGCCCGTGGCGGAACCGGTCGAGGTGCACGCGCCCGTCGCGCCGTGTGTAGAGCATGTAGACCGACCCGCCGGCGCGCCACCCCGGCGGGAAGGCCACCGCGAACGCGCCGCCCTGGAAGGTCCGCTGGTCGGCCGGCCCGCGCAGGCGCACCCAGCGGCGCGCGTCGAGGAAGACCCTCCGGCGTCCGCTCGGGCCGACGCGCCAGACGCGGCCGCTCCGCTCCAGCACGTACGCGCTGCGCGGCTGGGAGGCGGGGCCCGCCACGTCCACGGGCTGCCGAAACTCGCCGACCGGCGTGACCTGGAGCGCGGCCGCCGCGGAATCGGCGCCAGTGGCTCCGATCGAGGCTGCGACGAGGCCCAAAATGACGACTCTAACCCTCAAGTTGACCTTTATGCAAGTTTGATACCCCGCTCTGAAGGAACATTACGGTCATCCGGACGGCGCGTGACGTGCCCGAAGGATGTCCAGGTCGCGGGAGGGCGATGTTGAAGTTCTATGCAGGGGCGGTCGATACAACGTGCGAGCAAGCGGCTCGTCCCGACCCCACGGTTCCCCGTTGCAGAGCACAAAGCCCTCAAGTAGCGTTCAGCCAAGAGCAGGTGGCGATTCTACGCGCGCGAAAGAGCGCGACCATTTGCCGTACCCAGAGGGAGGGCCAGGAAGAGCAAGGATGAAGAAGCGCGTTTTCACGCTCCTGCTTGTTGCAGGCCTCCTTGCTGCGGCCGCTCTCACGGCGCTGACCTTCCCTGCGCTCGCTCAGACGCAGACCGTCTACGTGCGCCTCGCCAGCGGCGAGGTCGTGCCGGTCACCGTCGACGTGCCGCCGGGCGCGACGCTCGACGACATCCAGCTGCCGGGTCCCGTGGTCACCCCGACCACGCCCGAGACCACCGTCCCCACCACGCCCACCGTTCCGACCGCGCCAAAGCCGCCTCCCACGACCGCCCCCGCACCCGCTCCAGGTGGCGGCGACAGCCCCAGCTCGGGCGGCGGAACGGCGCAGGAGCCCACGAACTCCGGCGACCGCATCAGGGACGAGTCGGGCAAGCGCCCCGACCTCAAGGGCGGTGCCAAGGCTCGAGCTAAGCGTGAGCTGTCGAACGCGAAGCGCCGCGGTCGCCGCTCCCCGCTCCGCAACCCCGACGGCAGTCCGACGTCGTCGAACCCGAGCTTCACCGACGTCCTCCCCGGCCCGTCGACCGCCACCGGCGTGCCCAACTTCATCATCCGCAAGTTCCGCGTCCCGCCCTTCCTGCTCTCCATCTACCAGGCCGCGGGCATCGAGTACGGGGTCCGCTGGGAGGTCCTCGCCGCGATCAACGAGATCGAGACCGACTACGGCCGCAACCTGAACGTGTCCTCCGCGGGCGCGCTCGGGTGGATGCAGTTCATGCCCTCCACATGGAAGATGTACGGGGTCGACGCCAACAAGGACGGGCGCAAGGATCCGTACAACCCGGTCGACGCGATCTTCGCCGCCGCCCGCTACCTCAAGGCGGCCGGGTACGAGCAGGACGTCCGCCGCTCGATCTACGCCTACAACCACGCGGACTGGTACGTCGACTCGGTCCTCCTCCGCGCGCGCCTGATCGCCGGCGTGCCGGCCGACGTGATCGGCTCGCTCACCGGACTGACCGAGGGCCGCTTCCCCGTGTTCGCACGCGCGCGTTACGCGGACGACATCGCCGAGCAGCAGCTGCTCAAGAAGGTGAAGCAGGGCGAGAACGCCGCCCACCTCGTCGAGTCGAGCGACTCCCGCCGCAGCATCGACATCTTCGCCAAGAAGGGCGCACCGGTCGTGGCCGTGAACGACGGCGTCATCAAGAAGATCGACAAGAGCAAGAAGCTCGGCCGCTACGTCGTGCTCCAGGACGTCTACGGGAACCGCTACACCTACGCGCACCTCGGTGCGGTCTCGAAGGTGTACCCGGTGCCGAAGGCCGACGCCACGCCCTCGCCCGACCGCAGCGCGCGTGCTCTCGCCGCCAACAACTCCGACCCCGAGCCCGCCGCGCCCGCCTCGGCCGGCCGCCAGCTCGACTCGTCCGATACCGCCACGGCCAAGAACCGCGGCGGCGACGTGCCGGCCAAGAAGGCCGAGGCCTCCGCGCCGGTCAAGCAGCGCCTGTTTGCGCACCCCGAAATGCCGGGATCGCGCGAGGCCGGCGGACTCGAGCAGCAGCTCGACGCCGAGGCGCGCCGCAGCGGCAACTTCTCCACCTTCAAGGCCTACTTCTCGCGCCCGTTCGGCCTCGACCCCTCGAAGGTCCGCCTCCGCCCGCTCCGCAAGGGCTCGCACGTGATCGGCGGGACGATCCTCGCCCGCGTCGGCCAGACCGTGGCGGGCAAGGCCGCGCACCTCGACTTCTCGATCCGCCCGGCCGGCCGCGGCGCTCCGAACATCGACCCGAAGCCGATCCTCGACGGCTGGAAGCTGCTCGAGGCCACAGCGATCTACCGCGCCTCCGGCCGCAATGTGCTCTACGGGAAGGACAACGCGGGCGCGATGTCGATCGGCCAGATCCTGCTCCTGCCGAAGCCGCTCCTCGAGAAGCGCGTGCTCTCCGACGAGCGCATCGACATCTACGAGGGCGGCCGCGACGACATCCGCTCCGGCCAGATCGACCGCCGCGTGCTTGCGACCCTGGCGTACCTGGCCGAGTCCGGCCTGCGGCCCACCGTCAGCTGCCTGAAGACCGGCCACGGCTTCTACACGAGCTCGGGCAACGTCTCCGAGCACTCGTCCGGCAACGCGGTGGACATCTCGATGGTCAACGGGATCCCGATCCTCGGCCACCAGGAGCCGGGTGGGATCACCGAGCAGACGGTCCGCCGCCTGATGCAGCTGCAGGGCACGATGGCGCCGCACCAGGTCATCTCGCTGCTCAGCCTCGGCGGTGCCACGCTCTCGATGGCCGACCACAACGACCACATCCACGTGGGCTTCCAGCCGATGTTCGGCGCGAACAAGAAGCTCGGGAAGCAGACGCTCGCGGTGCTCGAGCCCGGCCAGTGGTCCGACCTGATCTCCCGCCTCGGCGAGATCGAGAACCCGGTCGTGCCCACGAAGCCCTCCAAGTACGCGCTGCCGGCCCACCCGAAGCGCTCCAGCCAGGCCCACGTCGGCGAGTAGGCCCACGAGCGCCGAGGGCCCGTTCGGCTTCGTACAGCTCGAGTTCGGCTTCCTCCTCGGGCCGCCGGACGGCCGCTACCTGGTGAGGCCGTCCGCTGACGCTCTGGTGGAGAGCGTGCTGGTGATCTCCACCCTCGGCGCTCCCGAGCGCCGCCGGCTGGGGCGGCGCCGCCCGAGGCCCGTCACGGAGGCGGAACCGGAGGCGGTCCCCACGACCAGGACGACGATCGTCCGAGCGACGCCCTTCTCCGGCGAGGAGGAGGCCGCGGAGTGGCTCGCCGGCGTGGACCTCGACGAGGAGCTCGCCGCGGCGCTCGCCGTCCTCAACCGTGCGCTCCACGCGCACCGCGTGGCGCGCGCCGACCCGTACGCCACGGAGGTGTCTCATGAGCGTGCGCTGGTCGCGCGGATCGGTTACGGGAGCGGTGACGAGGTGGCCGACGGGAGGTTCGGGGAGGCTCGCGAGCTGCCGGCGCAGGGACGGAAGCGCGCCCGGCGCTCGATGGAGGCTCCTGAGGAGCGCTTCGCGGCCCTGGTGGGCGGCCGCGAGGAGGTGCTGCCCGCCGAGGAGCTGGTGCTCCGCGCGCGGGCCGACCTGAACGCCGGGCGGCTCGCCGAGGCGGCGCTCCAGGCGCGCGTGGCGATCGAGGCGTTGTTGGCCTCGGGGATCGTGTCCGAGGACTCGGGCGCGGCGGGCGGCTCGATGCGCTCACATCGCGACGCCATCGCGGCGGCCGCCAACGCAGCTTTGCGCGATGAGCTGCCGGGAGACAGTGCGGCTTCGCTGGAGGAGGCCGTGGCGGCGATGGAACTGGCCCTGAAGAGGCACCGACTCGGCCGCTGAGCGGGGTGCTAGAGGGCTGTCAGGACCGCCTGTAGCTCGGTGACCACGTCGCCGTCGAGCTTGACCTCGGCGTCGTCGTCGTAGGGGGTCGGGCCCTGTGTGATGAGCACCAGCCGGCCGCCCGCGCCGTGCATCATCGCCGGCAGCCCGGCCACCGGGTAGACCTCGAGCGAGGAGCCCACGCACAGCATCAGGTCGGCCTCCATCGCCAGCGACCGGGCCTCCGCGAGCGCCCGCTCGGGCAGCAGCTCGCCGAACAGGACGACGTCGGGCTTCAGCGGGACGGCGCATGCCTCGCACAGCGGTGCGCCCTCCTCCTCGCCGAGCAGGGCCACCACCCGGTCGATGGACACCTTGCCGCCGCACTGAAGGCAGACGCTCTGGTCGATCGAGCCATGCACCTCGATCAGCCGCTCGGTGCCGGCGAGCCGGTGGAGCCGGTCGATGTTCTGGGTGATCACCGCGCGGACGAGCCCACGCCGCTCGAGCTCGGCGATCGCCAGATGCGCCTCATTCGGCTCCTTGTCGATCAGCGACGCAAACCGCGCGCCGTAGAAGCTCCAGAAGCGGTCCGGGTCGCGCCGCCAGGCGTCGATGTGCGCGACCTCCATCGGATCGACGTTCTCCCACAGGCCGGTTCCCGGCGACCGGAAGTCCGGGATGCCCGACGGCACGGAGACGCCGGCGCCGGTGAGGACGACGGCGCGCTCCGAGTCGCGCAGCAGCGCCGCCACACGCTCGGCGGCGGCGGTGGAGGCCGGTGCGCCCACCTCACTCCCCCTTGAAGTGCGGCCGGCGCTTCGTGAGGAACGCGGAGATGCCCTCCTTCGCGTCCTCGGACCCGAAGGCGCGCGCGAATCCTTCCGCTTCGGAGCGCAGCCCCTCGTCCAGCGACGGCTGCGCCGAGCGCCTCTTGATCTCCTCGACGGCGATCGGGGCCTGCTCGGAGAGCTTGCGCGCCCACGACATGGCGGTGTCGAACAGCTCGTGGTCCGGCACCACCTGGTTCGCCAGGCCGACCCTGTGCGCCTCGTACGCGTCGATCGGGTCGCCGGTGAGGTTCATCTCGAGCGCCTTCGACTCGCCCACGAGCCGCGGCAGCCGCTGCGTGCCGCCGAAGCCCGGGATGATCCCGAGGTTGATCTCCGGCTGCCCGAAGGTGGCCGACTCGGCCGCGATCCGGAAGTCACAAGCCATCGCCAGCTCGCAACCGCCGCCGAACGCGATCGAGTTCACCGCGGCGATGGTCACGATGGACGACTGCTCCATCCCGCGCATGAAGCGGTGCGAGTCCTCCACGAGGTGGGCGCCCTCATCGTCCGGCGACATCTTGGTGAACTCCTTGATGTCCGCGCCGGCGCTGAAGGTGAAGATGTTCGACGAAGCGATCACGAGCGCCCGCGCCTTCCCCTCGACCTCGTCCCACAGGTCGATGAGGTCTCGCACCGCATGGGGCGAGAGCGGGTTCGCCGGCGGCCGGTTGAGCCACGCGATCGCGACGTCGCCGCGGGTCTCGAGCAGCACCGTCTCGCGCTGATCGCCCGCGTCGGGCTGCGGGTACGCGAAGAAGCCCTGGCCGGTCTTCTTGCCGAGCCGCCCCTGGGCCACGAGGCGCCGCAGGACGGTGGGCGGCTCGAACGCGTCGCCCCACTCCGCCTGCGCGCGCTCCAGCTGCTCGAGGATGGTGTCGAGGCCCGCCTCGTCGGCGCGCGCGAACGGGCCGGGCAGGATCCCCGCGCCCATCATCATCCCGACCTCGATGTCCTTCGCGGAGGCGACGCCCTCCTCGAGCACGAGGCACGACTCGACCAGGGTCTTGAGACCCATCCGGTCGACGATGGTGCCGAGCGCGCCGCCCTGAGCGCTAGCCGTGCTCATAGAACCCCCTCCCGGTCTTCTGGCCGAGGTTCCCCGCCTCCACCAGCTCCTTCATCGGCTTCGACACGTGGAAGCGCTCGCCGTACGAGTCGTGCAGGTGCTCCGCCACGTGGAGCACCGTGTCGAGCCCGAGCAGGTCCGTCAGGTAGTACGGCCCCATCGGCACCGTGCCGGACTCCTGGATCGCCTTGTCCACGTCCTTCACTTCCAGGTCCTCGTCTTCGGTCACCCGCCACACCTCCGACATCGCCGAGGTGAGAATCCGGTTGACCACGAAGCCGGGGACCTCGCCGCAGCGCACCGCCGTCTTGCGGAGCGCCTGGGCGAAGTTCGACGCGACCGCGAGCGTCTCGTCGGAGGTGTCGTCCCCCTCGATCACCTCGATCAGCCGCATCATCGACGCCGGGTAGAAGAAGTGGAAGCCGCACACCTTGTCGGGCCGGAGCGTGGCCTCCGCCATCTCGGTGATCGAGAGCGACGAGGTGTTCGACGCGAGGATCGCGTGGCCCGGCGTGGCCTCGTCGAGCTCGCCGAAGACCGCCTGCTTGATCTCCATGCGCTCGGGCACGGCCTCGATCACGAAGTCCACGTCGCCGAAGTCGTCGTAGGCGGTGGTCCCGGTGATGCGCCCGAGGATCTCCTCCCGCTGCGAATCGGCGTCCTCCTGGGTGATCTTCTCCTTCTTCACCAGGTTGCCGAGCTGCGCCTCGGTCACCTGCCGGGCCTTCTCGAGGCCCGTGTCGACGAACTCCTGCTTGACGTCCTTGAGGACGACCGGAATGCCGGCCGAGGCCACGACCTGGGCGATCTCGCCGCCCATCGTGCCCGCCCCGACGACGGCGGCTTTGAAGACGAACATGGCGGCGGAGGCTATAGGAGGCCCCGCGAAGATCATCCGCTCAATCAACCGATTGGGGGATGCTCCGCGCGCCGCGGCGCGCGGACACTCCAGCGCGTGACCGTCGAGCTCCTGAGCCGCCATCTCGTGAGGACGGTGGACTCGATCGGACTGCCGAGCGAGCCCCATCCGGTCGAGGGCCGCGCCTCGCGCGAGGACGCATACACGATCCACGTCACGACGTCGCTGGCCGAGACGGCCGAGCGGCTGACCGAGCTGATCGGGGACGCGAAGGTCGCGATCGTCACGGACAGCACCGTCATGGACCTGTACGGGCCCACGCTCGTGCGCGCGCTGGACCGCGCCGGGATCGAGCCGGAGATCGCGGCGATCCCGCCCGGCGAGCAGCACAAGACGCTCGGCCAGGCGTGCCGGCTGCTCGACTGGCTGACCGAGACGAACCTCGGCCGCCGGGACGTGATCGTCTGCCTCGGCGGCGGCGTGGTGATCGACATGGGTGGATGGGTCGCCAGCGCCTACATGAGAGGCGTGCCATATCTGAACATCCCTACGACCCTGATCGGCCAGGTCGACGCCGGCATCGGAGGCAAGCTGGCGGTCAACCACGAGACCGCCAAGAACATATTCGGGGGCTTCTTCCAGCCGATCGGCGTGATCTCGGACGTGTCGCTGCTCGCCACGCTGGACCGCAGGCAGCTCCGAGCCGGGCTCGCGGAGTCGATCAAGAAGGCGATCATCGCCTCACCCGCCTACTGGGATCTCATCGAACACGATGCGGACGCGATCCTCCGCGGCGACCTCGGCGCACTCGAGCGGCTCGTCCACGGCGCGGGCGTGATCAAGGCGGAGCTGATCGCGCGCGACCCGTATGAGGTCGACTCGCGCCGGACGCTCGGCTTCGGTCACGCGATCGCGCACCCTCTCGAGACCGTCACCGGCTACAGGGCGGTGCTGCACGGCGAGGCCGTGGCCTTCGGGATGGTCGTCGAGATGCAGATGGCGGCGGCGCGTGAGCTCCTGACCCCGGAGCGCCTCGATCAGATGATCGCTCTCCTCAGGAGGGTCGGGCTGCCCACCGCCGCCGCCGAGCTGCCCTGCGAGGTCGACGGCACACGGCTGCTCGCCGCCACGGAGCGCATCCGCCTGATCCGCGGCGGCGGATACCGGTTCGTCCTGCCGATCGACCTCGGTGAGACGCTGATCGCCGACGACGTCGAGCCGGAGGAGCTTCACGAGGCGCTCCGGCGCTGCGGCGTGGACCTCCCGCGATGAATGCCGTGTGCCACGTCGGGCTGTCGGTGCCGGACCTCGAGCGCGCCACCCGCTGGTACGCGGAGGTGCTCGGCCTCGACCCGCTCGGCCCGCCCACCGATGTGCTGCCGGGCCACCGGCACGCGGGCGTCGTGGCGGCGGACGTGCTCGGAGACGGGGTGGGCGCCCTTCGGCAGCGCCACCTCACCGGCGCGAACGGCGTGGGCCTCGAGCTCTTCGAATTCGAGAGCACGCCCTACGAGCTGGCCGGGCTGTTCCACGTGTGCGTGACCGTCGACGATCTGCCGGGCACGGCCAAGCGGGTCGCGGCCACCGGCGGACGCCAGACCTCCCGCGTGTGGCAGATCTTCGCCGAGGAGCCGTTTCTCATGTGCTACTGCCGCGACCCGTTCGGCAACATCGTGGAGCTCTACTCGCACAGCCACGAGCGGGTGTACGCGAACCGTGACGCCGGGGCATGAGGACGCTGGCCCCCACGCGGTCGGAGCGGCTCCTCAGGCGCGCCTCTCTGTCGATACCGGGAGGGGTCAACACCGCCAAGCGGCGGTCCCGCCCGCCCGTCTGCGTGCGCCGCGGCGAGGGCGGGTGGATCGAGGACGTGGACGGCCGGCGCCTGATCGACTACCACGCGGCCTATGGCGCCGTGCTCCTCGGTCACGGCTACCCGCCGCAGCTGCGGCGGGTAGCCGAAGCGACCGCGGAGGGGGTCCTGTTCGGCCTCGGGGTGACCGAGGCGGAGGCGCGCCTTGCCGAGAAGATCGTCTCTCACGTGCCTTGCGCCGAGCGAGTGCTCCTGTGCGGAAGCGGCTCCGAGGCGACATTCCACGCGATCCGGCTCGCGCGCGCCGCGACCGGGCGGTCCCGGATCGTCAAGTTCCAGGGCGCCTACCACGGCTTCCATGACTCCGTGGCCCGGAACTTTCTGAGCCGGGGGCCATTCTCGGCCGGCATTCCGGACGCCGCGCTGGAGCAGACGCTCGTCTGCGAGTTCAACGACCTCGACGGCGTCGAGCGCGCCTTCGAGCGGGCCGGCGGTGAGATTGCCGCCGTGATCACCGAGCCGATCGTGCACAACGCCGCGAGCTTGATGCCGCGGCCCGGGTTCCTCGAGGGCCTCCGCGCTGTCTGTGACCGCGCCGGGGCCCTGCTGATCTTCGACGAGGTCATCACGGGCTTCCGCCACCACCTCGGCGGATACCAGGCGATCGCCGGCGTGACGCCGGATGTGGCGACGTTCGGCAAGGCGCTCGGCAACGGCTTCCCGATCACCGCCGTCGCCGGCCGCGCCGAGCACATGGAGCGCTTCAGCACGACCGAGCACGGCGACGTGTGGTTCGCGGGCACGTGCAACGGCAACGTGCCGGGCGTGGCCGCCGCGCTCGCGGTCATCGAGATCCTCGAGCGCGGCGGCGTGCACGATCACGTCTTCCGCCTGGGCGAGCGGATGCGCGCGGGCCTCCGCGAGGTGTCCGGCCGGTGCGGGGTGCCCGTCACGGTCAGCGGATTCGGCTCGGTCTTCGTCCTGTGCTTCATGGACGGCCCGCTCGAGACGTTCGAGGACACGACACGGAACGACGCGGAGCTGTTCGTCCGCTACCGGCGCGAGCTCGCGCGGCGAGGCGTGTTCGAGATGCCCGAGAACCTCGGCCGCAGCCATGTCATGTACACCCACAGTGACGCCGACGTGGACCTCACGCTGGAGGCCGCGGAGGCGGCGCTCACCGCTGCCCTCGACTCACCTCGTCCTTGAACGCCACGCGCGACGCCCAGTCGACCGGCGGCGGCTCCTCGTCGGGAATAACACGCCTGAGCATCGCCACCGACGCCGCGAGCGTGTCGTCCGGCGTGAGGAACGGATCCTCGCACTCGATGCTCAGCGTGCCGTCGTACCCGACGCGCCTCAGCGCGAGCACCAGACGCCCCCAGAACATCTCGTCATGTCCGTAGCCGGGCGTGCTGAATGTCCACGGACGCTCGTCCCAGCGGTCGTAATCGACGGGCGACGCGACGCCGTCGCGCTCGATCAGACGCCGGTCGAGCCACGCATCCTTGACGTGGCAGGTGCGGATGTCGGAGCCCACGGCCGCGATGACCGCGATCGGATCCATCCCCTGCCACCAGAGGTGCGAAGGGTCGAAGTTCATCCCGATCGCCGGGCCGATCTCGTCACGCAGCCGCTCGAACGTGGGCGTGTTGTAGACCACGTCCGCGGAGTGCGGCTCGATGCAGAGGACCACTCCGTGCGCGTCGGCCACGGCCGCGGCCTCCCGCCAATAGGGGAGCACGCGCTCCTGCCACTGCCATTCGTGGACCGTCCCGAGACCCGGGAAGGCCGCATTCAGGATCCAGTTCGGCGTCGTGTCTCCCGGCGCGCCGGCGGGGAGGCCCGCGAGCAGGCTCACGTGGTGGACGCCGAGCGCCTCGGCGATTTCGCAGGTCGCGAGGAAGTCCGCGTGGTCGGAGCGCGCCCGCTCGGAGTCCGGATGAAGCGGATTGCCATGGCAGGAGAACGCGCACAGCGAGAGGCCGCGCTCCTCCAAGCTCGCCCGGAAGCGCGCGAGCGCATCGGGATCGCGGGCGAGCCGGACGGGGTCGTAGTGAACGGTGGGGATGTGTCCGCCCCCGCACGCCTCGATACGCGTGATCCCGCCGGCCACGGCGGCGTCGAGCATCCTCTCCCACGAGCGGTCGAGCATGCTCGCGGACATCAGCGCGATCTCCACCGGCCGATTGTCGGCAGCGACCGGCGGCCGCGGGAGGGAGAGTTCTGTCCCGTCCGAATCGCCGTGGCGGGTCTTGGCGGGATCGGCCGGCTGCACGCGCGCAACGCGGCGCTGATGCGTGCCGCGGAGCTGGCGCTGCTTGTGGATCCGGACACCTCGCTGGCCGAGGCGACGGCCGCGGAGCTCGGCGCGCCCTGCTCGGCCTCCTTCGACGACGCCCTCCTCGACCCGTCGGTGGAGGCCGTGGTGATCGCGACGCCGACCCCGCTGCACGCCGACATGACGATCGCGGCGGCTCATGCCGGGAAGCACGTGCTGTGCGAGAAGCCGCTGTCCCTGATGGCCAATGCCGGGCGGGCAGCGACCCACGCCGCCCGCACGGCCGGGGTCGCATTGCAGGTGGGGTTCCAGCGACGCTTCGACCGCGACTTCGTTGCGGCGCGCCGCATGATCGAGGCCGGCGAGCTCGGAGACGTTCGCCTCCTACGGATCTCGCACCGCAATCGAGCCGCACCTCGCGGCGGCGACCTCACCGGGCGGCTAGGTGGCCCGCTGGTGGACATGACCATCCACGACTTCGACACGGCGCGCTGGCTCGTCGGCGAGCTCGCCGAGGTCACGGCATACGGGAGCCCGGGCGCGACGGCCATCGTCGGACGATTCGACAGCGGCGCACTCGCCCTGATCGACAACACCCGCACGGCCGCCTATGGCTTCGAGTGCTCGGTGGAGGTCATGGGCGAGCGGTCGACCGTGCGGATCGGCTTCAGCGGCGCGAACGGAGACCTTCAGCATCTCACCCCCTCGGGAAGCCGGATTGCACGGCCCGCGGACCACATCGAGCGTCATCGCGACGCCTACGCGGAGGAGCTCCGCGCCTTCTTGGCATGCGTCCGGTCCGGCGCGGCGCCCGCGGTGGGCGGCGATGACGCCACCGCGGCACTCCGGCTCTCGCTGGCGGCCGAGCGGTGCCTCGCGTAGCCGTCGTGACGGGGGCCACGCGCGGAATCGGCCGCGCGTGTGCGGAGCTGCTGGTCCACCGCGGCTGGGACGTGGTGGCCGTGGCGCGCGACCGGCGCGAGCTCCAGCGTGTCCAGAGGCAACTGGGCGACCGGTGCTCGTGGGTGGCCGGTGACGTGAGCGAGCCCGACGTGAGCCACGAGGCGGTGACCACGGCCACGGACCGCTTCGGGCGGCTCGACGCGGCTGTCGGAAACGCCGGCGTGACACTCGCGAAGCCGGTGGAGCGGACCACGGACCACGAGCTGGAGCGGCTGCTCGCAGTGAACGTCAAGGCGCTCGTCCACCTGGCGCGCGCGGCGCACACACCGCTCGCACGAGCACGCGGGTCATTCACGATCGTCGCGTCGAACAAGGGCCTCGTGGCTCAGCGCGGCTCGCCCGTGTACGTGGCCACGAAGGGCGCCGCGGTCCAGCTCGCGAGAGCGCTCGCGCTGGACTGGGCGGCCGACGGCATCCGCGTGAATGCCGTATGTCCGGGCCTCGTCGACACCGGCATGCTCCGCTCCTTCGCTGCCGAGCAGCCGGACCCCGCAGGCGCGTGGGCCGCGCTTGCCACCGAGCAGCCGCTGGGGCGGCTCGCACGCCCAGAGGAGTGCGCCGAGGCGGTTGCCTGGCTGGCGTCGTCCGGCGCGTCCTTCGTCACCGGAGTCGCGCTGCCGGTCGACGGCGGCTTCACGGCTCAGTGATGGCCGAGGCCCCGAGGGGACATTAGGAGGCCTCGCGGGCCCGGCCGTCGCTCAATAGCTCTTTAGGGCATGCGACGCTCAATGGCGATGACGGCTGCGCTGGTGCTGGTTGCCCTGGTGGGTCTCCAGTCCGGTTGCGGAGGCGATGACGACTCGGGGAACAAGGGGTCGGACAAGGGGAGCCACTACGACCTCGTGTTCATCCCCGGGGTCACCGGCGACGACTTCTTCCACACCATCTGGCTCGGCGCCCAGGAGGAGGCCAAGCGGCTCGGGGTGTCGATCACGCAGCAGGCTCCGCCGAAGTACGAGCCGGCATCGCAGATCCCGATCGTGAACGCCGCGGTCGCGCGGAAGCCGGACGCGCTCATCGTCGCCGCGACAGACGCCGAGGCGCTTCAGGCGCCGCTCGAGCAGGCCGCCGGGCGCGGCATCAAGGTCGTGACCTTCGACACCACGACGAAGGACCCGAGCTTCGCGGTCACCCATGTCTCGAGCGACATCGTCGAGGCCGGCCGCGTCGTCGCCGACCAGCTCGTGAAGCTCACCGGCGGCAAGGGCAAGCTCATGTACATCGACCACGCCCCCGGCGTCGAGTTCGCCCGCAACCTGCGCGCCGGGTTCACGGAGGTCGTGAAGAGCGAACCGGGCTTCGACCTGCTGCCGATCCAGTACTTCGACCTGGACCCGCAGAAGGCGAACACGATCACCAGGACGACCATCACCCGCAATCCCGATCTCGCGGGAGCCTTCGTCGGAGTCGGCCTCGGCAGCCAGGGCGCGATTCCGGCGCTCGAGGCGGCCGGCAAGCTCGATGCGGTCAAGACGGTCGCGTTCGACGCGTTCGTCCAGAACATCGAGCTGCTGAAGGAGGGCAAGCTCGACGCGGTCGTCTCGGTGGCGGCCCGCCAGTACGGCGCGGACACCGTGAAGGCGGCCGTGGACGCGCTGAACGGCAAGAGCGTCCCGGCGCGGATCAAGCCGAAGATCTGCCCGTTCACGGCAGCGACGGTGGACGATCCCGAGAACGCGCCCTGCCTGTACTCGCGTGCTCCCCAATAGCGAGGCGGCCCCCGCAGCCCTCGAGCTCCGTGGCATCCGCAAGTCGTTCGGACAGGTCGAGGCGCTCCGGGGCGTCGACCTCGACATCGCGCGCGGCGAGGTACACGCGGTCATGGGCGACAACGGTGCCGGCAAGTCGACGCTCCTGAAGGTCGCGGCCGGGGTCGTGCGCCCGGACGAAGGCGCGATCCGGATGGACGGCGAACACATCGAGTTCGGATCGCCCATCGACGCCCGGCGGGCCGGGATCGAGACGGTCTACCAGGACCTCGCGCTCGCGGACGACCGGTCGTGCGTGGCGAACGTCTACGTCGGCCGCGAGATCGTCCGCCGAGGTCCACTCGGGCTGATCGGCGTGCTCGACCGGGGCACCATGGCGCTGCGTACGCGGGACGCCTTCGAGGGCCTGTCCGTGCCGGTACGGGACGTCGAGCGGCCGGTGAGGCTCCTGTCCGGCGGCCAGCGGCAGGGCGTGGCGATCGCCCGAGCCGCGATCTGGGCCGAGACGCTCGTGCTGCTCGACGAGCCCACGGCCGCGCTCGGCGTGCGCCAGCGAGCCGCGGTCGACTCGCTGATCCAGAACCTGCGCAGCCGGAACTTCGGAGTCATGCTGATCTCGCACGACGTCCCGCAGGTGCTCCAGATAGCCGACCGCGTCACCGTGCTGCGGCTGGGTGAGAACGCCGGCACCCGGACACGTGGCGAGGTCGATGCGACGTGGATCGTCAACGCGATGGTGGGAGCGGCCGCGTGACGCCAGCGAGGGCCGCGCGGGCCGTGCCGTCGAGCGGCGTGTTCTGGATCCTCGTCGTGCTCGTGGTGCTGATCGCGGCCTTCGGGGTGATCCTGCCGGCCGACACCTTCCTGAGCACCTTCAACGCGCAGACCGTGGCGGGGGACGCCTCGGTGATCCTGATCCTGGCCGCGGGATCGACGCTCGTGATCATCAGCGGCGGCCTCGACCTCTCGATCGGCTCGGTCATGACCTTCGCCGCCGTCGCGTCGGCCCTCGTGATGAAGGAGATCGTCACGGAACCCGGCCAGCACGAGCTGATCGGCGCGCTGGCAGGGCTCGGTGTGGGCGTGGCCTCCGGCGTCGCGTGGGGAGCCATCAACGGCGCGCTGATCGCCTTCGCCCGCCTGCCCCCCTTCGTCGTGACGCTCGGCTCCCTCGGGGCGGCGCTCGGCGCGGCGCGGCTGCTGAGCGGGGGCGCCAACGTCAGCGGGGCGCCTCCCGAAGTTCAGGAGCGCATCGGCCTCGCCACGGTGGCCGGGGTGCCGGTCCCGTTCGTGATCGCGGCCTGCCTGGTCCTCGCGTGCGGGTTCCTCCTCGCACGCACACGCTACGGCGAGCACACCTACCTGATCGGGTCGAACGAGGAGGCCGCCCGGCGCGGCGGGATCGCGATCCGGCGACACCTGTTCCTGCTCTACGCGCTGTCCGGAGCCCTGTCCGGGTGCGCGGGCCTGATCGAGGTCGCGCGCTTCGCCGTGGCGAGCGTCTCGACGGGGCACACGACCGAGCTGATCGCGGCGATAGCGGCGGTGGTGATCGGAGGTGCCAGCCTCACCGGAGGCGTCGGGATCATCTCCGGAACGGTCGTGGGCGTGTTCATCCCCGTGGTTCTCGCAAACGGTCTCTTGATCGGCGGCGTCGAGCGCTTCTGGCAGGACGTGGTGGTGGGCGCCATCCTGGTCGCGGCGGTGTGGTTCGACCAGTGGCGGCGGTCTCAGGAGGCTCGCGAGCACTGACGCGCGCGAGCGCGGCAACCGCCGCGATCACGACGGCGGCGCCCGCGGCCTGGGCGGGGGAGAGGACCTCGCCCAGGAGTACCCAGGACAGGGCGGCCGCGACTACCGGCTCGACGCAGATAACCGCCGATGCCACCAGCGCGGAGGTGAGCCGAACGCCGGATGCGACCAGCACCAGGGCAAGTGCCGTGAGGACCCCGATCGCGGCGCCGTAGGGGGCGGCATCGGACGAGACGAGCAGCCCACCCACGCCCGCCGGATGGAGCGCCACGACCGCCGAGGCGCCCGCCCACGCCGCCGCACAGGCGACCGCCGGCGCGGGCACGTCCCCGCCCTCCGCGCCGATGGCCACGAAGAACAGCGCCGACGCAAGAGAAGCCGCGGTCGCGAACAGGACGGCCGCCACGGCCGGGGGCGGCCCGCCGGGCGCGGCCACCACGAGAATGAGCCCCGCCGCCAGGGCCGCCAGCACGGCACCCCGCTCGCGGCCCAGCGGCCTGCCGCCGGCAATCCGGCCGGCCAGCGCGATCCACGCCGGTGAGATGAAGACGATCACCACGACGGTCGGCGCGTTGGCACGCGCGAGTGCTTCGAACTCGCCCAGACCAGCGCCCGCGAACGCAAGTCCGGCCCCCGCCGCGGGAAGGAGCTCCCGGGGTCTCGCGCGCGGGCGCCACGCGAGCACCAGGGCGCTGAGCGCCAGTGCGGCGATGAGCAATCTCGCTCCGAGCAGAGAGACCGGATCCGCCCCGGCCTCGTACGCCTTCCTGGCGAGCACGGAGACCGCTCCGAAAGCCGCGGCGGCGCCCAGCACCGCGCTGATCCCTCGCATCCACCGAGGGTCCCGTGCGCCGCGCGGCTCGGGCATCGGTCAATCGGTTGATCAGGGGGATGAGGCGGATTCGTGCCTTCCCGGCCTGGGCGGCACGGGCCAAGCTCGCCCGCATGCCCTCACTCGACGGGATGCGTGCTCTCGTGACCGGCGCTGCCACCGGCATCGGTGCCGCGACCGTCGCGCGCTTCCGGGCGGAGGGCGCCGAGGTGATCGGGCTGGACACGGCGCCCGGTCATGTCGGCCCGATCGCGGACGTGACCGATCCCGATCAGGTGACCGCCGCCATCGCATCGGCCGGCGACCTCGACATCTGCGTGGCGAACGCGGGTGTGTCGCTGATGGAGCCGTTCGTGGACGGCACCCTCGACTCGTGGCGCCGCGTCCTGGAGGTGAACCTGCTCGGCGTGATGACCACCTTCAGCGCGGCCGTGGCCGCGATGCCCTCCGGCGGGCGCCTGCTCGCCACGGCCTCCACCGCGGGCCTGCGGGGCGAGCCACTCGCGTCGGCTTACTGCGCGAGCAAGGCGGGTCTGATCTCGATCGTCCGGACCCTCTCGATCGAGCTCGCCCCGCGCGGCATCAACGTGAACGCCGTGGCTCCCGGGCAGATAGAGACCGCTATGAATCGCAGGGACCTCGACCTGGTGGCAGCCCGAACCGGGCGGCCGGCGGCGGACCTCCTGCGCGAGCAGCTGGATCTGGAGGTGCCCCTGCGCAGGCTCGGGACACCGGAAGACGTGGCGGGCGCGTTCACGTTCCTGGCCGGGCCGGACGCCGCCTACGTGACCGGAGCGGTTCTGCGCGTCGACGGCGGCCTCCTCTCGGGCTAGAGTGCGGCCATGCGGAAGCTGCTCGCACTCGGGGCCGCGTTAGGCGCCCTCGCCGGCGCCGCGCCGGCCTCGGCGGCCGTCTCGTTCCACAGCCCGTCGGGGAACATCCGCTGCGTGATCGCGGCCAAGATCTATACCCGCTGCGACATCACGCGGCGCGACTGGCGGCCTCCGCCCAAGCCGCGCACGTGCGAGTTCGACTGGGGCAACACGCTCGAGGTCGGACTGCGCGGGCGGGGCAGGTTCGGCTGCGTGAGCGACGCCATCGACCCCGGCCGGGTCCTCTCCTACGGCGAGGCCATCCAGCGCGGGCGCTTCCGGTGCCGGTCGCGGCGCTCCGGGATGCGCTGTGTGAACACCCGCACCGGCCACGGCTTCGCGCTCAGCAGAGAGCGCGCGCGGCGCTTCTAGGCGGCCCGGGCCGCCTCGGCGGTGGCGCCCACCAGCTGGCCGCCGGGGCAGTCAGATGCCTTCACCAGTCGGCGCGGGTTCACGATCCCCACGAGCCCGAGTACGCCGCCGACGGCCACCAGCACCGCCGCGATGCCGATCGCAAGATGGAATGCGTCGACCGACGCGTCGAGCGATGCCTGCTCGAGTCGCCGGCGCACCCCCGGCGGCCCCTGGGTCACCTCGACGCGCGCCAGCGGCTGCTGCTCCGCCTTGTGGATCGCGCGGCTGACCGCCGGCCGGTTCGCGGCCGGGCCGAGCTGCTCGCGGAGCGAGTCGCCGAACGAGGACGACACGAGCGCACCGACGGCCGCGATGGCGATCAGGCTCGCCACGCGTGCGATCGCGTTGTTCGTGCCGGAGGCGATCCCCGCGTTGCTCTCGTCGGCATCGGCCAGCACGGTCGCCGTCAGTGGCGCAACCGTCATCGACAGCCCGAGCGCGAACACGAGCAGGCCGGGCAGCAGATCGGTCACGTAGTTCACGTCCGCGCCGATCCGGAGGAACAGCGCCAGCCCCGTCGCGGCCACGAGCGGCCCCACTCCCATGAAGAACCGGGGCCCGTGGCGGTCCGCCAGCGCTCCGAAGCGGGTGGAGAAGAGGAACATCATCCCCGTGACCGGCAGCGTCGTCGTGCCGGCCTCGACTGGGCTGAACCCGGCCACCTGCTGCAGGTACAGCACCAGGAAGAAGAACAGCAGCCCGAGCCCCGCGTACATCGAGAACGTCTCGATGTTCCCGATCGCGAAGTTGCGGCGCCGGAAGAGGGACAGCGGCAGCATCGGGTGCCGGCTCCGCGCCTCCCACACGATGAAGGCGGCGAACAGGACCACCCCGGTGACGAGCGGCAGCCACACGCCCGGGCTGCTCCACCCTCTGAGGGGCTGCTCGATCAGCCCGTACGTGACCCCGGCGAGCCCGAACGCGCACAGGAGGGCCCCCACGTAGTCGACCCTGGCGTCCTCGCGCCGCGGCCGGCCGGCCACCATCACGCGCGTGACCAGCACCAGCGTGATCGCCACAACCGGGATGTTGATGGCGAAGATCCAGCGCCAGGACGCGCTCTCCACGAGCTGGCCGCCGATCAGCGGCCCGAGCACGGTGCCGATGCCGCCCCACGCCGTCCACGCCCCGATCGCCTTCCCGCGCTCGTCGGGCGGGAAGGTGGAGGTGATCACCGCGAGCGCCGCCGGAGTGAGGAGTGCTCCGAACACGCCCTGGAGCGCGCGGGCAAGCACGAGCAGCTCGATCGTGGGCGCCAGCGCGCAGAACAGCGACGTGACGCCGAACCCGCCCACGCCGATCATGAACATGCGCCGCTCGCCGAAGATGTCGCCCAGCGAGCCGCCGATCAGGATCAGCGAGCTGAGCGTGACCAGGTAGGCGTTGGAGGTCCACTGCTGCCCCGCCAGGCCGCCGCCGAGGTCGTCGGCGATGGCCGGGAGCGCGATGTTGACGACGGTCGAGTCGACCGTCACCACCGTCGTGCCGAGGATGGCGGCTACAAGCGTTAGCTGCTTCGTTCGCGAAGCCGGCGGCGTCGGCGCAGCCCCGTTTTCAATCCTCGAAGAAGGCGTATCCGTACTCCCCTCGCTTGTAGGCCAGCTTGGCGATGGCGATCATCCGCTCGTCGTCGTTTCGCTCGACCTGGTCGAGCGAGAGTGTCACACGCGCCGCCGCCCTCCGGCAGAACGTGTCGCAGATGTAGCGCTCCTGGCCGGACGGCTCGACGCCGTGCTCTTCGAGGTGCGCCGTGACGCGCGAGAGCACCGCCACCTGCGCATAGATGTCGGACACGGCCGACGCCAGCCGCTTCTGGTGGAACTGGCGCGCCGCGATCCCGCCGCGGTGCTCGCGCAGCAGCCCCTCCGTCACCGACCGTAGCCGCTTCACCTGCTCCGACACCGAGCCGGCGAGGTCGCTCAGCTCGTCGTGGGCGAGCGTGATCCGGTCCGGCGACACCTCCCGCGCGATCCGCCCCGCCACGTAGTCGGCCAGCACGCCTATCGACCCGATCGGATCGGTGAGCGAGAACTCCCCCATCTCCTTCAGCTCGTCGCCCAGCGGCTTCATGCCGGCGAGCGCGATGAACGCCCGCATCACGTCGTTGGCGCCCTCGAAGATCGGGAAGATGCGGATGTCGCGCAGGTACTTCTCGTACGGCTCGTCGCGCATGTAGCCCGCGCCGCCGGCCAGCTGCAGCGACCGGTTCGCGGCGTACCACAGGAACTCGGTGCCCGCCACCTTGCAGATCGCCGACTCGAGCGAGTAGTCGTCCACGCCCTGGTCGACGAGGCCGGTGCTGAGATACGCCATCGACTCGAGTCCGAACAGGTACGACACGGCCCAGCCGATCTTGTCCTGCACCAGCTCGAAGTCCGCTAGCGGCTGGCCGAACTGGCGGCGCTCCTTCACGTGCCGGATCGTCTGGTCGAGCAGGTACTTCGCGCCGCCCACCGATCCCGTGCCGAGCGACAGCCGGCCGTTGTTGAGGATCTGCATCGCGACGCGGAAGCCCTTGCCCGGCTCGCCCAGCACGTTCTCGGACGGCACGCGGATGCCGTTGTAGCGGAGCTCGCGCAGGTCGTTGCCGCGCAGGCCCATCGTGTCGAAGCGCTTCCCGACCTCGAACCCGTCCATCGACGGCTCGAGGATGAACGCCGTGTACTCGCGCTCGCCGGTGTTCGCAAACGTGACGATCACGCCCGCCTTCGAGCCGTTGCCGATGTAGTGCTTGAGCCCGTCCAGCCGCCAGGAGCCGTCGGACTGGCGCTCCGCGCGCGTCTCCATGCTCGCCACGTCGGAGCCGGCGTTCGGCTCGGTCAGGGCGAAGGCGGCCAGCTTGCGGCCGCTGGCGAGATCCGGCAGGTACCGCTCCTTCTGCTCATCGGTGCCGAACAGGACGATGCCCTTCATCCCGATCGACTGGTGGACGCCCATCACCACGCTGAGCGTCGCGTCGATCTGCGCGAACACCTCGGACACGCGGCAGTAGCCGGTCTGCGACAGCCCCTGGCCGCCGTACTCCTCAGGCACATACAGCCCGAGCAGCCCACGCTCCCCGAGCGCGGCGATCGTGTCGTCGCCGAGCCAGCGGTCCTCCTCGATCTTGTGCGCGTCGTAGGGCAGCTCCCGCAGCGCCCCGATCAGCGAGCGAATCCTGTCCTGCTCGGCCGGATCCGGCTTCGGGAACGGGAAGACGAGGTCCTCGTGGATCTCACCGAGGAAGAGCGACTTCGCGAACGACGATACGCCCCGCTCCGTCGCGGCAGGCGTGGCCATCAGGCCGCGGGGCCCGCGCCGTTCACCGAGTCCGCCGCGCGCGGCCCGGGGCCCACGTAGCGAGCCGTCGGCCGGATCAGCCGGCCCTCGCGCTTCTGCTCCATGATGTGCGCGGCCCAGCCGCCGACGCGAGCGCTGGCGAACATGGGCGTGAACAGCTCGGGCGGGACGTCCGCGAAGTCGAGGACGACCGCGGACCAGAACTCGACGTTCGTGGCGAGCACACGGTCGGGCTTGCGCGCCTTCAGCTCGGCGAGAGCGGCCGCCTCGAGCTTCTCGGCGACCTCGAGCCGGGGCGCGCCGATCTCGCGCGCGGTGCGGCGCAGCACGCGCGCACGCGGGTCCTCCGCGCGGTAGACGCGGTGGCCGAAGCCCATCAGCCGGTGGCCGCTGTCGAGCGCGTCCTTGACCCATTTCTCCGCGTCGCCCGTCTGCTCCACCTCGTCGAGCATCTGGAGCACACGCGAGGGGGCCCCGCCGTGCAGCGGCCCGGAGAGCGCTCCGACGGCGCCCGACAGCGCGGCTGCCACGTCGGCGCCCGTCGAGGCGATCACGCGCGCGGTGAAGGTCGACGCGTTCATGCCGTGCTCGGCCGCGCTGATCCAGTAGGCGTCGATCGCCTTCACGTGCCTCGGGTCCGCCTCGCCGCGCCAGCGGATCAGGAAGCGCTCGGGTATCGAGGTGGCCTTGTCGACCTCCGCCTGCGGGATCGGAGGCCTCCCCACGCCGCGTGCCGACTGCGCCACGAACGACAGCGCCATGACGGACACCCGCGCGAGGTCCTGGCGCGCCTGCTCGTCCGAGATGTCGATCAGCTGGCCGAGGCCCCACTCGGGCGCGAGCATCGCCAGCGCCGACTGGAGGTCCACGCGCGGGTCGCCAGTGCGGACCGCGAGCGGATGCGGCTGGGCGGGCGGCAGGCCCGGCTCGTACTGGCCGTCCACGAGCAGCCCCCACACCTTCTCGTAGGGCACGTTGCCCACCAGCTCCTCGATGTCCACCCCGCGATAGCGGAGCGCACCGCCCTCCTTGTCGGGCTCGGCGATTGAGGTGTCGAACGCGATTACGCCCTCGAGCCCGGAGGGCACTTCGATCAGCGACATAGGCGGGGGAGGATATTCGCGCAGCGAATATCCGGTTTCAGCGGCCAGGATGGCCGCGATGCCATCAGAGTGCGGACGGATGTCCGCACGGGGTATCACTGTGTCCGTGATCCGTCTAGCCACTGCGGACGACGCCGCCGACGTCGCCCGGCTCATGATCGGCTTCCGCGACTGGTGGAGCCGGACCGAGCCGCCGGACGCGGCGTTCCACGAGGACGTGGGGCGCGTCCTGGCCGACCCGAACAGCGACTTCCTGCTCGCCGGCGATCCGCCCGCCGGCGTGTGCCAGCTCCGCTACCGGTACTCGATCTGGACCGGGAGCGACGACTGCTGGCTCGAGGACATCTTCGTCGAGGAGGAGGCACGCGGGTCCGGGATGGGCCGCGAGCTGATGGACGCCGCCTTCGCCCGCGCCCGCGAGCGCGGCTGCCGGCGCATGGAGCTGGACGTCAACGAGGCGAACGCGGCCGCGCTCGCCCTCTACGAATCGCTCGGCTTCTCCGCATGGTCGGATCCACCCGGCGGGCGGAACCTGCTCATGCGGCGGCGTCTCTGACCTCGTCCACCTCGTCGCCCACGGCGATCGTGCCGGGCTGGACGATGTCGGCGCGCAGGCCCGCGCGGTGGACCATGCCCTTCAGGACGCCCGGGTGCGTGAGGCTCTGGATGTGGTTGCACGGCTCGCACCACTCGACCCCGACGGCCTCCACGCCGCCCACCCGGAAGCGCTTGTTCAGCAGGTCGTTCAGCCTCACGCCCGTGGTGAGCACCTGGCGGCGGATCTCGGCGTGGCTCAGCTGGATGCCGGTCTCCTCGGTGAACGCCTCGAGCGCCTCCGCCTCGACGAGCGTGATGTCGCCGCGGCCGAAGTAGCGGTCGCCCGCCAGGCCCTCGCCGGTCACCTCGACCGAGTCGACCGGCTCCGGGAGCTGCTCGTGCTCGGGGGCGATTCGGATGGCTTCGACTCGTCCAGGCATGTCGCACCAGGGTAGCCTGCCTCACTCCATGCGCATCCTCGAAGAGGTGGTCGAGAGCTATCTGCACGACCTGCGGCCGGAGCGGTCGCCGGTCATGCGCGAGATGGAGGAGCACGCCGAGCGCGGCGGGATCCCGATCGTCCACTGGGAGACCGGCCGGCTCCTCGCCGTGCTGTGCCGTGTGCTCGACCCGGTGGTGCTCGAGGTGGGCACCGCGATCGGCTACTCGACGCTCCACATGGCCGAGCAACTCGAGAACGGCCGCGTGATCACGCTCGAGCGCGACCCCGAGCGGGCCGCCCAGGCGCGCGGCTACCTCGAGCGAGGCGGCGCTGCCGACCGGGTCGAGATCGTGGAGGGCGACGCGCTCGAGACGCTCCCGGGCCTCGACGGCCCCTTCGACCTGCTCTTCGTGGACGCGAGCAAGGGCGAATACGCGCGCTACATCGAGCTGGCCGAGCCGAAGCTCTCCGAGCGCGCCCTGATGGTGGTGGACAACCTGCTGATGAGCGGTGAGGTGGCCCTGCCCGAGGGCGCGGAGACGCGCTGGAACGCCGACTCGCTGGCGTCGGCGCGCCGGCTGAACTCGGACCTGATCGGCTCGGGCGACTGGCTCGCCTGCGTGCTGCCCGTGGGCGACGGGATCGGCGTCGCCGCCCGCCGCTGACCGCCGGCCGCTAGCCGACGACCGGGATGCTGCGCTCGTCGTCGAGCCTGTGGAGTGCCCGCTGCATGGCGCCCGTGACGCGCTCGTAGGCGTCGTCGGGGTCCCGGCCCTTCAGCTCGATCCTGGGGAGCACCCGCACCACGATCTTGGACGGAAGCGGGATGCGGCCCGGCAGGTCGAGCACCGTGATCCCGAACGGGGGCGCCACCTGCGCGGGGAACACCTTCAGCCTCAGCAGGCTGTCCAGCCGCAGAAGCTTGGAGATCTTCCGGCCCTGGCCGAGGAACAGCGCGGTCTCCTGCCCGCCGATCGCCACCACCGGCACGATCGGCACGCCGTGCTCGATGGCCAACCGCGCGAAGCCCGTCCTGCCCGCGAAGTCGATCTTCGCCGACTCCCAGCTTGGCCTGTACGTCTCGTGGTCCCCGCCCGGGTACACGAGCAGCGCGGCGTCGCGCTCGAGCGCGCTCGCCATGTTCTCCGGCGACGCCGGCACGGTCCCGTACCGCGACAGGCTCGCCCGTGCGCCCGGGACCTGGAAGACGAGATCGTGAGCGAGCTGGTGGAAGCGCCGCAGCGGCCCGAAGTGGTCGTAGAACGCCTGCGCGAACACGAACGTGTCGGCGATCAGGGTGCCGCCGGAGTGGTTCCCCACGAGCAGGACCGGGCCCTTCTCGGGGATGTTGTCGAGCCCGCGCACCTCGGCCCGGAAATACAGCTTCGACATCGCCCGCAGAGCGGGGAGCGTGGTCCGGATGTAGTGCGGATCCCACGCGTCGAGCCAGTCGTCCGGCCGGCTCGTCATCCGCACGACGTCGCCGCCTCCCACGGCCGCCATCCGCGCCGCGCCGGCGATCGTGGCCACGACCTGCTCCGCAAACGACTCTTGCGCCATACGGCTGGCTATACCCGCGCCGGGGTCGGCATGATCCGGTTATGCGCCTCCTCCTCATCGTGTTCGCCGCCGGCCAGCTCCTGCTCGGCCTGCTGCTCTGGCTGACGCCCGGCTTCTTCTACGACGAGATCGGCCCCTATCCGCCCCGGAACGACCACTACATGGCCGACCTCGCGACGTTCTACCTCGCGCTCGGGGCGGTCGCGCTCGCGTCTGTGTCGCGCGAGCGCTGGCGCGTGCCCGTCCTCACCCTCGCCCTGATCCAGTACGGCCTGCACTCGCTGAACCACCTGATCGACATCGGCGACTCGCACCCGGGCTGGCTCGGGCCCGCGAACTTCGTCTCGCTGCTGCTCACGACCGTCCTGCTCGGCTGGATGCTCACGCGCGAGCGCGAGCCGGCGCGATGAGGGTCTTCGTCGCGGGCGCGAGCGGCGCGATCGGGCGCCCGCTCGTGCCGAAGCTGATCGCCGCCGGTCACGAGGTCACCGGCACCACCCGCTCGGAGGAGCGCGCGGAGGCGATCCGCGCCGCGGGCGCGACCGCGGCCGTGGTGGACGTGTTCGACGCCGCGAGCCTTCGCGCCGCGGCGGAGGCGGCGCGGCCGGAGGCGCTGGTGCACGAGCTCACCTCGCTCCCCGATCGGCTCGACTTCCGCAAGGAGGGCATCTACGAGCCGACCAACCGAGTGCGCACGGAGGGCACGCGGATCCTGCTCGAGGCGGCCCGGGCCGCCGGGGCGCGCCGCTTCGTGTGCCAGAGCATCGCCTTCGCGTACAGGCCCGAGGGCGCGCGCGTGAAGACGGAGGATGACCCGCTGATGCACGACATACCCGGCAACTTCGGCAGCGGAGTAAGGGCGCTGAACGAGATGGAGGTGGCGGTGCTCGGGGCCGAGGGGCTCGAGGGCGTCGTCCTTCGGTACGGCTTCTTCTACGGGCCGGGCACCTACTACGCCGAGGACGGCACCACCACCGCCGAGGTGAGGCGGCGGCGCATGCCGGTCGTCGGGAAGGGGACCGGCCTGTTCTCGTTCGTGCACGTCGACGACGCCGCCGACGCGACGGTGGCGGCCGTCGAGCGCGGCGGGCCCGGCGTCTACAACGTCACCGACGACGAGCCCGCCCCAATGCGCGAGTGGCTGCCGGTGTTCGCCGACGCCGCGGGCGCGAAGCGGCCGTTCCGCGTGCCGGTGTGGCTCGCGCGATTCGTGGGCGGCCGCGAGGTGCCCACCTTCGCGCTCGAGCTGCGCGGGGCCTCCAACGAGAAGGCGAAGCGCGAGCTGGGCTGGCAGCCGGCCCACCCCACGTGGCGCACGGGCTTCGCCGAGGCGCTCGGATGAGCGCCTACCGCGAGCAGGCGCATCTGGACGCGCCGCTCGAGGACGTCTGGGCGCTCGTGGGAACCCCCACGCGCCACCCTGAGTGGTGGCCGCGCGTCGTGGAGGTCCGCGGCGAGCGCTTCGACCAGGGCGACCAGTACGCCCAGGTGGTCAGGGGCCCCATGGGGCAGTCGGAGTCGAACTTCCTGATCGAACGGCGCGACGACCTCCGCGGGGTGCGGATGGCGTGCCAGCTGACGGGCATGTACGCGGACTGGCTGCTCACGCCCGCACAGGGCGGCACGTTCGTGGAGCTCGAGATGGGCATTCTTCCGCGCCGCGCCGGCGACCGGCTGTTCGACCGCACGCTCGCCAAGCCCTACTTCAGGCGCTGGGCCGGCGACTCGATCGACGGCCTGCGGCACGCGCTCGGCTGCGACTAGCGTCGCCCTCTGATCAGAGGTCCGCGTCGTCGATCTCGATCCCGGCGGCGCGGTACTGCTCGATCATCATCTTCCGCATCGCCGGATCCTGGACGAACCGGAGCGCCTGCTTCGCGCTCTGAATCAGCATGTCGTGCGCCGCGCCCTGCTGGGGCATCCCCGGCGCCGGTGTGGTCGGCGGGACCGATGGCATCGGCGGCGGGGCCTTGGCGATCGCCTCCTGGACCTGCTCCATCATCCCGCGCTCGAGCTCCGCGGCCTGCGCCCCTGAAGCAGCGAGGCTGTCGCTCATTCGCTGGCCCACCTGATCCAGGACCGACGGCAGCTCATCCCACAGGATCTCCACCTCGTTCGCGTTCGTGTCCGAGACCAGGGCGGGGAGGCCGGAGCGGGCCACGTCGGCACGCATCCGGGGGTGCTTCAGCTTCGGCATCAGCACCGCGTATGGCTCCCTCCCGGGAACGTTCACCGCCAGCACCGTCTTTCGCCTGCCGGAGGTGGTGATGTCCGTTCCGCCGCCCCCATCGGGCTGTCTCGGCACGACGCTGGCCGTGATCGCCGAGACCAGCGCCACCGCGCGAGTCTTCCCGGGCGGGGCGGGCTCGCGGGCCGCGCGCTCGAGGTGCTCGCCGAACCGGTCGGGGGTCGCGGCCCGCTTGGCCTCCTCGGCGCTGGCGAGCACCCCACCGATGCCGTCCGGAAGCGGCCCCAGGTGCTTCGACCCCATCACCCCGGCGGCCTCGAGCGCCTCCGTCACCCGCCGCCTGGCTCCCCTGGGGTCGGCGAGGGCAGGGTCGTTAGCGGCCACGCGCTCCTCGATGCTCGGCACGCCGGCCCAGTCGATCTCGAACTCGTCGGGGCGGTCCGCGTCGATCTTCACCGGCACCTTCATCCCCGCGACGAGCCAGTGGCTCTCGTCCAGGCGAAAGCGCCGCGCCACGTAGATGGGCTCGGATCCCTCTGCGACGAGGATCCGCACGTTGCCCTCGTAGTGCCGCCCCCGCGACCATCGGGAGGCGTTGTCGATCGGCGCGTCGGCGGCGACGACCAATGCTGTCGTCAGCACGCGTCCGATCCTAACCGCTACCCGTATTGGCCGATAGCGATTACGAACACCCCGCTGCCGACCATAACCACGAGCACGCCTATCGCGATCAGCAGGCGGGTGCGCGTCATGTGGCCCAGCAGGGCGATGCCGAACCCCACCCCCATCAGCACGAACGAGGTGGTGAGGAGCGACTCGAGATCGCCCGGACCTTCGTCTCCCAGGCCGGGCAGGCCTGGGATGTTCACGGCGAGGGCGGCGAGCACGGGGGCGAAAGTATCCTTCGTCGCGGATGAGCGGTGAGTTCACGAGCATCGACGACGCCCGCGCACGCCTCGGAGAGGTGGGCTACCTGGCCGACGAGCCGGCGTCGCTCGTGTCGTTCCTGGCGGGCCGGCTGGGCAAGCCGGTGCTCGTCGAGGGCCCCGCGGGCGTGGGCAAGACCGAGCTGGCCAAGGCCGTGTCGCGCGCGACCGGCCGCAAGCTGATCCGGCTCCAGTGCTACGAGGGCCTCGACGAGGCCAAGGCGCTGTACGAGTGGAACTACCGCAAGCAGCTGCTGCGGATCCAGACCGAGGCCGCCGACACCGGCTGGCAGGAGGTCAAGGACGACATCTTCGGCGAGGAGTTCATGCTCGCCCGGCCGCTGCTCACCGCGATCACCGCCGAGGAGCCCGTCGTGCTGCTGATAGACGAGATCGACAAGACAGACCAGGAGTTCGAGGCGCTGCTGCTCGAGGTGCTGTCGGACTTCCAGATCTCGATCCCGGAGATGGGTGTGGTCGAGGCGCGCACGCGGCCGCTGGTCCTGCTCACCTCGAACAACTCGCGCGAGCTCACCGAGGCGCTGAAGCGGCGCTGCCTGTACCTGTGGCTCGACTACCCGACCGTCGAGCGCGAGCTCGAGATCGTGCATCTGCACGCGCCGGAGCTCGACCAGGCCGTGGCGCGCAAGCTGGTCGAGGTGATCCACATGGTGCGCTCGCTCGACCTGAAGAAGCCGCCCTCGATCGCGGAGTCGATCGACTGGGCGCGCGCCCTGCTCCTGCTCGGCGCCGAGGACGTGGACCAGGCGGTGCTCGAGCGCACGATGTCGATCATCATCAAGCACCGCACCGACCTCGACCTGGTGGCTGAGCGCGTGGGAGTGAAGCTCGGCGATGGCGTCTTCGGACGGCAGGCGGGCTAACCCCGCCCTGTACGGCGGCGTGCCCGCCGCGAAGGGGCCCGCCGGCATGGCCCCGCGGCTGCTCGAGTTCGCCGACGAGCTGCGCGGCGAGGGCGTGGCGGTCGGCACGTCCGAGCTGCTCGACGCCTTCGAGGCGCTCGACGCGGTGAGCTGGACCTCGCAGGAGGACTTCCGCGAGGCGCTCGCGACCACGCTCGCCAAGTCGCAGGAGGACCGGCACGTGCTCGACGTGCTGTTCGACCGCTTCTTCTTCCGCGCCGTCGAGCGCGAGGCGCTCGAGCAGAACCTGGCGGAGGAGCGCTTCCAAGGCGGAGACAACCTCGACCTCGATGCGCTTCGCGAGCGCATCCGCGAGGCGATCCGGGCCGGCTCGGACGGTGAGATGCGCGACCTGGCGCGGCTCGCCATCGCCGCCTTCGGGCGCCAGGGCGAGGGCTCGGGCGTGATCGGCGTGGACGTGCAGCGGATCCGCCGGACGCTGGGGCTGAAGGGCGAGAAGCAGGGCGCCGAGCTGCCCGATCCGGACAGCGTGCCGCGCGACCGGCTCCAGGAGTTCGAGCGCCACGTGCGGCGGGAGCTCGAGCGCCAGATGATCGAGCGCACGCGGGCGCTGCCGCCCGCCAAGCCACTCCGCGAGCTGGACCGCGCGCTGCCGTCGAACCCCGCCCAGGACCTCTCTCAGGTGCACCGCACGGTGGCCCAGCTGAAGAAGCGGCTCGCCTCGCACGGCCGTGAGCACCGCGGCAGGCGGCGGTCGTGGCAGGTGGACGTGCGCCGCACGATGCGCGCCTCGCTCCAGACGGGCGGCGTGCCGCTCGACCTGAAGTACCGCCCCCGGCGGCCGCGCCGGCCCGAGCTGTACGTGCTGTGCGACGTGTCGACCAGCGTGACCAGCGCCAGCGTGTTCTTCCTGTCCGTGCTACACGCGCTCCACGACCAGTTCCGCAAGCTGCGCTCGTTCGTGTTCGTCGAGCGGATCTCCGAGGTCACGGACGTATTCGAGCGGGAGCGCTCGTTCGCGGCGGTGTCGCGCAAGATCGCCACTGACGCGGGCGTGGCCGACGTGTCGGGCTACACCGACTACGGCCGCGTCTGGGTCGAGTTCCTCGACAAGGTGGTGGACGACCTCGACCCGCGGTCCACGGTGATCGTGCTCGGCGACGCCCGCACGAACGGCCGCGAGCCGCACGCGCAGGTGTTCGGCCACGTGGCGGAGCGGGCGGGCCGTACCTTCTGGATCAACCCGGAGCCGCGCCTGTACTGGAACTACGGCGACTCCGTGATGTCGGCCTACGAGCCGTTCTGCGACGGTGTATTCGAGTGCTGGACCACGAAGCAGCTGGAGGCGTTCGTGAACGCGGTGGCGGATCTGCACGCGGTGGCGTGACGGATCCCGTATCGCTCGCGAACGTCACGCGCAGATACCCAAAGGTCACTGCCCTCGAGGGGGTCGACCTGACGGTCGCGCACGACGAGGTGGTGGCCGTCGTTGGGCCGTCGGGGTGCGGCAAGTCCACGCTGCTCGAGCTGATCGCGGGGCTCCAGGCGCCGGACGAGGGCACCGTGACCGCGGCGGAGGCCTCGTACATGCCCCAGCGGGACCTGCTTCTGCCGTGGCGCACCGCCCTCGCCAACGCCGCACTGGCGCTCGAGTGCCAGGGCGTGCCGCGGTCGGAGGCGCGCCGGCGCGCGGAGCCGCTGTTCGAGCGGTTCGGCCTGGCCGAGTTCGAGACGGCCCGGCCCGCTGAGCTGTCGGGCGGCATGCGCCAGCGTGTGGCGTTCCTGCGGACCCTGCTGCCCGGCCGGCCGGTGCTGCTGCTGGACGAGCCGTTCGGCTCGCTGGACTCGATCACGCGCGCGTCGATGCAGCGGTGGCTCGCGGATGCGCTCTCGCGGGAGCCGCGGACGGTCGTCCTCGTCACGCACGACGTCGACGAGGCGCTGTTCCTCGCGAACCGAGTCGTCGTGCTCTCGCCGCGTCCGGGACGCGTGGTGGCCGACATCGAGGTGGACATCGACCGTCCGCGCGACGTGACGAGCCCGGAGTTCGGCGCCATCAAGCGCCGCGCGCTGGAGGCGCTCGGAATATGAGGAGGTACCTGGGAGCCGCCGCACTGCTCGTCCTGTTCGTCCTCGCCTGGCAGGGCGTGGCCTCGCTCCACTCGGTTGACGACCTGACGCTCGCGTCGCCGGTCGAGACGTTCGACGCGCTCCGCGACGACTGGTCGCTCCTCATCGACAACGCCGCCACGACGCTGGTGGAGGTCGTGCTCGGGCTCGGGATCGCCACGGTCTTCGGCGTGACCTTCGCGGTCGCCATGCACCTGTTCCGCCCGCTCCGCGACGCCGCCTACCCGCTGCTCGTGGCCTCCCAGGCGATCCCGATCGTGGTGCTCGCGCCGATCTTCATCCTCGCGTTCGACTACGGCATCGGCCCGAAGCTCGCCATCGTCGCGCTCATCTGCTTCTTCCCGATCACGGTCAACCTGCTCGACGGCCTGCGCTCCGTGGAGCCCGAGCTGCTCAAGCTGATGCGCAGCATGGGCGCCTCCCGCGCGCGGACGCTCGGGTCCGCCGAGCTGCCCTCCGCGCTGCCCTTCCTGTTCAGTGGATTGAAGGTGGCCGCTACGGTGTCGGTCATCGGAGCCGTCTTCGGCGAATGGGCCGGGGCGGATGAGGGCCTCGGCCGTCTGGTGCTGCTTGGCAACACTCAGCTCCAGACGCCGCGCGTCTACGCCGGGATCGTCCTTCTGACGCTCATGGCGGTGGCGTTGTTTTGCCTCGTCGCCCTGGCGGAACGATTTGCGTGTCCGTGGAATCGAAAGGAACAGCCCGTATGAAGCTGCTGCTCGCCGCTCTCGCCTGCGCCGGCGCGCTTGTGGCTGCCGGATGCGGCGAGAAACAGGACGTGCTCGAGCCGTCCGGGTCGAAGCACATCGACCTCATGCTCGACTACTTCCCGAACGCGGACCACGCCGGCATCTACGCGGCCCAGGCCGGGGGTGACTTCAAGGAGGCGGGGCTCGACGTGGCCATCCGGACGCCGTCCGACCCCGCAGCGCCGATCAAGCAGGTGGCAGCCGGACGCGTAGACCTCGCGATCTCGTACGAGCCCGAGGTGCTGCGCGCCCGCGACCAGGGGCTGAAGGTCGTGAGCGTCGGGGCGCTGGTTCAGGAGCCGCTCACGTCCATCATCTCGCTGCCAAAGGCGAAGATCGCCGGGCCCGCCGACCTGAAGGGGAAGACCGTCGGCACCGCCGGGATCGACTACCAGGAGGCCTACCTCAAGACGATCCTGGCCGACGCGGGCGTGAACCCCTCGACGGTGAAGGTGCGGAACGTCGGCTTCGGCTTCAACCCCGCGCTGATCACCGGCAGGATCGACGCCGCGCTGGGCGCGTTCTGGAACTACGAGGGCGTGGACCTGCGGCTGCGCGGCAAGCGCCCGCGGATCATCCGGATCGAGAAGGCCGGCGTACCGACCTACAACGAACTGGTGCTGGTGGCGAACGAGGACTCGCTGAAGTCGGACGCCGACAAGATCCGCGCGTTCATCGGAGCGGTCTCGCGCGGCACGCGCGCCCTCCGCCGCGATCCGAGCATGGGCATCGAGGGGCTCCTGAAGGCGAACCCGGACCTCGACCCAAAGCTGCAGCGCGCCTCGGTGGAGGTCACGCTGCCGCTGTTCTTCCCGCCCGAGGGCAAGCCCTTCGGCTGGCAGGACCCCGGCCAGTGGGACGAGTTCTCCGCCTGGATGAAGGAGAACCAGCTCTTGGAGAACCCGCCGGACCCGGCAGCGTCGTTCAAGAACGACCTGCTGCCGGGCGCCGGGCTCTGAGAATCGGCTAGCTGCTGCTGCCGCTGCCGTTCGGCTGCGGGACGATCCTGATGTAGGGCTTCGGGGACTCCCACTCGCCGAAGATCTCCTTCGCCTGCTCGTCGTTCACCGAGCCGGCGATGATCACGTTGTCGCCCTGCTGCCACTGGGCCGGCGTCGCGACCTTGTGGTTAGCGGTCAGCTGGAGCGAGTCGATGACGCGGAGCACCTCGTCGAAGTTGCGCCCGGTCGTCATTGGATAGACGAGGACCAGCTTGATCTTCTTGTCAGGGCCGATCACGAACACGTTGCGGACCGTCTGGTTGTCCGCCGGCGTGCGCTCGGTCGGGTCGCCCTCGACGTCCGCCGCAAGCATCCCGTACGCCTTCGCGACCTTGAACTCCGGATCGCCGATCAGCGGATAGTTGGGCGCCGTGCCCTGCGTCTCCTCGATGTCCTTCGCCCACTTCTCGTGGTTGTCGAGCGGGTCGATCGAGAGTCCGATGATCTTCACGCCGCGCCGATCGAACTCCGGCTTGATGTTGGCCATGTAGCCGAGCTCCGTGGTGCATACGGGAGTGAAGTCGCGCGGATGGCTGAAGAGGACTCCCCAGCTGTCACCGAGCCAGTCGTGGAAGCTGATCGGTCCCTCGGTCGTCTCGGCCTCGAAGTCCGGCGCGGTGTCGCCGATCGTAAGAGCCATCAAATCCTCCGGGATTTAGGGGGTTTCGCCAAGACTACCGCCGTGCGAATGCGCACGGCCACGGGCAGTGCCCGTGACCGCGCGATTCAGCGTGCCTCGGCTTCCGCGGAGGCGATCAGCGAGTCGAGTAGTAGATGTCCGCGGTGCTCACCGCCCCCGGCGCGCGGCCGAAGTAGAGCGTCCCGCCGTCCCACGAGAGCGATGGGCGGGTCTCGCCGGCCGTGGTGTTCACGGGCCCGCCGACGTTCTCGGGCGTGCTCCACGTGTCGTTCGGACCCTTGCGCGTCGCCGTCCAGATGTCCTGGCCGCCGAGCGTTCCCATCCGGTTGGAGGCGAAGACCACCTCGCGACCGCCACGGCGCACGTTCGGCTGGATGTCGATGAGCGGGCTGTTCAGCTCGGCAACGAGCTCCGGCGGACCGAAGCTGCCGTCGCCGTGTCGCCAGCTGCGGTAGATGTCGCCGCTGGCCTGGGGGCCGCTCGGGACCCCGCTCGAGTAGTAGAGCACCGGCCCACCCGCCTTCACGTAGGACGGGCCCTGCTCGTCGAGCTCGGTGTTCGGGCCGCCGTCGTCCTTGCAGTCGAGGTGCTGCGGCTCCTCCCAGCCCTGGCCGGGATTCAGACGGGTCAGATAGATGTCACCCATCCCGCAGGTCACGCCGGGGTTCACGCGCCGGCTCACGAAGAACAGGCTGCCGCCGCGGGTCGGCGTCGGGCAGAAGTCGTCGAATATCGAGTTGACGGGCTCGCCCAGGTTCTCCGGGGTCCCCCACGGGTCGTCCTTCGAGTCGCGGTGCGCCACCCAGATGTCGATGTCGGTGCGCAGGTCACCGGCGAAACGCGGACGCGTGGACGCGAAGTACAGGCTGCGCCCGTCCGGCGACTCGATCGGGCAGCCGTCCTGGAAGCCGGGCACGTTGAAGCCCACCGCCGTAGGAGTGCCCCACGCGCCGGACGCCGGCGCCGCCTGAGCCGAGCCGGCGGCGACCACCAGCAGCAGCACGATCCCGAGCAGGCAGGTCAGGACGTGGCGCCGCGCCAGGAAGGCGCCTATCCCAATCGCGCCAACCGCGACCACAGCGGCGGCGCCGATGGCCGCATCACCCCAATCGAACCCTCCGTCTGACTGCACCTCAACGACGCGGACTGGAACTGTTTTGGTCATGGCGCGCAGCCTGCGCCCGCGCGACAGCGGATCGGTTGCAAGCGCCTGCATTTCGGCAAAATCGAGCTTTTCGGGTTAGCGTGGCCCGGGCGGACGAGGATGATGGACTTCCGCATATTGGGCTCGCTGGAGGCCGTCGACGGGACGCGACGGATCGCGCTCGGCGGCGCGAAGCAGAAGGCCGTCCTGGCGATCCTGCTGCTGCACCGCGACCAGCCGGTGTCCGTGGACCGGCTCGTGGACGAGCTCTGGGGCGAAGCGCCGCCCGACACAGCCGTTAAGACCGTCCAGGTCTACATCTCGAGGCTTCGTAAGGAGCTCGGGGAGGGGGTCGTGCTGACCCGCGAGGGCGGCTACGTGCTCGACGTCGAACCCGGCCAGGTGGATGCCGCACGCTTCGAGAGCTTGGCCCGCGAGGGCCGCGAGGCGCTCGAGGGCGGCGACCCAGGGCGAGCGCGCGCCCTGCTCCAGGAGGCACTCGACATCTGGCGCGGTCCGCCGCTCGCCGACCTGGCCTACGAGCAGTTCGCGCAGTCCGGGATCGCCCGGCTCGGCGAGCTCCGGCTGCTGGCGCTCGAGGAGCGCATCGAGGCGGACCTGGCGCTCGGCCGCCACTCGGCCCTGGTCCCCGAGCTCGAGACGCTCGTCCGGGAGCATCCGGACCGGGAGCGGCTTCGAGGGCAGCTCATGCTCGCCCTCTACCGCTCCGGCCGCCAGGCGGACGCACTCGCGAGCTATCAGGACGCGCGCCGGGCGTTCGCCGAGCGGCTCGGGCTCGAGCCGAGCCGCGAGCTCCAGGCCCTCGAGCAGTCGATCCTCCGGCAGGACCCCGCACTGGACGCCCCCGCCGTCAGCCGGCGCCCCGCTGCGGCCGGCCGCCAGCGCGGCGCCGGTGTGCTGGTCGCACTCGGCGGCTTGATTCTGCTCCTCGCCGCTGTGGCCGCGATGTTCGCCACGGGCGACGAGGCGTCGACCCCGGACCGCGCGACGGGCAACTCGCTGGCCGTGATCGACCCCGAGGCGGGCCGGCTCGTCGCGACCATCCCGACCGGCGTGCGGCCGACCGACGTCGCGCTTGGCGCCGGGTACGTCTGGGTCGCGAACCGCGACGACAACACGGTCACGCAGATCGCGCCGCGCGCCAGGAGGGTCGTGAGCACGACGTCACCGGGCCTGAGCGTCGCCGGGCTCGCGGCCGACGAGAACGGCGCCTGGGTGGGCGACATCCGCAGGACGAGGCTCGTGAGGCTCGATCCCGGCTTCCGGTCGGTCGTGCGGTCCGTGCGGATCGCGCCGGTCACCGAGGGATTCGGCGAGCTCGGCGCGAACCCCGTCGCGATCGGCCACGGGGCGATCTGGACCGGCCGCGCGTTCGGCGCCGTCGCACGCGTGGACGCGGCCAACGAGAAGGTCACCGCGAGGGTCTCGGTCGGGAACGACCCGAGCGCCATCGCCACCGGTGCGGGCGGCGTGTGGGTCACGGACGCCAACGACAACACAGTGACGCGCATCGACCCGGCGAGCGAGGGCGCCGTGATCGCGACCACCTCTGTGGGACAGGGGCCGACCGCCCTGGCGGTGGGGGCGGGAGGTGTGTGGGTGGCGAACACGCAGGACGACACCGTCTCGCGGATCGATCCGAGGACCGCGACGGTCACCCACACGATCCCGGTCGGTCGCCGGCCGACCGGCGTCGCGGTCGGCCAGGGAGCGGTATGGGTGGCGAACAGCCTGAGCGGCACGCTCGATCGCATCGACCCGCGGACGATGCGGGTCGAGTCGACCGTGGAGGTGGGCGCGGCGCCGCAGGGCGTGGCCGTCGGGCACGGCCTCGTGTGGGTGAGCGTTCAGCGCAGGGCACCCGCGCCACCGCCCCCGCCGGCCAATGCTCCCGGCGGCGTGGCGCGGCTGCTGGTCTCAGGCGGCACCGACACCACCGACCCCGCGCTCCAGATCGACCTCCAGCGCAACGGGGCCACGTGCGCGATGCTCTACAACTACCCCGACCGGCCGTTCCCCGACGGAGCGCGCCTCCAGCCCGAGGTGGCGAGCGGGCCGCCGTCCGTGTCAGCCGACAGGCTCAGGTACACGATCCGGATCCGCGAGGGCTTCCGCTTTTCGCCGCCCTCGAACCAGCCGGTCACCGCCGCCGCGTTCGAGCGCGCGATCGAGCGTGCGGTCGACCCGAAGACGGGGTCGTTCGCGGCCGAGCTCGCGAAGAACGTTGCCCACGTCAGGGCACGGGGCGACATGCTGAGGCTCACCCTGCGGAAGCCCGCCCCGAGCATCGTCTCGCTCCTCGCCGCTCCCTACTTCTGCGCCGTGCCGCCCGACACGCCGAGCAGGCCCGAGGGCGTCGACACCCTGCCCTCCGCCGGGCCCTACTACGTCGCGTCGTTCGTGCCCGGCCGCGCCATCGTGCTGCGGCGGAACCCGAACTACTCGGGGCCGCGACCTCACCGGCTTGCCGAGATCCGCATCCGCACCGGGGTGTCCCCGGAACGAGCTGTCGGCGCCGTCGAGGCGGGGCGCGCCGATTACGCGGTGCTCAACCCGCCCGGCGACCCGTCGGTGTCCCCCGCCACGGAGCGGAGGCTCCTTAGGCGCTACGGACCCGGCAGTGACGCCGCCCGCGCGGGCCGTCAGCGCGTGTTCACCCAGCCAACGCCCAACATCTACTACTTCGCCTTCAACACGCACCACGGGCCATTCGCCGACGTGCGCCTGCGGAAGGCCGTCAACTTCGCCATGGACCGGCGTGCGCTCGCGCTCCACACGGGCCTCGGCGAGGACGGGCGGCCCACCGACCAGCACATCCCGCCGGGACTGCCGGGCTTCGAGGACGCCGCGATCTACCCGCTCGGCGGGCCCGACCTGGCCGCCGCGCGCCGGCTCGCGGGTACCGCTCACCACCGCGCCGTCCTCTACACGTGCGACTACCCCGCCTGCTCGCGCCACGGCCAGATATTGAGGTCCAACCTGAGCGCGATCGGGATCGACCTCGAGGTGCGGGAATTCTCGATCCCGGAGCTGTTCGGTCGGCTGCAGAAGCCCGGCGAGCCATTCGACATCGGCTATTCGAACTGGTTCTTCGACTACGCCGACCCGTCCAGCTACATCAACGAGCAGTTCGCCACCGACGGCTTCTACCACCTGTTCGACGATGCCCACTGGCAGCAGCGAATGGACGCCGCCGCTCGCCTGTCCGGCACGGAGCGGATCCGCGCCTACGCGCGGCTCGACCGCGAGCTCGCGGCGGACGCGGCGCCCGCCGCGCCCTTCGCGACCGGAACCGCGACCTACTTCCTGTCAGCGCGGATGGGCTGCCAGGTCCTGCACCCCATCTTCGGGCTGGACCTGGCCGCGCTCTGCATCAAGCGCCGCTAGCTCTCGTCGAGGTCCAGCGACAGCGAGTTGATGCAGTAGCGCTGGCCCCCGGGGCCGGGGCCGTCCGGGAAGACGTGGCCCAGGTGGCTGCCGCAGCGGGCGCAGGTGACCTCGGTGCGGACCATGCCGAGGCTCCGGTCCTCGTGCAGCTCCACGGCGTCGGCCACGGCGGGCTCCGTGAAGCTCGGCCAGCCGGTGCCGGAGTCGAACTTCGCGTCGGAGCGGAACAGCTCGTTGCCGCAGGCGCCGCAGCGGTAGACGCCGTCTGCATGCGAATCCGTGTAGGCGCCGGTGAACGGCGGCTCGGTGCCCTTCTCGCGCAGGACGTGGAAGCGGTCGGGCGAGAGCTCCTCGCGCCATTCCCGCTCGGTCTTATCGAGCTTCTCTGTCATCTCAGGTGGCCTCTCTGTAGGGCGTAGCAGCCTGCAAGAGCAGCGTACTCGCCGTAGGGAGCGAAGAACTCGCGCACCTCCTCCTCCGTGGCGCGGCGGCCGAGGCCGGCGGCGAGGCCCACGAACTTCAGATAGGCCACGTCCAGCGCGGGCAGCTGGTCGTCGCGGCCCTGGCCCGCCACGGCGAGCATCTCGAGCGTCCAGTTGCCGATGTTCGGGATGGCTCGCAGCCGCCGCCAGGCCGGCTCGTGCTGCGCGAGGTCGGCCCGGCCCGAAGCCACCTCGCGGGCGACCCGGACCAGCGCGATCGACCGCTTCGGGGCGAGCCCGCAGGCATCAAGCTCGGCGGGCGAGCGGCCGGCCAGGAACGCGGCGGAGGGCGGCGCCCGGAGCGTGCCGCAGGCGCTGCGTCGCCCGTGACGGCGCACGATCTTCCGCTGGATGGCGGCCGCGCGGCCCGACTCGATCAGCTGCTCGCACACCGCCCAGGCCAGCGCCTCGAACGGCTCCGGGCGCCGCCGCGGCCGCACCCACGGCTTCCGGCGGATCACGGGCCCGATCAGAGGGTCCCAGCGGAAGCGGGTGTGGAACTCGGTGAGGTCGTGGTCCGTGCCCAGCCCGAAGCGCATGCGCTCGATGCCGGCCGCGCACGCCTCCCTCGACGGACCCTCGACGCGGATCCTGACGGCGCGCCCCGCGGCCCACGCGCGCGCGAGCACCTCCTCCTCGCCGACCCACAGCACCCTGGCGAGCGTCCGGTCACGGAGCACCATCACCCCGTCGCGGCCCGGCCCGGGCAGCCGGTACGGCCCCGAGGGCACGACGTCCTGCTCGACGGCGGCGGCTATCGGTCCTTCAGGAGGTGGATGTCGACGAGGAACGAGCGCGACGCGGCGACCTCGGACTTCTTGCGCCGCCCGCCGAGGCGGAGCACCGGCGCCTTGGGCCGTCGAAGCACCCGTACGGCGAGGAAGGTGATCACGCCGAGCAGAAAGCCGCCCGCGGCCGTGGCGACGACCGCCGGCAGGGACACCGGGGGGCGCCTTTCGATGGGGCGTGCCTCGGCGAGGACGGGCAGGTTGTCGCTCACGTCGGCCAAGTCGCTCACGTGGGCCAACGTATCAAAGGGTTCGCTCGTACACGCGGTACTTCTTCACGATCTGGCCGCCCATCGCCTCCATGGCGCGGTTCATCGCCTTGTTCGTCTCGAGGATCCAGCCCATCTCGCCCCACTTCACGCGCGTGGTCTCGGCCATGTCGAAGTGCTCTGCGTACAGCCCGGCCGCCACACCCGTGTGCTGGTAGGCCGGCTTCACGCCGAGAAAGCCGACCCGGCACCGGTCGATCGTGCGCTTCTTCCGCAGGTAGTGCCACCAGCCGAGGGGCAGCAGCCGCCCGTTCATCCGCTTCAGCACCTGGTTCACGTCGGGCACCGTGATCGCCATCCCCACGGTCTTCCCACCGGCGTCCTCGGCGATCATGAACCAGTCGCGGTCGTAGACCAGCTGCAGCTCCTGCGCGTACGCGTCGAGGTCCTCGCCGGAGTACGGCACGAACCCCCAGTTGCGCGACCACGCCTCGTTGTAGATCTCCGCGAACGCGTCGAGCTCGCGGCGCAGCCGGAGGCGGCTCATCTTCCGGATCCGGATCCCGTGCTTCGGCTCCAGCTGCTCGGCGAGGTCCCAGATGATCGGCATGACCTTGTCGCGCCCGACGATGTGGAGCTGCCACATGAAGGCGTCCACCGCCTTCTCCAGCCCGGCCTCCTCGCACAGCCGCTGGTAGTACGGCGGGTGCCAGGCCTGGCGGACCATCGGCTCGCGCTCGAAGCCCTCGATCAGCACGCCGCTCTCGTCGTTCATGGTGAAGTCCATCGGGCCGACCATCCGGTCGCGGCCGCGCTCGCGGAGCCAGCCGGCAGCGGCGTCGAGGAGCGCCCGCGCGACCTCGGGATCGTCCTCCAGCTCGAGGAAGCCGAACATCCCCCAGGCGTTCTCGTGGAAGTCGTTGAAGGCGGTGTCGATCTGAGCGCTGATGCGACCGGCGACCCGCCCGTCGCGACGCGCGAGGAACAGCTGTGCCTCACCGTGCTTGAAGAATGCGTTGAAGCGAGGGGTGAGAAACAGCCTGCGCTCTATGCGGAGCGGGGGAATCCACTGTTCCTCGTTAGCATGCAGCCGGAACGGAAGCTCTATGAACTCGCGCATATCGCCGCGCGAGGCGACGGGCTCCACCTCGACTGACACGGCGCGGGACTGTATATGCCGACTGCAATCGACCTATTCGAGAAGGCTCGGAGCCACGAGCGCCTGGAGCAGCTCAAGGCCGCGCGGGACCACGGCCTGATGCCGTACTTCCGGGTCCTGGAGGGGCCCGCCGGCCCGGTCGTCGAGATGGAGGGCAAGCAGCGCATCATGCTGGGCTCGAACAACTACCTCGGGCTCACGGGCGACGCGCGCGTGAAGGACGCGGCGCGCGAGGCACTCGAGCGCTTCGGCACCGGCCTCACCGGGTCGCGCTTCCTCAACGGCACGCTCTCCCTCCACCTGGAGCTCGAGCGCGAGCTGGCGGACTTCATGGGCACCGAGGACGCGCTCGTCTTCACGACGGGCTACCTCGCCAACACCGGCGCCATCGGCACCCTGCTCGGCCCCGGCGACACGGTCATCTGCGACTCCGGGGACCACGCCTCGATCCTCGACGCCGTGTCGATGTCCCGGGCACGCATCCGGCCGTTCCGCCACAACCGGCTCGACAAGCTCGAGTCGATGCTGAAGCGCTCCGAGTCGGACGGCGGCGGCGTGCTGGTGGTGGTGGACGGCGTCTTCTCGATGGAGGGCGACCTCTCGCCGATCCCCGACGTGGCGGCGCTCTGCCGCGAGCACGGCGCGCGGCTGATGGTGGACGAGGCGCACGGAGTGGGCGTGCTGGGCGCGCGCGGCGCCGGCGCCTGCGAGCTCTACGACGCCGAGGACGAGGTCGACCTGCGCATGGGCACGTTCTCGAAGTCGCTCGCGTCCTGCGGTGGCTTCATCGCGGGCCCCGCCGACGTGATCGACTTCCTGCGGGTGCAGTCGCGCTCGTTCATGTTCACCGCCGCGGCCGTGCCGGCCGCGATCGGCGCGGCCCTGGGAGCGCTCCGGATCATCCGCTCCGACGAGGGCCCGCAGCTGATGGCGAAGGTGCTCGCGAACGCCCGCTACCTCCACGACGGCCTCGCCGGCCTCGGCTACGAGGTGATGGAGCCGATCCGCCTGCCGGACGGCTCGGACGTGATCACGCCGATCGTCCCGGTCCTGGTGCGCGACGACTGGAAGGCGGTCTTCCTCTGGAAGGCCCTCTACGACGCCGGCGTATACGTGAACGTCGCGATCCACCCCGCCGTCCAGCGCGGCGGCGCGCTGCTCCGCACGAGCGTCATGGCGACGCACGAGCGGGACCACCTCGACCGCGCGCTCGAGATCTTCGGTCGAGTCAAGGGCGAGGTCGAGGCGGCCCAGCCGCCCGTCTGACCGCGTCGCCTGCCCGCGCGCTGCATGAAGTGATCGCGGAGTTCGGGTGGAGTGCTGGTCGCAACCGAGGCGGAGCGCCCTGGTCGCCTCGCGACACTCGTGTTCGTCGAGCGCAATCTCGGCGCCCCACCGCGGACGCCCTGATCGCCGCGACGGCAGCAGCCCATCGGCTCCCGATCATCACGCGCGACCGCGACTTCGCCCGCCTCGCGGGTGTCGAAGCCGTGATCGTGTGACAGCTCAGCCGGGCGCGCCGGTCGCGCGCCCGGCCAAGCTGGCCGCTACTGCACCAGACCGTCCAGGATGCGGTCCATCAGGACCGCGCGGTTGCCCGGTCCGTTCACACCCTCGAGGCCGAAGCCGAACATCATCCCGAACTTGCTCACGGTGACGGCCGCGTCCTCGATCGAGATCTTGTCCGACTGGATCCAGTCGTCCACGTTCTCCGACGGGCTGCCCGCGTGCGGGCCTGGGATGGTCCAACCGCCCAGGTCGCCCTGGGTCTCGAACCCGGTCTGGGTCACGTTCGAGCCGGCGGTCACGGTCGTGTCGTCGACCATCATGCCGGGCACCACCCTCGTGCCCCAGTCGGTCGCGAACACGATCGAGATCTCCACCTGCTTGCCCTGGTAGGCGCTCAGGTCGATCGACCAGTTCTGCCAGCCGGACGAGTTGCCGCTCGCGGCGTTCCACTCACCTGGCGGCGACCCGATCGTCCCCACCGGGTCGCAGGTGTTGTCATCCACGCCGGGCCCGTTCTCGTGCAGCGTCTGGTAGTGCTTCAGGATCGGGTGGAGCTCGTCGCCCCAGCCGTTCGTGCAGCTCGAGCCGGTGTTGTCGCTCGTGTGTCCGTTGGCGTCCGGGAGCGTCGTGTAGTCGTCCTGGCCGACCGTATGGGCCTCGACGAACACGAAGTCCCAATCGAGCTCCGTGTTGAACGAGGTCCAGAACGACAGGTTCATCGGCTGACCGGCCGCGACGTTCGTCAGATCAACGGTCCGCGTCAGGCGCTTGTAGCTCGTGTCCGAGTACTGGCTGAACATGTACTTCGAGCCTCCGTGCGGCGCGAACGGCGCGCCGCCCGACAGCGACCAGTCGGCCGCCTGATCACTCGCGAACTGCGGGTACTGGGCCTTCGGCAGGATGCTCGAGGTGACCAGGAAGTTGCCGGTCCCGAGACCGCTACCGCCCTGGTTCTTGGCGCTGCTCGCTCCGTTCAGCTGGAACGTGAGCCCGTCGAGCGGTCCGCCGTCCGTGCCCGCCACCGGGAAGATGTTCCCGGCCGGGTCCTGCCCGCCTGCGTCGGAGCGCAGATACGCCCCGAGGTAGTACTGGGCGAAATCGTTCGACAGCGGGTTGCACTTGCCGCCGTCGGTCGTCTGCAGGTCGCCGTCGCAGGTGGAGTTCGGGAGCCCCTCGGTCGGGTACTCCACGAGATCCCACTCACGCCCGGCGTTCACCCCGAGGACCGCCACACGGCCGCCCTCGTTGACGAAGTCACGCACGGACATGATGTTCTCCCACGCCTCCGCATCGGAGACGCCCGGCGTGTTCGTGTTGCGCGTGACGTTGTCGTTTCCGGTCTCCCAGATCACCTTGTCGTAGTGGCTCAGCACTCCGAGCGGGTCGGGCGCCTTGCGGCCCATGGCGTCCCAGTCGTATACGTCGTACGCGACGCCGTTCGCCTGGAGAGCGCTCGTGTAGTAGCTCAGGTAATTGGGCTTGTTGGTCTGGCTGTACGCCGGCAGGTTCGACACGCCGGTGTAGTCCTCCACCGCGAAGACGAGCACCTTCGCGGTGGACTTCACGCGCACGTTGTACGTGAAGTGCTCGCTCGCGGGCACGTTCGCCGCGGTGAACCACACCTCCACGTCGTCGCCCTGGTTCGTGCCGGTCACCTGACCGCGCATGCGGTGGTACCAGTAGTCGCCGTCGTCGCCGTAGCGGTCACCGCCGCCCCACTCCGTCGTGCCGGCGGTCTGTGCTGCACCGCCGTTCACGCGGTAGTGCAGCTGGACCGGACCGAGGTCACGCCGGGCGTTCACCTGCACGGTCTGGGGATCGCCGTACGAGACGTTGAACTTGTCCACCACGAAGTTCGGCGGATCGAAGGCCGGTGAGAGATGGCTCTTCGGATGCGTCACGTCGTTCGCCGAGCGCGCGAGGTCGAGCGCGAACTGCACGTGGCGCTCGAACTCGGCCTGGACGTCGGCCTCGTCGTCCTGGAAGGCGAACACGCTGCCGGTCGTGGCCGCGGTGCCCTCAGGCGTGAACGAGATCGTCCCCGTCTTCTTGTACATGTGGTCGTTCGTGTCGCCGTTCGTCGTGTAGAGATCGGCGCCCACATCCGGGTCGAACGTCGGGATCCCGGGGTTGTGGTCATCCCCGGCCAGCGCGATCATGAGCGGCTCGTCCGCGGGATGCGTGTCGACCTGCCAGCCGAAGGGCCACAGGATCAGCTGCGCCGCGGTGTGGTCGTTCTTGTTGTAGGCGAAGTCGACCCTGTCCATCAGCGACATGAACGCCTTCGTCTCAGGCTCGGAGGCGGGTCCGGTGCCGCGGTACGTCTCAGACGCGGTGTCGGTGTTCGAACCCTCGTCGTCGTAGTTCCAGTGCGTCGGGAAGTTCCGGTTCGGGTCAACGCCGTCGACCGCGGTGATCTGGCCGTCGCCGTTGTTGTCGTGCAGGTTCTTCCGCCACAGGCGGTTCGGCGGGTCGAACGTGAAGTCGTACCCGTCGGGGTTGCAGATGATGATGAACCACAGCTCGCGGGTGTTCACGAGGTTCGTGAGCTCCGTCGAGGAGACGCCTTGGATCGGCTTGCCATCGGTGCCGACGGCGGTGCCGCTCTTGCCGTAGTTGTCCACGAACATGCGAAGCGTCCGCCGCTCGGTCTCACCGGCCAGCCATTCGCGTGCGTGCTGGACCGCCGAGTAGAGCACGGCCGGACGGCTGTTGTCATTCGTCGTCCCCGCGTCCTTCGTGACCTTGAGCGCGTAGATCGGCTGCCCGCGCAGCGAGTGGCCGATCGTCTCGAGCTTCACGATCCCGGGGTTCTGCTGGGCGATCTTCTCGATCTGCGTCTTGATGTTCGTCTTGGGGTTGCCCGCCGCGTTCGACAGCTGTACGTCGGTGCGCGCGTACGGACGCCACACCTCCCAGCCGCCGGACGCCTGGGCGGCCGCGGCCTTCAGCGCGGTGCGCCCGCGCTTGGTGCGGATCAGCTTGGTCCTGATGCCGGCCCTGCGCAGCTTCCTGACCTGCCCCTTCGTCGCGACGATCTCGACGCCCTTGCGGCGCTTGCCCTCCGTCAGGTCGAAGCCGAGCTTCTTCAGCACACGGAGCTGCTTCAGCCCCTTGGCGTTCGCCTTGTAGGAATTCAAACCGACGCCCGCCGATGCCGGCGCGGCGACGGCGAGGACAAGAAGCGCGGTCAGCGCAACGACTACTCCACGGACCTTCATCGTGAGGTTCCCCCCTATTGGAACGACTCTCCCCAGGTACTCCCTACCCAATGACCGCGGCAGCGTATCTCTATCGCGCCAAGAGCGTCCACTCACCTTCGAAATCGCAGCGGTTTGCTAGCCCGGCGCCTCGGAAGCTCGTGCACGGCCGCCGCGGACGCGGCCGGCGAGCGCGGCCAGGCCAGGCGGCACGCGGCCGTCCGTGGACAGCCATGAGCCGGCCAGGATCACGAGCAGGCCCACCACCACGCCGGTCGTGACGCTCTCGTCGAGGATCGCCACTCCGAGCGCCAGCGCGACCACGGGGTTGATGTAGGTGATCACGGTGGCCCTCCCGGGGCCGACCTCGGCGATCAGCCGGAAGAAGAACAGGAAGGCGAGCGCCGAGCACAGGAGGCCGAGCACGACGACCGATGCGATCGTGTCCGCGGAGGGCGCCGAGTCCGGCAGGCTGGCGGCCGCGAACGGCGTGACGAGCAGCGCGGCGATGCCGAGCGACGCGGCCACGGGGCCGAGCGGATCCACGTCCGAGAGCCGCCGCTTCACGATCATCGGCCCGATCGCGTACAGGAAGGCGACGACGAGGATCGCGCCGGCGCCGAGCAGCTCGTCGCCCTTTCCGCCGATGTCGATGCCCACCAGCGCCACGACGCCGCCGAGTCCGATGAGCATGCCCACGAGCCGTGTCGGCGTGGGCCGCTCCGAGTGGTCGAAGCGGGTGGCGAGGAGGGCCACGAAGAGCGGGACGGCCGCGATCAGGATCGCCGCGAGCGAGGAGCTCACGTGGACCTCGCCGAAGCCGAGCAGCGGCCACGGCACGGCCATCTCGACGGCGGCGAACACCGTGAGGGCCCTCCAGCGAGCGGCGAGCCCGCGGAGCGCGCCGAGCCTCCACGCCACCGGGAGGAGCACGGCGGCCGCGATGGCGAGCCGCGACCACGCGACGACGCTGGGCGAGAGCTCGTCGACCGCGATCTTGATGAACAGGTACGGCATGCCCCAGATCACGGAGACGGCGGCGAACAGCGTCCAGGCGCGGGCGCTCATTCGGTTGAGGCTACCGGCGCCTCCGTCTCGCCTTGGCCGTGCGTGAGTGGGCTATGGCCCAGCTGAGGGCGGCGTTCATGCGGCCTCCTCGTAGCGCGCCTCGAGGCGCAGCATCTCGACGATGTCGTCCGTGCGGTGGAACGGGTCCGCGACCACCTGGCCGTCGAGCAGGCCCAGCGCGGCACGCAGCTCGTCGCCGACGTAGGCGAGCAGGGCCGGCCCGTGGGGCGCGCGGCGGTCGTCCAGAGCAGCGAGGCGCCACACCGGCGGGATGTCGGCGTCCGCGTGCTTGATGATGAGAGGCTCGTTCATGCGTAACCACCTAAGTCGTTATGACGGACATGATAGCACCAGCTAAACTGTTTTGGCAGTTATGGCCCCCGGGGAGACATCGACGGCCAAGACCGCGCCCGAGCCGCTCTACCTCGTGCAGCGGTTCGTGAACAGCGTGGATCTCGAGACGGGCGAGGACGAGCTCGCGACCCCCGAGGCGCTCCGCGACTGGTTCGCCGCGCGTGGCCTGATGGATCCGGCCGACTCGGTCGGCGCAGCGGACCTGCGCCGCGCGCTCGACGTGCGCGAGGGGCTCCGCGCCGTGCTGCTCCAGAACAACGGCCTCCCCCTCGACGAGGAGCTCGTGATGAAGCTCGACCGCGCCGTGGGCCGCGCGTCGGTCCGCGTCCGCTTCGAGCCAGGGCGCGACCCCGAGCTCGTGGCGAGCTGCCAGGGCGTCGACGGCGCGATCGCGGCGCTGATGGCCATGGTCGCCGCCGGCGTGGAGAGCGGCCGCTGGGAGCGGCTCAAGGCGTGCCCGCGCGAGGAGTGCGAGTGGGCCTTCTACGACCGCTCGAAGAACTCCTCCGGCCGGTGGTGCGCGATGGAGTCGTGCGGGAACATCGAGAAGGCGCGGGCGTTCAGGCGGCGGCGCGCGCAAGCGTGATGGGTGTAATGGGGTCAGAGCTTCGCTCTGACCCCGTCTTCGCTGGCCGCTACTCGAGCGTGTGAACCTTGAACAGGTTGGTCCCGCCCGCGCTGCCCGCGGGCAGCCCGGCCGTGATCCCGATCTTGTCGCCCGTCTGCGCGAACCCCTCGCGCTCCGCGACCTCGGCGCACGCCTCGAGCAGGCCGAGCGTGTCCATCGGCTCCTCGTTCAGGCGCGGGTGCACCCCCCACAGGAGCTGGCAGCGGCGCACGACCTCCTTCCGCGGTGACAGCGCCAAAACGGGCGCCTTCGGCCGGTAGGCCGAGATGAGGCCCGCCGTCGCGCCGGTGTTGGTCGGCGACACGATGCACTTCAGGCCCAGCTGGTACACCGCGCCGACCGCCCCGAAGGCGATCGCGTGGTACTGGTTGTTCGCCCGCGGCCCGCGCTCGGCCAGCCACCGCCCGTAGGGCAGCTCGCGCTCGGTGGTCTGCGCGATCGAGGCCATCATCTGCACGGCGAGCACCGGGTGCTTCCCGACCGCGGTCTCCTGGGAGAGCATCACCGCGTCGGTGCCGTCGAAGATCGCGTTCGCCACGTCGGCCACCTCGGCGCGCGTCGGGCGCGTGGAGTGGACCATCGACTCGAGCATCTGGGTCGCGGTGATGGTGGGCTTGGCGGCCCGCCCCGCGACCGCGAGCAGCCGCTTCTGGACGAGCGGCACCTCCTCGATCGGCAGCTCGATGCCCAGGTCGCCGCGGGCGATCATGATGCCGTCCGCCGCTTGGATGATCTCCTCGCCGTTGGCGGCCGCCTGGGGCTTCTCGATCTTCGCGATCAGCGGCACCTCGACCCCGCGGGCCGCCAGGTGCTCGCGCACCGGCTCGAGGTCCTCCTGGCGCCGCACGAACGAGAGCGCGAAGAAGTCCACGCCCATCTCGAGCCCGGCGTCGACCAGCCCGATGTCCTCCTCGCTCACGGCGGGGAGCGAGACCGTCACGTTGGGCAGGTTGAGGCCCTGCCGCGACGCGACGCTGCCCCCCACCTCGACCGTCGTGACCACGTCGCCGTCGTCCACGGACCCGACCCGGAGCCGGACGGCTCCGTCGGCCAGGTAGAGCACGTCGCCCTTGTCCACCAGCTCAGAGAACCCCTGCCACGCGACCGGCAGGCGGTCGGCTGTGCCCTCCACCTGCTCGCCCGTGAGCACGACCCGCGACTCCCGCGCCAGCTCCGCCACACCGCCGGCCACGGGCCCGATCCTGAGCTTGGGCCCGGGCAGGTCACCGAGGATGGCCACGTCCCGCCCGGCGCGCTCGGCGCCCTCCCGAATGGCCGCGGCGATCTCGGCGTGCTGCTCGGATGTGCCGTGCGCGAAGTTGAGGCGTGCGACGTCCATGCCCGCCGCGATCATCTCCTGGAGGACGTCCGGGCTCTGAGAGGACGGGCCGATCGTCGCGACGATCTTCGTCGAGCGCATGCGCTCTTGACCTTACCCACGAAAAGCCCGCTCTTAGCGGCCGACCTCCGAAAGTCGATGTTGACGCTCGGCGTGGGAGAGGTTTTGATGGCCTCTGGCCTCACGAGCAACTGGGAACCGCGCGATTGGCCCACCCGCTTGCCGGTTCGACGAAGTCGCACGGGGGCTCCGGGGTATCTGCACAAGTAGTTCGAGATCGCACGTAGTGCGGGGAGGTCTGATGGGCAAGCCGGCCACGATCGACGCTGGTCAAGAGCAGCATTTGCAGGCGCTGGAGTACGCGAATCGCGTCCGCCTCGCCCGTGCTCGGATGAAGCGTCGAGTTGCCGCTGGCGAGCTCTCCGCCGCTGAGGTCATCCTCAGCTGCCCCTGGCAGGCCCACAGCATGTCGATCAGCGACCTGCTGATGAGCCAGAAGCGCTGGGGAAGAGCCCGGTGCAGAAGGCTGCTGGTCTCGCTCGGCGTCCCGGAGAACAAGCAGATCGGGACACTCACCGAGCGCCAGCGTCTTGCACTGGCCGCTGTGCTCGCCGCGAAGAACGCCCCGGTAGGAACCTCGGCCGCAGTGCGGCCCGCTGAAGCGAAGCGCGTCCCCGCGGCTCCCGCGCGGGCCACGCTTGCGCCTCGCGAAGGCGCATTGACGGCCGCCTGACCGGAGCACGGGCGCAGGGCGGCCGGGGAGAGGCCGGCCGCCCTACGCCGCTACGCCGCTATTTCGACGATGTGTCCGTCGGGGTCGCGCAGGTAGATCGACTTCGCGCCCGTCCGGTCCAGCACGTCCGTCGTCGGAATGCCCTTCTCCGTGAGGTAGGTCCGCCAGGCGGCGAGCTCCTCCTCGGACTCGACCGCGAGGGCGAAGTGATGCGTGGATCCTCGGCCGACCTTCCCCTCGTCCAGATCCGGGTACTCGAGACACGTGACCAGCGGCTGCCCGTCGGCGTCCCCGAAGATGAAGTGGCGGGCGCTCCCGTCGTCGTCGTTGACCGTCTGCTTGACCAGTTGCATCCCGAGGACGTTGCGGTAGAACGCCAGCGATCGCTCCACGTCGCTGACGAGCAGCGTGATGTGGTGGATCCCCGTGATCCTCATCCGGCGCTCGTTCACCGGAACCCGAGCCCCCCGGACCGGCGCTTGAAGATCTCGCGCATCGCGTAGAACGTACCGGCGAAGACGAGAGCGCCGACCACCACGAGGATCCACACCTTCACCGGGCCGAGGCCGAGCGCGACCACGGTGACGGCCACGAAGGCGGCCACGCCGGCGAGCAGGCTCGAGTGCGACCGGTATCCGCCGAGATGCTCGCGAAGCGCCAGCTCCCCGCCGCCGAGTGAGGCGATCACGAGGCCGGCCGCGAGCATCTCCCCGCCGCCCGACCCGCGCGCGGCGCCCCAGAGGATGAGGACGAGGCCGAGCAGGATGACGAGCTCGGACAGCGGGAATTTGCCCCACGGCGCCGCCGGGCGATCCGACGTGGCACGGCGCGCGGGCGGCTCGGCGGCCCGCTCACGGCGGGCGGCGTCGCGCTCCGCGCGCGTCGACTCACCGCGCTTGCGGCTGCGCCTTCCCATTCAGGTGGCTAACGGGCAACCGGAGCTGATGACGACGCGCCACCAGTTCATCAGCATGCCGACGAGCCCGAAGCGCGGCCGCACATGCCAGTGCTTGCAGCCCCGCTCGCCGATGTCCTCCGCCGAGACGCGCCGCCACCTGTGGCGCTCCGGCTCGAGCATCATCTCCTCGATCAGGCGGCGGTTGCCGTCCTCGACCCAGGTGCGGTCGGACAGCGCCCGGCGGGCATCCGAGATCCGCCCCGCCAGCTCGTCGCGGAGCTCCTCGAGCTCGGCCAGCGAGAGCAGTCGCGGCCCGCCGCCGCGACCGCCGACGGTCGGGTGCGGCATGTGGGTGCGCGGCCAGGTGGCGCAGAAGACCGACGCGAGCTCGCCCTCGAGGCGGGCGACCTGGTCGAGCAGGGTGCGCCGAACGGCGCGCTCGTCGGGGAGCGCCTCCCTTATGGGGACAGGACTAATCCTGTCCCCATACATCGGCCTGTCGACCACGTCAGGCACTCGCATCAGTGTAAAGCGTCTCGGCCGCGGACCAAAGCGCTTCCTCGAGGCAGATCCGCGGCACCCCCTTCACTCCCAGGGCGCACACCGCCATCCGCTCGGTCTCCGGCGTCACGCCCGCGCCGCGGCTCACGTCGCCCAGCACCACCGCCACGGGCCGATCGGCGTCGGCCACGACGAGCTGGCGCGCCGACAGCGGTCGCACGCCGTCGAGCGTCTCGCCCGCGCGCGCCAGCCGCAGCCCGAGCGCCGGATCCACCTTGGCGGCGTCCAGTGCGATCAGCGGCACGCCGGTCTCGGCGATCGCGATCGTGAGCGCGTCGTCCACGATGTTCTCGCTGTGCAGCCCGCCCTGCTTCAGCCGCCGCAGGGCGACCGCCTCCACCGGCGTGCGGTCGTGGTCCGGGTCGATCCCCACCTGGCGCGAGAAGACGCGGTACGCCCACGGAACCGGGTCCTGGCGCATGTGCACGACCTTCCCGCCGGTGTAGCGATCGGCGAGCATGCGGAGCCGCTTGCGCACCTCGGGCGGCGAGCGCGTGGGCCGCACGTCGAGCCACGTGTTGAGCAGCCTCAGCTCGGGGAACTCCTGCGCCAGCTCCCGCTCGACCCAGCCGTCCACGAGGTCGAGCTCCGGCTCGGTCATCCCACCAGCTTCCTCGTCCTCGCCCGGAGCTGATCCTCGGTGAGGTTGCCCACGTTCGTGTCGCGCACGCGCCCGTCGCGCGCGAAGACGGTGATCGGACAGACGCCCACGCCATACAGATTCACGACTGCGCCGTCCGTGTCAACCGCCACCGGCTGATGCCAGCGGCGGGCGATGGCGAGGTTCTTGGTCTCGGTCTTCGAGTCGCCGCTCACGACGGTCACGAAGCGCACGTTCGGGAACTCGCCGCGGATCCGCTCCACGCGGTCCACCTGCGGCTCGCAGTCGGTCCCGCGCGTGACCACGAACGTCATCACCCGGGCGCCCCGCTCCCTCGGGCACACCGTCACGATGCCGTTCCCGCGCACCTCGCAGGCCGGCACCGGTCCGGCATTCTTGTTGCAGGGCTTCCTCTGGCACACGTTCGCGTCGCCCCCCTCCTTGTCGCCGGCGGCGCTCGGAGCCGCGAAGGCCGGCAGCGGCCGCCCCACCTCGGGCCCTCTCAGCCCCTTCCCCTGGTTCGGCAGCGTCTCGGCGAAGAGCAGGACGCCGAGTCCCATCACGGCCAGGATGCCGACAGCCCAGGCGTACTTGTTCCCCGGCCGCGGCACCTCCGGCCGGCGCGTGGGCTCCGGGTGCGTGCGGTCCCGCTCGGCGAGCCGCTCCCCGACCGAGAGGTCCTCGAAGCGGTCCCCGTTCTCGTGCTCGGTCACGGGGCGTCGGGCTGAGCGCGGCTCGGCCTGATCGCTCCGAGCAGGTCGCGTACGCGGAAGGGTCCGTGCTCCTCGGCCCACAGGAGCGCCGCCGGCAGCACGATCATGACCCCGAGGAGCGACACGGTCAGGTCGACGACGGTGACGATCCCGAAGTCGCGCAGCATCCGGATGTCCGAGAAGACGAGCGCGGCGAAGCCGGCGATCGCGGTGATCCCGGACGCGAGCACCGCCGCACCGGTGGACGCGTACGTAAGCTCGATCGCCCGCGCCGGGCCGGCGCCGCCGTCGCGCTCCTGGCGATAGCGCGCCGACAGCAGCACGCTGAACTCGGTCGAGATCGCGATCACGAGCGCGCTGAGCGTCACGGACATCGGGTTGAGGTCCACCTCGAGCGGCCCCGGGAGGAGACCCAGCACGAACACGACCAGCCCCGACCATCCGGTGGCGAGCGCGATCGGGATCAGCGGCACCGCGGCCTCCCGGGCCGACCGGCGCGCGACGAGCAGCACGAGGAACACGCCGGCCAGCGCCGCGAGCAGCGTGAGCGCGCGGCGCCACGGAGAGGACAGGGCGCCGTTCGCCTCGGCGGCCAGCACGGGCAGGCCGACCACGGAAGCCTCCACGCCGGGCGGCGGCTTGAGCCGCGACTTGATGTCGTCCACGACGTCCTTCTGGCGGTCGAGCGGCATCAGCCGGATGCCGAACGCCAGGTTGGCGGTCTTCCGGTCCCTGGTCACCACTCCCTGCGAGAAGTACGCCGGCACGGCGTCGAGCAGCCGCCGCACCGCCGCCTGCCCGGTGCCGGCGGTGCTGAACAGGTCGGGCAGCGACAGCGCCGGGCACAGCTCCGGCGGGTTGCGCTCCTGCGTGCAGCGCTTCCCGGTCCGGAACCCGTGCGCCTTCAGCACCTGGTCCTGGAAGCGCGTCATCCAGGCGACCACCGCCGGGTCGGTGATGTCGTCGGCCCGGATCGTCACGTCGATCTCGCCGGAGACGCCGGTCTCCCTCTGCAGCGTGTCCACGTCCCGGAGCGCGCTCAGATCCTGGGGCACGAGCTCTTGGATGTCGGAGGTCACCGTCGTCTGCGTGTCCAGCGCGAGCCCGACGAGCGCCACGGCGAGCCCGATGGCGAGCACGCGGCGTGGCCGCGACAGCGAGAACCCGAGCGTGCGCCACGAGCGGTCGGCGAGCCACTCCTTCGCACCCTCCAGCCGGGGATGGGTTCGCAGGTTCGCCAGGCGATCGGGCTTCCCGGGCCGCGAGAACCGCGTGAGCGCCGCGAAGCCCGCGCACAGGGCGCAGGCGAGCGCGACGAAGATGCCCACCACGAGCAGCGCGCCGAAGCCGCGCACCATCGGCACGGGCGACAGGAGCAGCACGAGGAAGCCGGTGGCCGTGGCCACCCCGGCCGTGAGGATCGTCGGCCCGCCGCTCGTGACGGCGGCCACGGCCGGCTCGGGCTCGCCGCGCGCCTCCGCCTCGCTGTAGCGCGCCTGGAACTGGATCGCGTAGTCCACCGCGAGGCCGATCAGGACCGGCAGCGCCGCGATCGACGCCATCGTCAGGTCGCCGCCGGCCAGCGACAGGGCGCCGAAGGTCATGGCGGCCGCCGCGAGCGCGAGCGCCAGCGGCAGAAGCCGCAGCTTCGCGTTGAAGACGAGCGCCAGCGTGCCGGCCATCAGCACGAGCGCCGCTCCGAGCAGCACGAAGATCGCGCTGCGCACGGCGTCCGCCAGTCCCGCCGCCACCACCGGCACGCCGGTCACGATGTACTTGGCCCCGCGCTTCGGCTGGAACACCTTCTCCCGTGTCGCGGTCCGGATCAGGTCGATCGCGTGCTGCTGCTCGGCGTCCGTCAGGTCCGGACGCAGCCGGATCTGCACCAGGGCGGCGTTCTTAGACGGGAACAGGTACGCGAAGCGCGACTTCGGAATGCCCGTCTGCCCGGTGGTCCGATCGAAGACCAGTGCGGAGACGAAGCTCGGGTCGCTGATGCTCGGCGCGCCGCTGATCCCGTACCTGAGCGCCTGCCGGAGGATGTCCGAGACGAACTTCGCCTGTACCGCCTTCGCCGCCGCCTCGGCCAGGCGGCGCTGCTCGGCCGGCGGATCGCCGCGCCGCTTCGACAGCCGCCGGGCGGCCTCGGCCGCCTGCTGGGCCTGCACCTGCGACTGGCCCGCCTGCCGGCTGAGCTGGTCGCGGATCTGGTTGACGGCCGTGTTGATGAACGTGCCCGGCCCGTACACCACCTTCGCCGGGTGCAGGTCGGCGATCTGGCGGCACACCGGCGGCAGGCTGCCGAGCCCCTGCTTGTTGTCGGGCACGTTCCCGCTGAGGCAGCCCTCGAGCCGGATCAGCCGGCCGAGGTCCGACGTGAGAACGGTCTTCTGGACGTCGCCGTGGACCATGACCAGGATCGCCTCGCCGCCGAAGTCCTGCTTGAACCGCTCGGTGTCCCTGTAGGTATCCGAGCCGCGGTTCACGAGCGTGGACGTGGCCGCGCTCGTGTCGAGCCGGAGCGCCAGCACGGCGCCGCCCAGAGCGAGCACGGCCGTCACGCCCAGCACCGGCAGCGGATGCCGGCTCACGCCTCCCACGAGGCGTCGTAGCGCGCGCCCGATCACGCCGTCAGCTTAGGAGAGAGCTACGGCAGAGGCTGAAGGTGGGGGAAGGCACCGGGCTGGCCGACGAACCGGCCGAGCGGCGCCTGCGGGTCGCACGGCGGGGTGGCGTTGCGGTTCTCCGTGCCCCCGAACACGAACTTGTCGATGTCGTCCACGACCTTCTGCGGCAGGAACTCGTTCGCGTCCGGCATGGCCGGCGACGGGCGCGAGGTGCACAGGTAGCTCCCGTACACCTCGAGATGGCCCTCGGTGCGGAGCTTGTCGTACCCGCCGGGCTCCGTGTACGGGTTGGAGCGGTTGGTGCCGAGCCGGTACGGATAGCCGGTCATCATCTCCGGGTCCAGCGGACTCGCGACTCGAACGTAGTGCAGGAAGTCCGCCGGGTTGGCGAAGCCCTGCTCCCTCCCCTGTGTGGCGGCCGAGATGTTGCCGAGGAAGGCGGTGATCTCGCGGTCGTACAGGCCCAGGTAGTCCACGATCGGGGTGAAGTTCTTGAGCCACGGGTCGAGCCGGCGGAGCAGCGGCTTCGTGTTGTCGAGCACCTCGCCCGTGGCCGGCAGGCCGCGGCGGGACACGCGCACCAACGGGTCGAGGTTCGTGAACACGCTCTTCAGGTCCGGCGCGAGCGCGTCCAGCTCGCGCAGCGTCGGCGAGAGCGCCCTGGCCGCCGGCCGCAGCTGGGTGATGAGCGGGTTGGTGTTGTCGGCGAAGCGCGTGAGCCTCGCGGTGGTGGCGCGGCCCTCGCGCAGGAAGGTCGGGAGCACGACGAACGTCTCGGCGAACTGCCGGTCGCGGCTCGCGATCGCCTGCCAGGTCCGGTTCGAGTTGCTGATGAGGTCGCGCAGCTGGCCCTTGCGCTCGCTGAGCGCGTCGAAGACGTAGCCCGTGTCGCGTACGAATCGCTTCGTCGCGCCGCTCTGCTGGCGCAGCACCGCGAGCACTCTGTCCGTGTCCTCGGCGAACGGCGTGAGCAGCCCGAGCGCGTCGTTCAGGTGCTCGGCGTTGCCCTGAGCCGCTATGCCGGCCTGGTCGAACCAGGTGGAGAAGCGGTTGCGAGTCTGCGGGTCGAATGCGCGCAGGATCTCGTCGAGCTCGACCGTGTCGGAGACCTGGCCGGGCGAGAGCTTGCCGCCGTCCTGGATGAACCCCGCGGAGTGGCTGCCGGGCGACAGCTCCACGTACGTCTCGCCGAGCAGGGTCTTCTGACGCAGGATCGCGCGCGTGTCCTTCGGGATCGGCGCATAGCGCGCGTCGATCTCGAGCACCGCGTCGGTCAGGCCGGTGTGGACATTCGGCTCCTTCGTCTTCACGCGCCCCACGCGCACGCCGGAGATCCTCACGTCCGCCTCCTGCGCCAGCTGCGTCGCCGAGGGGAAGCCGACGCTCACCCGGTAGCCCTCCGGCTGAAGCGGCACGGAGCCGCCGAAGCTGAGCCACAGGAACACGAGGATGCCGAAGCACGACAGCGTGAAGGCGACCATCGCGAAGATCCGTGTGAGGCTTGGCGTCTGCTTGATCATGGGACGAAGTTGTCCGGAGGCTGGTTCTGCGGGCAGGCCTGCTGCTCCGGCGGCAGGTTCAGGAGCGTGGCCAGGAGTCCGAGCTGCGGGTTGCCGAGGATGACCTGCTCGAGGACGTTGTAGTTGTTGCAGTTGACGAGCACGATGCTGCGCCGGATCGGCCCCTGCGCGTCCTGGAGGTCGAACATCGTGGCGCCGGCGTGCGACGCCCACGCGGCCCAGAAGTTGAACGGGCGCCGCGCGCCGGGCGGGTCGTAGGCGAGCATGTTGAAGAAGCGGTTGAGCACGCCGAACGTGCGCGACAGCCTCGGCGTGACGACGGCCAGGTCGTTCGTCGCGGAGCGGAGGTCGCGCACCGTGGGCTGCACGTCGCGCGCAAACGGCCGGATCTGGTCGCGGACGATCGGGGTCGTCTCGCGGAAGAACGGCTGGGTCTTCCGGAGCGCCGGAGCCAGCTCGCGCGCGAACGGCCGCAGCCGCTCGAGCGCGGGACCGAGCTCCGCCGCCAGCGAGCTCGTCTTCGTGAGCGTCTGGCGAGTCTGCTCGAGCGCGCCGGGGAACAGCCGCACCGCCTCGCGCAGCGACGACTCCTGCGATGCGAAAGCCTGGAAGTTCGCGTTCGCCGAGTCCACGAGGCCGGCGAGCTGCCGGTCACGGTGGGCCAGCGCCGTCGACAGCTCCTGGAAGTTGTGGATCACGTGCCTGAGGTTCTGGCGCCGCTCAGCCAGCTGTCGCGTGATCCGCGCGCCGTAGCGCGCGGTCGGCTCGAAGCGCTTGAACGTCTCGCGGAGGTCCTGCGCGGCAGTCTGCGAGTAGCGCCTGTCGGCGCCGGTGACCCTGTCGTCGAAGGCCGTGCCGCCCGCGTTCAGCAGGATCTGCAGGTACGCGCGCGTGTCGCCGTCGAGCTCCGCGAGGACCTCGTCGCTGTTCACGTCGGGCAGCGTGTTCGCCACCCGCACGCGGCCGCCCTCGGGGAGGTCGCCCGCGCTCCGCGAGCCCGGGTCGAGCGCCAGGTACATGTCCTTCAGGCCGGTCTTCGGGCGCATCAGGACGGAGGCGTCGCGATAGATCGGCCGGTACTTCTCCTGGATGTCCATGTCGATGACGGCGATGCCGTCCTCGAGCTTCACGGAGCCCACCTCGCCGACCTTCACGCCGGCGACGTTCACGGTCTGCCCCTGGCCCGGCACGATGGCCTGGCCGCTCGGCAGCTCCGCCTTCACGACGTAGAAGTCGGTCCCGATCACGGGCACCCACGCCGGCAGGTAGAAGCGCTGGTTCGACAGGACGTAGCCGACGATCCCGAGCGACCCGACGAGCAGGAACAGGATCGCGATGAACACGCGCGCCTGCTTCTTGATCTGCCGCTTCACGGTCCGCCCCCGATCGGCGCGTCGGAGAGGTTCGGCACCGGCTGCTGGTAGCACTTGGCGTCCGCGTTGTACGGCGGCTTCGGGCTCTTGGCCGGCCGCGTTCCGAGCGGCGGCTCGGAGGCGCTCGAGTGCATCGTGCCGCCCGGTCCCACCGGCGGGGTCTCGACCGCGTAGCCGCCGCCGGCCTCGAGGCGCGCGTAGGTGCCGTTGCCGTCGAAGTTCTCGGACTCGCCCGCGAGCGAGACCATCGACTGGAAGAACTCCTCGTAGTTACGCAGCCCGGTGGAGAGGGCGCCGTCGTCGATCCGCTGCTCCTGCGTCGGGAGGATCGTGTGCAGCTGGCAGCGGTTGAACGCGTCGAGCCGCGGCAGGAAGTCCACCTGGCCGTCCGTGAACTCGGCGAAGTCCCGCACCGCCGGCTGGAGGTCGTCCAGGAGGCCCTGCAGCTCCGCCGGCGACACGAGCGCACGCACCTGCCGGATCCACGGGAAGCCCGCCTCGATCGTCGCGGGGGTCTCGCGGACGCCCGGGATCATCTCGAGCGCCCAGGCGCGCGTGGCGGGGAATGCGGCGTTCAGGTTGTCGAGCGCCGGGCGAGCCGCCTCGAGCACGAGCGGCAGCTCGTGGATCGTCTGCCGGAGGTTGCCCTCCTCGGAGGCGAGCGCGCCCATCGTGGTGTTGAAGTTGGTGATGAGGTCCTTGAGCGAGCCCTCACGCGACGACAGCGCCGCGAAGATCTTCTGCTGGCTCCCGATCAGCCTGGAGAGGTCGTGCAGGTCCGTGCCGAGGATCGCGTCGTTCACGATCGCGCCGCCGCGGAGCGCCTGCGCGGAGTACCTGTAGGAGTCGTTCAGCGACCTGCCGGCCGTCTCGCCCTTCGTGGACGGGTCCTGGTCGTCGTCCTCGCCCGGCTGCGGCTCGCCGTTGATCGCGTCGCCGTAGCCCACGAGCAGCTTCTGCAGGTCCTGCCTCGTGTCGGTCTTCAGCGTGCCGAGCACCTGGTCCAGCTGGACGGGGGCGGACGTCTGCGAGGCCGGGATCGTGTCGCCGTCCCCGAGGTCGCCCGCGCCGGGCGTGCCGGGCCGGATGTCGAAGAAGAGGTTCCCCTCGAAGAACAGCCGCGGACGGACCTTGACGCGCGCGTCCTTGTGGATCGGCAGGGCCGTGTCGTCGAGCTTCATCGTCACGACCACGGCCGGCGAGTCGCCGCCCATCGCCTCGACCTTCGAGACCTTCCCGACCTCGACGCCCGCGATCCGGACCGGCTCATTCTTGTGGATCGGCGGAGCGTTCTCGAAGACCGCCTTGATCTGGAACGGCGTGGTGAACGGGATGTCCTTCGAGAACCCGAGGTACGCGAACACGACGATGAGGACCAGCGCGATCAGACCGGCCTGGTACGGGCTCAGACGGGATGCCTGCGTGCGCCTCATGGCTGCAGCTCCGTCTTCGTGCCCTGGGAGCCCGCCGTGTTCCCGATCACGGTGGCGCCGCTGGCGTAACGCTCGTTGCCCGCCTCGCACTCACGGGTCTGGCCCGGGCTCGCGGTATTCGGGTACATGTTCACGTGCACGTGGTTGTGCTGCTGCGGCCCGTTCGCCGGCGCCGCCGACGGGCCGGCCTCGTTGTTCTTGCCGAGCTCGAACGTGAACTTGTCGAGTGGCGCGCCCACGGTGAGGAAGCGCTGGTAGTTGCCGTTCGAGTCGCCCTCCCCCAGCAGGCTCGCCACGTTCCGCAGCAGGATCGAGCCGTAGCTGCAGGTGGTCTGCGCGGGCGTGACGAACGCGAGCAGGCCGCGGAGCGAGGAGGACGCGCGCGTGAGCTGGTCGATGCCCGCCCTCACGCCCGAGTCGCGGCCGAACTCGTCCAGCTTCTCGAACACGTCCGCGAGGTCGCTGTTCATCTGCTTCGTCCTCGGCAGCACCTCCGCGCCGGCCTGGAAGGCGTCGGCGAGCAGCGGCGCCGCGTGCGGCAGCACCGCCGCGCCCGGCCGCAGCTCGCGGAAGAAGGCCGTGCTGTTGCGGATGAAGGGGCGCTGGCGCGGGAAGTCCCGGATCGCGAGCGCCTCGCTGGGCGGGCTCTCGGAGATGGTCTCCTGGAGGAACGGGCGCGCGACCGACGCCCACGCCGAGAACGCCGTGTCGAGGTTCACGAACAGCGACGCCTGCTCCTCGGCGACCGGCGCCACCTCCTCAGCCGCGCGCGCCAGCGAGGCGAAGAAGCGGTTCAGGCGCGTGTCCGGTGCCGACAGGTTCCGCGCGACCGGCTCCAGGTTGCCGAGCAGGGGCACGAACGCGTGGATCGCCTCGTTGATGTCCTGGCCGCGCCCCGCGAGGCCGCCCCCGAAGCCGTCGAGCGAGCGCCTCTGCCCGACCCGCGTCTTCGCGTCGAACATGTTGAAGAGGTCGTCCAGCTCCACGACGGCGGGGCGCGCCTGGCGCACCGGGATCGTCGCCCCGGCGGGCAGGCCCGCCCGGCCGGAGCCGGGTGTGAGCTCGACGTACTTCAGGCCGAGCGACGAGCGCGGCCTGACGAGCAGCGTCGAGTCGGCGGGGATCGGCTCGATGCTCTTGTCGAGCTTCATCGTGACCTGCGCGTAGGCGCTTCCGTCCCTGCGCTTCCGTGCCTCGATCTTCGAGATGAAGCCCACGCGCGCGCCGCCGACGCGGACCTCGAAGCCCTTCACGAGCTGTGCGGCGTTCGGGAGATCCGCCTTCAGGTCGTACGTCGGGACGAACGGCAGGCCCGAGTTCGCGTTGTACGAGAGGAAGACGGCGACGATCGTCACGAGGACGGTCACCGCTCCCACGAGCACCGGGCTGGCGGCGAGCGCTGACCCTCCGCCGCGCCTCACCGGCCGTCACTCCCAAGGAGATAGTCGAGCGCCGCGTCCTGCGGGTCGAGCGCCGGCGAGCCCTGGCGGGCTCGCTTGCGCAGCGCGTCGAGGTTCTGCTCGCGGCGGCGGTCCACGCTCGGGTCGCCGCCCTGCCCGAGCAGATCCCGCAGCAGGGTGCCGGTCGGCGCGACGCTGCCGCCGCCGCGCTCGGGGGTGGCCTGCGCCGACTCGAGCGAGGCCACGTCCGACGCCGCGCTGCCCTCGGCGCTCGGGTCGTAGAACGTGGAGGCGCAGCCGGAGCTCGGGGCCACCGCGTAGCTGCTGCAGACGTTCGTGATCAGCACCGAGCGCAGGTAGTGGCCCAGACTGTCGAACCCGTTGCTTGCCAGCGCGCCGGTGTAGAAGACGTCGTTCAGCCGCTTGAGCGCGTCGGTTTTCTCGAGGCTCCGCGTCAGCTCGTCGAGATTCACCGCCACCGGCGCCGCCTGGCGGCCCAGCCTGCCCAGGTCCTGGATCAGCGGGCGCGAGTCGATCAGCGCGGGGCGGCCGCGCTCGAGCGCGTCGCCAAGGCTCGGGAAGGAGTCCCGCGAGGCGTCCGCGAGCGCCCCCTGCTCCTTGATCAGCCTGCCGAGGGCCGGGCCGGCCGTGTTCAGGTCGGTGAATACCGGGGTCGCCTGGTCGGTGAAGCCCTCGAGGTCGGCCATCAGCGGCCGGAGCTCGCGCAGGAAGCCGGGCAGCAGCTCGATGCTCTTCTGGAGGTCGCCGCTGCGTTCCGCGGACGCCTCGGAGGTCGCGTTCGCCTGGACGATGAAGTCGGCGAAGTGCTCCTTCTCGCGCGCGAGCGGCGCGAGCACGCGGTCCGAGTCGCTCGCGAGCCGCGCCAGCGTGCGGTTCTGGCTCGCGAGGATCTTCAGCACCTCGTCGGTCTCGCGGAGCGCCGGGTTCGCCCGGTGGATGACCTCGTTCAGGTCCTCGCCCCGGCCGGCCAGGCCGGTGCCGAACTCGTTCAGCAGGATCGCGAGTCGCTCGCGGTACGGCAGCCTCAGGATGTCGTTCAGGAGGTCGAGGTCCACCGGCGAGCTCGTGTGCTCGACCGACAGGAGGTGCGCGCCCTCGCCGTCGCCGTCGTCGATCCGTGGCAGCGGCCGCGCCGAGCTCGAGCCGGGCTGGCAGTCCACGAACTTCTCGCCAATCAGGCCCTGCGCGCCGACCTTGCACCGGGCGTCCTGCTTCCACGGGGTGAAGTCCGTGTTGTCGATCCGCAGGGTCAGCGCGGCCTTCTTGTCGGGCGTCACGTCGAGGTCCGTGATCACGCCGACCGGCACGCCGGCCACCTTCACGTCCTCGCCGTGGACGAGCGTGGACGCGTTGTCGAAGACCGCGCGCACGACGTAGTGGTCAGTGGTGTCGTCGTGCGTCGCCGCGCGCACCACGCCGATCACGATCCAGGGCAGGAGCGCGACGGTCAGGCCGATGTAGACGAGCCTGCGCATCAGCCGGGCGGGTCCTCGGACGGTGGTCCGCTGGAGGGATCGCAGCCCCGGAACGGCCAGGGCGAGGAGCCGTCGGGGGACGGCTGGGTGGCGCCGCCGGGGCACGTCGGGCGCGTGCCGCGCTCGAACCCGGCGAGCCGCTGCTGCGGCGGGATCGCCACCAGCTTGTTCTGCACGCGGTCGAGCTGCGTCGGGCTGAACACCGGCATGACGCGCGCGTAGTGGCCGTTCGCGTCGTAGTAGGAGGTCACCTGGCCGAACTTCGTGAGCCAGGCGGTGAGGTCGGGGGTGTAGCCGCGCGCGTACTCGATCACCGGGTCGGTCCGGTCTAGGGCCCGGATCGCGCGCGGGAAGACGCTGGCGGTGAGCTCCGCGAGCCGCGGCTGCTTGGCGGTCAGCTCGATCAGGTCGTTGTTCTGACCCGGCGCCCGGATCAGCAGGGCGAGGTCGGCGATGGTGGGCCGCGCGTCGTGCACGAGCGGGCGGAGCGCGCGGAGGAACGGCGCGAGCTCCTTCGTGTTCGGCTTCGACACCGCGGTGAGCTGGTCGAGGTCGTCCAGCGTCGTGCGCAGGTTCACGAACGTCGTGTTGGCCTTGCGCAGCGTGTCCGGCAGCAGCTCGAGCGCGCGCTGGAGCGACGTGCTCTCGTCGCCGATCGCGCGCATGGTGGCGTTCGTGTTGCCCACCAGGTCCGTGAGGTCGTCGCGGCGCTCGGCGATCGCGGAGACCGTGTCCGCGCCGTCCCTCAGGAAGCGGGTGAGCACCTCCTGGTCGAGCGCGACCTCCTTCGTGAGCCGCGACGTGCTGTCGAGGAACGGAGCGAAGTACTGGATGCTCTGGCCGGCCTCCACCCCGCGCGTGTCGTACTGGTCGCCGGTGCCGCGGATGAAGTTCTTGAGCCCCTCGCGCGTCTTCGCGTCCAGCGAGTTGAACAGCGCGTCGAGGTCCACCGGAGCCGACGTCTCGTCCGAGCCGATGTGCCCGCCGTCCGCGATCTTCTCGTTCGAGTTCGGCCCAGGCTTCACCGACACGTAGCGGTTGGCGATGCCGGACAGCGAGGAGGCCCGGATGGTGGCCGTCGTGCCCTCGTGGAGCGGCGCGACGGTGTCGTCGACCTTCAGGGTGACGACCGCGTTCCCCCGGTCGTCCAGCTCGATGTCGGAGATCTTGCCGACCGGCTGGCCGCCTACCCGCACCTGGTTGCCGGGCACGAGCTGGCCGGCGTTGTCGAACACCGCCTTGACGCGGTAGCTCCCGCTGTCCCCGAACATCGCGAGCGCGACGAGGACGATGGCGGCGATCAGCGCGCCGGTGGCCAGGATTCTGGCCAGGCTGGAGCCACGCTCGCTACGGAGCGGCTCGCGAGTCCTTCCCTCTCTTGTCTTCGAGTCCAAGCGCGGTCAACCGACCGACGCCTCCCGCAGCGCGCCCCGTGCGCGCCTTACTGCCGTACTGCGTACTACTCCATGCCGAGCGGCCCCTGCGCCTCCCCGGACAGAAACTGTCTCACGAACTGGTTGTCGGAGTTGAAGAGCTCGCTCGCCGGGCCAGACTCGACGATCCTGCCCTTCCAGAGAATCGCGATGTAATCCGCCACGCGCCGCGCCGACATGATGTCGTGCGTGATCACGCAGTAGGCGCCGCCGTTCTCCTCGTGCACCTCCATGATCAACTCGCACAGGAGCGCGGTGCGCACCGGGTCGAGGCCGGAGTCCGGCTCGTCGAAGAGCACGATGTCCGGGTCCAGCACGAGAGCGCGCGCGAACCCGGCGCGCTTGCGCATCCCGCCGGACAGCTCGTTCGGCATCTTCTCGGCGGCGGCCGCCAGGCCCACCTCGCCGAGCCTCCGGTCCACGATCTCGCGGATCTCGTCCTCGCCCTTGTCGGTGTGCTGGCGGAGCGGGAACGCCGTGTTGTCGAACACGTTCATCGAGCCGAAGAGAGCGCCGTCCTGGAACAGGACGCCGAACTTCTTGCGCATCTCGAACAGCTCCTCGTCCGCCATGTCCGGCACGGACTGGCCATGCACGAGCACGTCGCCCTCGTCGGGATACAGCAGGCCGACCATGTGCTTGATGCACACGGACTTGCCGGTGCCGGACGGGCCCAGGATCATCGAGATCTGGTTGTCCGGCAGGCCCAGGTTCAGCCCGTTCAGGACGCGGTTGCGGCCGAACGCCTTGACGACGTCGATGAACTCGACGGCGTCATCCGACCCGTGCTCGCGCTTCCTGCCGGTGTGCCACTGGTACTCGTCGGCCTCGGCCTGAGAGCCGCGCTCGTGCGTCATCTCGCCGGTGCTCGCGGGCCGCGCCTCGGTCTGGGTCTCCTCGTCCTGCGTCTCGTCGCCGTGCGTCTCCTCGCCCTGCGCCGGTGGCTCCGCGCCCCGGTTCTCCTCCCAGTCGCGCGGGTCCAGCGGCTTCGTGTCGGCTTCCTCGTCCCTGCGCTCGTCGCTCACTCTGTCCTCACCCGCCAATCGGGGCTCTTGGGTTCGAGCCCCAGAAGATCTGGGTCCCCACCATTCCGACCAGGTGGACCATGACCGTGTTCAACACCATCGATTTCGCCGTCGCCGTCCCAACTCCCACCGGACCCCCGCTCGCGTTGTAGCCGTAGTAGCACCCCACGAGCACGACAACGGTCGCCATCGCCATGCCCTTTATGAGGCTGTAGAACAGATCCGGTGGGTTTTGGAACATCCAGAAGATCAGGAAGAAGCCCCCGGACGACACCTCCCCGATCTGCTGCACCACCGCCAGGTAGCTCGCGAAGAAGCCCGCGCCGACCGCGGCGATGTACATGAACGGGAGCACCATCCAGGCGGCGAGCAGCCGTGTCGCGCACAGGAAGACCAGCGAGTTGATGCCCATCACCTCTAGCGCGTCGATCTCGTCCGAGATCCGCATCGCGCCGATCTCGGCCACGAGGCCAGTGCCGACCTTCGCCGACATCATGTAGCCGAAGGCGTAGGGCATGATCTCGCGCAGGTCGCACCACGCGCTGAACACGCCCGCGTACGCCGGCGCGCCCACCGAGCGGTTGAAGTACGCGCCCTCGATCCCGCACTGGAGGCCGAGGATGAACGCGAGGCCCCAGATCACGAGCGCCGATCCCAGGATCAGGATGCCGGCCTGTCGGAGCGCCTCGCCGAAGAAGTGGAAGACGCGCCCGTTGAAGACCGAGCCCACGATGCGCGCGGAGAACTTGGCGATGTCGCCGAATGACGCGATCCAGTCGCGTGGCACCGACAGCCAGCTCGACCCCATTACTTGATCACCGAGATCTCGGGATGGGTGGCGAGCAGCGTCTGCGTGAAGACGTAGTTGAACGCGAAGATGCCCAGGAACTCGATCACGACGCCCTGGTTCACGGCCCTACCCACACCTTCCGCGCCTCCGGACGCAGTCATCCCCTTGTAACAGGAGACGATCGCGATGATGGCGCCGAACAGCGTCGTCTTCACCACCGATCCCCATAGGTCCGTGGTGCTCGCGTTGTTGAGCAGAGTGGCGAAGAACGGGCCGAGGGGCGCGTCGAACGTGAGCGTGGCCAGGACGCCGCCGAAGATGCCGAAGATCAGCGCGTAGATGTTGAACAGGCCCGTCACGGTCATCAGCGCCAGGAACCGCGGTACCACGAGGTTCTTGATCGGGTCGACGCCAAGCACCTGAAGCGCGTCCAGCTCCTCGCGGATCTTGCGGGCACCCAGGTCCGCTGTGATCGCGGTGCCACCCACGCCGGCGGTGATGATCGCGGTCACCGTCGGGGCGAACTCGCGGATCGAGGCGAGCACGAAGAAGCCGCCGAGCCGGTCGATCGCGCCGAACAGGACGAGGAAGTTGCCCGCCTGAAGCCCTGGCGCGCCGTAGCCGAACGCGATCGTCGAGATCGTGAGCGGCAGCCAGCAGAGCCGCAGCATGAATAGGAACTGCTGCACGAACTCGGTGCCGTACGGGTACGGCGGACGCAGGGCTGACATCAATGTCTTCCCTGTGAGGATCATCATGTCGCCAACCTGCTCCAGCAGGTTCTTGGTCGGCAAGAAGACCCGATCGGCTGCGGCTCGTACCACTCCTCGTACTCCTCCCCTTCGGAAGCCTATGGCATGCACTGGAGGTGCGCCAGAGGGAACCGTGGTTGGCGCCTTGGTGGCGCGTATGCCGTGATTTCGGGGTATGTTCCAGGTGCTGTGAGGGCGTGGAGGATCTACGTCGTCGCTCTCTGCCTGCTCGCTGTTGCGGGCTGCGGGGGAGGCGAGCGACAGGACGAGAACGAGGCGTCCGGGGATTTCCCGGTCGAGGTCGTGAAGGCGTCGTTCCCGGAGAAGCAGAAGCTCGCGAAGAGCTCCGATCTCGTCGTGACGCTGCGGAACGCCGGCCGCGAGACCATCCCGAACATCGGGCTGACCGTGAACGGCTTCGACGAGCGGAAGAACAACGACGAGCTCGCCGACCCGACCCGCCCCGTGTTCGCGATCAACGGCGTTCAGGTGAAGATCGCCGGCTTCCCGGAGTCGAAGGACGCCGCCCCGCGCGGCTGCGACACCGCGTACGTGAACACGTGGGCATGCGGGCCGCTGCGCCCGGACCAGTCGAAGACGTTCAGGTGGAGCGTGACCGCGGTGCGCGCGGGCGACTACAGGATCGCGTGGCGTGTGAACGCCGGCCTCGACGGCAAGGCGAAGGCGGTCGCCCAGGGCGGCGGCCCGGCGCCGCGCGGCGTGTTCGCGGGCACGATCTCCAACAAGGCGCCGACGGTGCGCGTGGCCGACGACGGCCACACGATCGTCAACGGGACTCGCTGACCCTCTTCTCGTAGCCCGGGCAGCGCTCCACCGGTATCCGCGGGTACTTGGGGAAGCGGTCGTCGGTCCTGTGCCTAAGGCACATGGAGAACACGCTTCCGCGCCCGCTGCGCACGATCTTCTGGTGCGCGCAGGTGTCGCACAGGCCCGCTCTCACGCAGGTAAGGCTTGCACTTACGGAAGTAAGGGGTCGGAGGCGGAAAGTCGCTCCTTATGCCCGATGTGAGGAGGGGGCCTCAGGACGACACTCCTTAGGTGCAGTCAACCACCAAGGAGCAGACATGGACCCCCGTCTCAACGCCATCTACATCCACTCCCGCATCGACGCGATGGGACGCGAGCCGCGACGGCTGGCATCCTCTTACGATGGCCACGCGCATGACGAGCGACCGCTTCGTAGGTCGGAGCGCCGAGCTCGCCGAGCTGCGCGCCGCGCTCGAGGAGGCCATCTCATCTCGTCCTTCCCTCGCTTTAGTTGGCGGTGAGTCAGGCGTCGGCAAGTCCCGGCTTGCCGACGAGCTGGCGAGGCACGCGCGCGAGGCCGGCGCCCGTGTCCTCTCCGGGGACTGCGTAGAGCTCGGCGACGACGAGCTCCCGTACGCCCCTCTGCTCACCGCCCTCCGGCCCCTGGTGCGCCAGGGCGACCCCTCCCTCCAGACTCTGGCGCCCCAGCTCCGCTCCGCCCTCGACGCGATTCTCCCCGGCGTCGGGGGCGGAGCCGCTTCCGAGCACGTGGCGCAATCGACCGTGTTCGAAGCCCTCCTGGCGGTGCTCCAGGCGCTCGCCGAGGAGGAGCCGGTGCTGCTGATCATCGAGGACCTGCACTGGGCGGACAGCTCCACCCGCTCGTTCATCGGCTTCCTCTCGCGCACGATGTGCAGCGAGCGCCTCCTGATCGTCGGCACCTACCGCTCCGACGAGCTGCATCGCCGCCATCCGCTGCGGCCGCTCCTGGCAGAGCTCGGCAGCGATCCCTACACGCGCCTGCTCGAGCTGCCGCGCTTCACGCGCGAGGAACTGGGTGAGCAGCTCGCGGGGATCCTCGCCGACCCGCCGCGCGCCGAGCTGGTGGAGCGGGTGTTCGCGCGGAGCGAGGGGAACGCCCTGTACGCGGAGGAGATCCTGGCCGCGGGCCTAGACGGCCGCGGCGCGCTGCCGCCCACGCTGCGCGACGCGCTGATGCTGCGCGTGGAGCGGCTGTCGAAGAACGCGCAGGAGGTGCTTCAGTGGCTCGCGTGCCAGCCGGCGGCCGACCACGCGCTGGTGGCCGCGGTCGCGGGCCTCGAGCCCGGCGACCTGCGCGACGCCCTCCGCGAGGCCGTCGCGAGCCAAATCGTCGTGACGGTCGGTGACGAGAGCTACGGCTTCCGCCACGCGCTGCTGCGCGAGGTGATCTACGACGACCTCCTGCCGGGCGAGCGCACCGCGATGCACGCCGCGCTGGCGCGCGCGCTGCAGGATCGGATCGAGGCAGGCGACGCGGGCGCTCACATCACGGCATCGGCTGCGCACCACTGGGCGTCGGCGGGCGACCAGCCGCAGGCGCTCGCGGCCGCCGTGCGCGCGGCGCTCGCCGCGGAGCGCGTCAACGCCTTCGGCGAGGAGCTCGCGCTGTTCGAGCGGGCGCTCGGACTGTGGGACCGGGTGTCCGATCCGGAGGCCGTGGCCGGGATCGACCAGGTCGAGCTGCTGAAGCGGGCGGCGTTCGCCGCCGACCAGGCCGGGGAGCCGGCTCGCCAGGAGGCGCTCTTGCGGCGCGCCTTCGAGCTCGTGGGCGACGAGGGTGAGAACTTGGGTGCGTGCGCCCTGCTGCGCGAGCGGCTGAGCCAATCGCTCTGGTCGCAGCACCGGCAGGACGAAGCGATCGAGGAGCTGAAGCAGGGACTGGCGCTGTTCCCGGACGGCGATCAGAGCGCGGAGAGGGCCACGCTGCTCTCGTACCTCGCGAAGAAGCGCATGGTGCAGATCCGGCTGACCGAGGCGAAGGACACTGCCGAGGAGGCGCTCGCGATTGCGCGCGCTTCAGGCAACCGCGAGGCCGAGGGGCGTTCGCTCAACGCGCTCGGGACCGCACTGGGGATGCAGGGTGATGTGGAGGCCGGCGTGCAGCTCCTGCACGAGTCGCTCGACATCGCCGGCGAGCTCGGGCACGAAATGGACATGGCCGGGGCGTGGGTCAACATCGCGGATGTCCTCAACCTGGCGGGGCGCACCCGCGAGGCGCTGGAGGTCGCGCGCCAGGGCCTCGAGGCCGAGTCGAGCACGCCGTGGCGCACGGTCGACTGGCTGCGGCTGTCGATCGCCGAGTTCCTGTACTACCTGGGCGATTGGGACGAGGCGGAGGCGATCATTCCCGCCGAGAGCCGGCGACATAGTGGAGGCACCATCCTCCTATGGCAGGTGGGTCGCGCGGTACTGGCGCTCGGGCGCGGCGATCTGGAGCTGGCCGAGGAGGCGCTGTCCTCGATGGACCGCGCCGTGGCAGGCATGACGGAGCCCCAGTTCGTGGGCCCGTACGGCGTGATGCGCGCCGAGCTCGCGCGCCGGCACGGCGACATCGACCGCGCCCGCACCGCGATCGACGACACGATCGACCGGATCGAATACTGCTCCGACGACATGGCCCGGATCACGGCGGCCGCCGCCATGGGCCTGCGGGTGGAGGGCGACGCCGGGCAGCTCGCCCGCGATCGCCAGGACACCGAGGCCGAGCAGCACGTACGCGAGCGCGCCGACGCGCTGATCGAGCGCACCCGGCTCGCCGCCGAGTCCTGCGGGCCGGTGGAGGAGACGGAGCTGGCGACCGCCGAGGCCGAGTACGCACGGGCGACGGACAGCGCCGCGCCGTCCACCCTGTGGACTCGCGCGGCGGCCTCGTGGGAATCGCTCGGCCGCCCGTACCCGGCGGCCTACGCGCGCTGGCGCGAGGCGGAGGCACTGATGACCAGGCGTGACCGCGACAGCGCCACCCGCGCGGCATCTTCGGCCCTGGCGACCGCCCGGATGCTCGGCAGCGCGTGGCTGATAGAGGAGATCGAGTCGCTGGCCGCCCGCGCACGCCTCCAGCTGGGCGACGGCGCACCCGCGCCAGCCGCCGCTGCGTCGAACGGCGACGAGGCCGACGACCCGTTCGGCCTGACGCCGCGCGAGCGCGACGTGCTCACCCTGGTCGCCTCGGGCGCCACGAACCGCGAGATCGGCGAGCGCCTCCACATGGCGGAGAAGACCGCCAGCGTGCACGTCTCCCGCATCCTGGCGAAGCTGAACGTGCGCTCCCGGACGGAGGCGGCCGCGGTGGCGCACCGGCAGGGGCTGGCGGACACGGCGTCGATCGGCTGACCCTCTCCTCGGGCCGCGCGTTGCCGCCCGCGAACGACCGGCATTGAACGGTGGGCTCCAACGGGGGGCTTGACGTCCTGATCCCGTATATCGGGATTAAGTCGGCAAGCCCCCTCCGAACCGTGCCCCTAAATGCCGCCGTTCGCCCAGCCCGGAGGTTGCGCCAACGGAGACCGTGGTACCAACCGGCCCATGCGCGCACTCGTCACCGGAGCCACCGGCTTCATCGGAGGTCGCCTGGCGGCCGCGCTCTCCGAGCAGGGCGCCGACGTGCGCGCCCTGGTGCGCGATCGCGGCCGTGCCTCGCGCCTGGCCGACGCCGGCCACGAGCTGCACGAGGGCGACGTGCTCGACGCCGGCAGCCTCCGCGGCGCCGGGGAGGGTGTGGACACCGCCTACTACCTCGTCCACTCGATGGGCCGCGGCGGCGGCCGCGAGGGCTTCGCCGAGCGGGAGCGCCGCGCGGCCGAGAACTTCGCGCGGATGGCGCGCGACGAGGGCATCGCGCGCGTCGTCTACCTCGGCGGCCTCGGTGACCAGCCACGTTCGGCGCACCTGCGCTCGCGCCACCAGACCGCCGAGACCCTGCGTGCCGAGGGGCCGCCGCTCATCTCCTTCCGCGCCGCGATGGTGGTCGGCTCCGCCAGCGAGTCCTACCGCACGCTGCGCTACCTGGTCGAGCGGCTGCCCGCGATGATCGCGCCCGCGTGGCTGGAGACGCCGACGCAGCCGATCGCGATCGACGACGTGCTCGCCTACCTGGCGGCCGCGCCCGAGGTGCCCGCCTCCGAGGGCCGCGAGATCCAGATCGGCGGCCCCGACGTGCTCTCCTACGGACAGATGCTGGACCGAATGGCCGACGTGCTCGGGCGTCCCCGGCGCCCGCGCGTGCGGGTGCCGTTCCTGACGCCGTGGCTTTCGTCGCTGTGGATCGGGCTCGTGACGCCCGTCGACGCGGGCGTCGCGCGGCCTCTGATCGAGGGCCTGTCGACGCCGACCGTGGTCACGGACCCCTCTGGCGCCGCGCTCTTCGACATCGCGCCGGTCCCCTTCGTGGACGCGCTCGGTCGCGCCCGCGCGGACGAGCTCAGCAGCGGCGGCGAAGCCGGTTGAAGAGCGCCTCGAGCGCGAGGTCCTCGAGCACGTTGCGCTCGAGCCGGCGGCGCGTGTCCTCGCACAGCTCGAGGCAGTCGATCAGGCGGCCGGCGTCGCGTC
>DASUYU010000081.1:0-3938 GCA_036377235.1 Thermoleophilaceae bacterium
GCAATCGGATGCGTTCGCGTTCAACGCGTCGCTGCCGTGCAGAGCGGAGCTCGTGGGGATGAAGGGCGGCGGTCACGCTCACCGCGTGCTCGCCACGTTCCGGTTGAGGCGCGGCCCGGGCGGCAAGTGCAGCGGCTTCACGCGCGTCCGCTACACGATCGAGAACGGCAAGTTCACCGAATGGCGGCAGCTCCCCGACATCGACGAGAAGTCGGCTTAGGCGCCATTGAGGATTCATTCAGGGCCGAAACGGAGCATGGGCGACCGTGATGTCGCGTTCCTCCGCCGCCGCCCTCCTGTTCCTGCTCACCCTCGCGGTCGCCCTGACCGCGACGTCGCCCGCCGGCGCCTCCAGGCCGCGCGCGGGAGCCGATCTCAGCGTCGCGAGCGTCGGCGCCCCGCCGGCGACGATCGACGCGGGTGCGTCGCTCCGCACGTCCTTCGCGGTGCGGAACGCCGGCTCGCGGCGCGCCCGCGCGTCCACGATCGGCTTCTCGCTGTCGCTGAACACGCGCCGCGATGCCGCCGACGTGGCGCTCGGCACCGCCAAGGTGGCCGCGCTGCGCGGGCGCCGCTCGTCGCGCGGAACGGCGAAGCTGCGGGTCCCGGACTACGTCGCCGGCGGGACCTACCGCGTGCTCGCGTGCGCCGACCTCGCCGGCAAGGTCCGCGAGCGGAACGAGCGAAACAACTGCCGCGTGGCCCGCGCCGGCGTGACCGTCACGGGGCGTTCCGGCGGGCCGAGTGGACCGCCCGTGCGTCCCGGTGACCCGCAGCTGCCGCCACCGCCCACCGGTCCGGGCGGCGGCCCCGGCGGACCCGACCCGATCCCGCCCGACCCTGCCGCCGTGGCGCCGGCGCTGCCCAAGACGACGGCCGTCTCCACCTTCGACGCCGCGAACTTCCTGTGGAGCGCGGTGACTCCGGTGCAGCGCGGCGTGACCCCGGGAACGATCGATCGCGACCAGGTGCTCGTGCTCCGCGGGCGGGTGCTCGACCGGGCCGGCGTGCCGATCGAGGGCGTCCGCGTGACCGTCCTCGACCACCCCGAGCTCGGGCGCACGCAGACCCGCGCGGACGGGCGCTACGACCTCGCCGTCAACGGCACGGGGCTGACGCTCGTGTTTGAGGCCGCCGGCTTCCTCACGTCGCAGCGCGCGGTCGACCCCGCGTGGGAGGCGTACGACCGCATCGAGGACGTGGTGATGGTCCCGCTGGACGGCGCGGTGACGCGCATCGCCAAGGACTCGGACGACCCCTTCCAGGTCGCCCTCGGAACGCCCACCACAGACGCGGACGGCACGCGCCGCGCGCTCCTCCTGTTCCCGAAGGACCTGACGGCGACGATGACGCTCCCCGACGGCTCGCACAAGGAGCTCGGCGACATGAACGTCCGGATCACGGAGTTCACCGCGGGCGACCAGGGAGACGAGGCAATGCCCGGCTCGCTGCCGGGGACGAGCGGCTACACGTACGCGGCCGAGTTCAGCGTCGACGAGGCGCTGGCGGAGCGGGCGACCCAGGTCGCCTTCGACAAGCCGGTCATCAACTACGTCCAGAACTTCATCGGCGCGCCGGTCGGCAGCGACGTGCCGACGGGCTCATACGACCGCGAGGACGCGGACTGGGAGCCCGGGCATGACGGACGCGTCATCAAGATCGCCTCGGAGTCGGACGGCAAGGCCGTGCTCGAGGGAGCCGACGGGCTCGGCATCGGCGACGACGAGCTGCGCGTGCTCGCCGACCGCTACGAGCCCGGGCAGGAGCTCTGGCGCGTGCCGCTCAGGCACTTCACCCCGTGGGACCACAACTGGCCCTATGGCCCGCCGCGCGGCGCGCAGCCGCCCAAGCTCAAGGAGTTCGTGTGGCAGGACCCGAACGACCCCTGCCGCGCGAAGGGCTCGATCATCGGCTGCGAGACCGGCACGCTCGGCGAGTCGCTGCCGGTCACCGGCACGCCGTACTCGCTCAGCTACTCGAGCGACCGCCAGCCCGGCTGGTCCGTCGACGACGCGCTCGACGTGCCGATCACGGGCGCCACCGTGCCGGACCGGCTCAAGGGCATCGAGCTCAAGGTCACGGTGGCCGGCAAGGACATCGTCAAGCGCTGGTGCGACCCGGACTATCCGACGACCGGCACCCAGACCTGCGCCGGCATGCCCAACATCGCGCCCAACATCACCCACCACGTGACCTGGGACGGGCTCGACGCGTACGGCCGCCGGCCGCAGGGCCGTCAGACGGTGACGATCCGGCTGATCTACGTCTACGAGTTCCAGTACTACGCCTCGGAGAGCCAGTTCGACCAGAGCTTCGCCTCCTTCCCCTCGGACCTCGAGGTCTTCGACGGGCGCTACTCCTGCGGCTCCATCTCCCGCTCGATCGAGGCGCACTTCTTCTGCGGCGTCCCGATCGGGCAGACCGTCACGCGCTCGATCGGGTCGTGGGACGCGTCGGCGGCGGACGGCCTTGGCGGGTGGTCGCTCTCGGACCATCACACCTACGACCCCGGCAACGGCGTGGTGCACCTCGGCGACGGGACCGACCGCACCGCGCAGGCCACCGGCGCGACCACGCGCACGATCGTGGGCGGCAACGGGCCGAGCGTCGGGACTCCCGAGGCCGAGGGCCAGCCCGCGGCCAAGGTGAACGTGCCGAACCTCAGCGGCAACACCCGCGCGCCGGACGGCACGACCTACTTCGCGAACTGGGGCCGCGAGCACGGGATCTTCCGAGTCGGCGCCGACGGGAAGGTCGGGCGCTACGCGGGCAAGCGCTCGACGGCCACGGATATCGACAAGCGACTGGAGGAGGAGGGACCGCCTTCGGGCGACGGCGGGCCGGCGATCGACGCGGTGCTGGGCGGGAACCCGATCGCGATGAGCGCGGGACCCGACGGCTCGCTCTACTTCGTCATCACGCCCGGCGGGGCGAGCTACCCGCGCGGCCTGATCCGGAAGGTCGCGCCCGGCGGGACGATCAGCACCGTCGCCGGCAGCATGGACACGGGCGTCGGGTACCACGACGGCGTCCCGGGGCCCCAGACCGCGGTCACCGATCCGCAGGCGGTGCTCGCGGCCTCGGACGGCTCGCTGTACTGGACCGAGCGGCCCCAGACGACCAACGGGATGAAGGGACGCCTCCGCCGGCTGAGCGCCTCGGGCCTCGTGGAGACGGTGGCGGGCGGAGGCACCGACAACCTCCCCGCCGACGACCAGGACCTCGGTGACGGGGAGCCGGCGCGCGACAACGACTTCGGCGGCGTCCCCTACGGGCTCGCCATGGGACCGGACGGGTCCCTGTACTTCGCGCTGCCCACCGAGCACATCGTCGAGCGCGTGGCGCCGGACGGCCGCATCCACCGCATCGCGGGCAACCGCGCGGACCCGGTCGGGCCGCCGACGTACGGCGAGCAGGCGGTGGGGTCGCCGATCGGAAACCCGACGGGCGTGGCCATCGGGCCGAACGGCGAGGTCTACATCCGCCACGACGAGCCCGGCTCGCCGGGCGCCGTGTTCATCAGCCAGGTGCGTCCGGACGGAGTGCTCGAGCACATCGCCGGACTCCCCCGCGGGCTCTGCGGCGGCTTCTCCCAGGACGGCGAGCAGGCCACCCGCACGTGCATCGAGCAGGGCCGAGGGCTGATGGTCGATCCCGACGGCTCCGTGATCTACCAGGACGGACCCGCGCAGCTCCGGCGCATCGAGCCCGCGCTGCCCGGGTTCGGACGCTCGTCCACCGCCGTTCCGTCCGAGGACGGAAGCGAGGTCTGGGAGTTCGACGCCGCCGGCCGTCACCGCCGGACGGTGGACGGGATTACCGGCGTCAAGCTTCAGCAGTTCAGCTACGACGACGCCGGCCGCCTGACCGGCATCGAGGACCGGGACGGCAACACCACGACGATCGAGCGGGCGGGCGACGGCACGCCCCAGGCGATC
>DASUYU010000082.1:0-3916 GCA_036377235.1 Thermoleophilaceae bacterium
GGCCCAGCCGACGACGTCCGGGCGGCGCCAGATGGACGTGCCGGATCCCACCTCACCCGCTCGCGCCCGGCTCTCCCCTCCCTGAGCACGCCGGCGAACCGCCACGAGAGCGGTCGCGGCGGCGGTGAACGGGATGGCGAACGCGAGTCGCCAATCCACATCCGCGACCAGCCCGATGAGGGGCATGCCCACAACCCACGCGCCGGGCTGGCCGAGCAGCGCCCAGGCGAGCACCCGGGGACGCTCCCCGGGCGCGCTCCACTCGGCCGCGGCGGCCAATCCGCCCGCGAGGACGAAGGCGAGCCCGAAGCCGACGGGCACCTGTGCGGCGGCGAGCGCCGCGAAGCTGGGGGCCGCGGAGCTAAGGAGCGCGCCGGCGGTGAGCGCGGTGAGACCCGATAGGAGGAGCCGCCGGACGCCGATCCTGTGGCGGAACGCGATGGCGATCAGCGCCGCCGCGAGCCCGGCGAGGCCGGACACGCTGCGGAGCTGTCCGCCGGCGGCCGTCGAGACGCCGAAGTCCTTGGAGAGCTCCGGCAGGATCGGCGCGATCGTGAGAAACGCGGCCTGGACGGCGAATAGGCAGGTGAACAGAAGCGCCGCCGTACCGGGCCTGGGGATGCGAGCGAACCTGATCACGCGTCCATTGCAGGCGACGCCGGTTGGCCGCCGGTAGGCACCCGGTAAAGGCGCGCGGCTCTGGGGCAGCCCCTCCTTCCCGGGGTTGGTCGCTTTTCCTGGGCATATCGCCATGAAAAACGCCCAACCCAGGCTGCTCAGGGCTGTCTTCCGGCCCGCGTGCGAAGCTGCCGCCCGTGGCCGACCGATCCGCCGCCCGCGAGGCAGCAGCAGCCGCCGCGGCCGAGCTCGTTCCCGCCGACGGGATCATCGGGCTGGGCTCCGGCCGGGCGGTGTGGGCGACCATCGCGCACCTGCCCGCCGGCACCCGCGCGGTCGTCGCCTCCGAGCGCACGCGCGAGATCGCGCTGAGCGCCGGGATCGAGGTGCGCGAGCTGGACGGAACCTTCGGCCTCGACCTGGCGCTGGACGGCGCGGACGAGGTGGGCCCCGACCTGGGCCTGATCAAGGGAGGCGGCGGCGCCCTGCTGCGCGAGAAGATCGTTATCGCCGCAGCCGAGCGCTTCGTCGTGGTGGCCGAGACGGCGAAGAAGGTGGACCGGCTCGGGCGGGGCTTCCGCCTGCCCGTCGAGGTCGTGCAGTTCGCGTGGAGGGACACCGGCCGCCGCCTGTCCGAGCTCCTGCCCGACGCCGAGTTGCGCCTCAACGGGGCCGGCTCACAGCCCTACGTGACCGACGAGGGCCACTACATCCTCGACGCCCCCATCCCGGAGGGGTCAGACCCCCGGGCACTCGCCACCGCGCTGAAGACCATCCCCGGCGTGGTCGAGCACGGCCTCTTCCTCGACATGGCCTCGCTGGCCCTGCTCGGGAACGAGGACGGCACGGTCGAGCGCATCGAACGCGCTCAGAGCTGACCCTGCGACACCGCGCCTCCGGCCCGCGTGTGGTCGCCGCGCGGACGTGGCAGGAGGCGGATCTCGCGGGCGAAGTTGTCGGCGGCCGTCAGGTAGATCGCCTGGTCGACGCTCACTCGGAGCGTCGCCAGGGCGGTCGGGGCGTCGGAAGACGCGGCGCCCTCCGGATCCGCCGCTCCATATGACCCCACAGGTCCCGCCGCCATTCGCAGCAACTCCACCCCCGCAAGTGCCATCGTCGTGCGGCCGCCGCCGGTCCCGGTCTCGGTCGAGACGAGCACGTCGACGCTGGCGCCGGGCTGCAGCTCGGCTACGACGCTGCCGCCCGCGACCTCCACCGCGACGGCTCGCTCACCGCGCCGCAGCAAGTCGTCCTGTGGCCGGCGCGGCCCCTCGAAGACGGAAGCGGTGAGGTAGGCGCCCGCCCTGAGCGCTGGTGCGGTCCGGGCCCCGATCACCGCATCGGCCGAGGGCAGTGCGTCGGGCGGAGCGAAGCGAACAGGCACACGCCGCACGCCGACGTCGGCTCTCCCGATTCGCGAGCCTGCCCGGATGTCCCGCGCCGCGACCAGCACGTCCACCTCCGGCCCGAGCCGCTCCGCCGCGCGCTGCTCGCGGTCGTGGACCTCGGACGCCGCCAGGCCGCCGCTCGCCATGGCCACGCACAGCAGAAGGAGGCCGCGCCGGCGGCGAGGGTTCACCCGGCCGGCAGGTCGAGCGTCGCGACGGCGGTGTCGTCGACGATCTCGAAGCTCAGCGACCCGCCGAGCTCCTCGGCCGCCTTGCAGGCGATCGTCAGCCCGCGGCCGCGGTTGCGCACCTGAAGCCGGATGCCGCCCTCATGCGCGCGACCCGTCACGCGCACGTCGCCGGATCCGTGCTTCGCGGCGTTCGCCAGCACGTTGCCGAGCGCCTTGGCGAACCGGCGACGGTCGAGGTTCGCGGGCGCGGGCCCTCCCTCCCACTCGAATGAGGTGGCCCACGGCCGGGCGGCGGCGCGCGTGAGGGCACCCACCTCGACCGGCTCCTCTCCCTCCCCACGCGCTCCCGCGCCCCGCGCAGCCGCGAGATCCTCGAGTCCAGCGCGCAAACGGTCGAGCTGCGCGTCGATCATCGCGGCCTGCTCGCCCGTCGCTGGATCTCGCCGCAGCGTCTCGCATGCGAGGGCGAGCGCAGCCGCCGCCCCCCGCAGCTCATGCTCCGCGCGGGCCACGAGATCGGGGTCTGCGGTCGGAACCGCCTCGGTCACACCGCCTCCGTCAGCTTGTAGCCCACGCCGCGCACGTTCACGACCCAGGGCCGCGATGAGGGACTCAGCTTCTTGCGCAGCCGGCAGGCGTGCGCGTCGAGCGTCCGCGTGCGGCCGAGGCTCTGGAAGCCCCAGACGTCGCGGAGCAGCTCGTTCTTCCCGTACACGCGCGTGGGCTCCTCGGCGAGCGCGTGCAGCAGCGCGAACTCCTTCGCCGCCAGCTCCACCTTCTTCCCCGCCAGGCGCACCGCACGGGTGCTCGGGTCGACGGTCAGCTCCCCCACCCGGAGCAGCCCCTGCCGCCGCCGACCCTCCGCGCGCCGCAGTACCGCGCGGACCCGCGCGAGCAGCTCCTGGTACAGGAAGGGCTTGTTCAGATGGTCGTCAGCCCCGCGGGCGAAGCTCCGCACCCGGTCGGCGTCCGCGGTCCGGCCGCTCAGCACGATGACCGGGAGATCGGGGTCGATCCGCGACGCCAGCCCGTCGGCGTGGCGCACCCGGTCGAGCACGTCCAGGCCGCTGCCGCCCTCGAGGGCGATGTCGAGCACCACGAGGCTCGGCCGCCGCACCTCGATCCCCCTGACCGCCTCCCCCGGGCTCGTGGCCCCAGCGACCCGGAAGCCATCCGCCCTGAGGTTGTCGAGCAGGAACGCCCGCGTGGCCTCGTCGTCCTCCACAACCAAGATCGACCGCTGCTCGTCCATGTACTGCGGATGATCGGCGCGATTTTTTTAGCCCCGGTGCCGTGCGAAGGTGATCGCCTCATCGAAGCTCAGCTCGGCGCCGGCCGCGTGGGCGTGGCTCCAGTTCGGTGTGCAGTCGCGTGCCGGGGCGAAGAAGTGCTGTTCGAGCTGCGCATTTACGTCGGCATCGCCGATCGGGCCGATCACGCTCGCTGCACCGAGCAGCCGTGCGGCCCGCTCTGGATCGCCCCGGCGAGCTGCGACCGCCGCCAAGCCGCCAAGGCCCTCTGAGGCGGAGTGCCTCAGGACGTGCTCGCGGCACAGCCGAAGCTGCTCGTCGAACGCGTCCTGCGCCCGGTCGAGATCATCCGTGAAGAGTGCCTCCAGGCCGAGGTTGCCGCAGGTGAGGGCCAAGAGGACCGGGTCTCCGTGCTCACGAGCGAGTGGGACCGCCTCGGCCAGGAACGGTCGGGCGCCCTCGGGGCTGC
>DASUYU010000083.1:0-3962 GCA_036377235.1 Thermoleophilaceae bacterium
GCCGCACCGATGACCGCGACACCGTCAGGCACGCAGGCGGCCTCCGATCGACTCGAGCTCCTTCTCGATCGCGGCGCGGCGCTCAGCGACCTCCTCGTCGGTGAGCGTGCGGTCCGGGGCACGGAACTCGAGCCGCAGCGCGAGCGACTTGTTGCCCTCCCCCACCTGCTCGCCGTGGTAGAGGTCGAACACCCTCAGGTCCGCAAGAAGATCGCCGGCGCCCGCCCGCACCACGTCGGCGAGCCGGGCGGCCGGGACGTCGTCCGGAACGATCACGGCGATGTCCTGCAACACGGCGGGGAAGCTCGTCACGTCCGAGTAGGTCGCGGTGTGACCGGCGGTGAGCTCGTGGAGAAGCCCGGCGTCAAGCTCGAAGGCGGTCGCCGGCCCCTGCAGCTCCCACTCACGGACCACCAGCGGATGAAGCTCCCCGATCCACCCGAGTTCGACCCCCTCGGCGCTGACCACCGATGCCTGACGGCCGGGATGCAGGAAGGGCCGCACGCCCGCGGCCGCCTCGCCCGGCACCGCCCCCGTGGCCGCCTCGCCCGCGGGCTCCTCCACGCGCGAGCCGTCGATGCCGGCTGCCTCGAGGAGCGCTTCCAAGAGGGCCTTGCCGGCGTAGAAGTCGGCCTCGCGGGCGGGCGTACGCCAGCCGGCGGGCGTCGCCTCGGTGAGGAGGGCGCCGAGACGGTGCTGCTCGGCGGCCGGGGTAGCGCCACCCGGGGAGCCGTCCGGCGCCGGCTCCAGCGCGCCGGCCGGCAGGTAGGTGTGCGCCGACTCGAACAGCGCCACCCCCGCGCGGCCGTGCGCCGTGTTGTGGCGCGCGGCGTCGAGCAGGCCAGGCAGCAGCAGCGGCCGCATCACGCTCAGGTCCTCGCTCAGCGGGTTCTCGATGCGCAGGGGCTCGACGTCGGTGATCCGCAGCCGCGCCAGTGTCTCCGGCGAGGTGAAGCTGTACGAGATCGTCTCGAGCAGGCCGCGATCTCGTAACAGATCCTCGAGCCGCCGTCGCAACGGCTGACTCCCGGTGAGCCGCCCGATCGCTCCCTTGCGGGCGGGCAGCGTGGTCGGCAGCTTGTCGAGGCCGTGGATCCGGGCGACCTCCTCGATCAGGTCGGCCTCGCGCTCGACGTCGCTGTAGCGCCACGGCGGGACCTTCCAGCCCTCGCCGCTCCGCTCAAAGCCGAGCCGCTCCAGGATCCCGGTGGTGGTGGATTCGTCGATGCGCTCCCCCAGCAGCTTCTCCATCCGCTCCGCGCGCAGCGGCACAACCTGATCCTGAAGTGGGTTGGGGTACGCGTCGAGCGTGCCCGGCACCAGCCGCGCTCCGCACAGCTCCACCATCAGCCGCGCCGCCAGCCGCTGGGCCGCCATCGCCACGTCCGGGTGCAGCTGCTTCTCGAACCGGGCCGACGCCTCGGTCCGCAGACCGAGCGCCTTCGAGGTGCGCATGATGTTCGGGCCCACCCAGGTGGCCGCCTCCATCAGGACGCGCGTGGTCTTGTCGGACACCTCCGAGATCAGCCCGCCCATCACGCCGGCGATCCCGCTCGGTCCCTCCGCGTCGCACACCAGCGCCATCTCATCGGTGAAGGTTCGCTCGGAGCCGTCGAGCGTGGTCATCGTCTCGCCCTCACTCGCGCGCCGCACGATGATCCGCCGCCCGCGCACCTCGTCCAGGTCGAACGCGTGCAGCGGCTGGCCGACGCAGAGCATCACGTAGTTCGTGATGTCCACGACGTTCGAGATCGGCCTCTGGCCGGCCGCCATCAGCCGCTGCTTCAGCCACAGCGGCGACGGCCCGATCTTCACGTCCTCGAACACGCGCGCGGTGAAGCGCAGGCAGATCTCCGGGTCTGCGATCTCGACGCTCGCGTGGTCCTCGGCGCGGTCGTCGCCGGACGGCGACGCGTCCTTCGCCGTCGGGTCCTCGGCCAGCGGCGCCGCCGTCACGGCGTGCAGGTCGCGGGCCACCCCGTACACGGCCATCGCGTCGGGCCGGTTGGGCGTGATCTCGAGCTCCAGCACCTCGTCCGCGATCGGCAGGTGCTTCGCCAGCGGCGCGCCCACGGACAGCGACTCGTCCAGCTCCATCGTCCCGGCGTGGTCCATGCCGATCCCGACCTCGTCCTCGGCGAGGATCATCCCGCTCGACTCGACTCCTCGGAGCTTCGCCTTACCGAGCTTCGTGCCGTCGGGCATGATCGCGCCGGGCCGAGCCACCGCCACGGTCTGGCCCGCGGCCACGTTGGGCGCGCCGCACACGATCGTGCTCGGCTCCCCGTCGCCGATGTCGACCGTGCACACCGACAGCCGGTCGGCGTCCGGATGCCGCTCGGCGGTGAGCACCTTCCCGACAACGAACTCGGCCGGGTCCCCCACGCCGACCCGGTGCAGGCGCTCGACCTTGATGCCGGACATCGTGAGCGTGTCGGCGATCTCCTCGGCCGGCAGGCCGGGGTCGCAGTACTCGCGCAGCCATGCGACCGGGACCCTCATGCGCCGAACTGCTCCAGCAGCCGCGCGTCGTTCTCGTACAGCATCCGCAGGTCCGGCACCTCGTGGACAACGCTGGCGATCCGCTCGATGCCCATGCCGAATGCGAACCCCTGCACGCGCTCCTTGTCGTACCCGTTGCCGGCCACGTAGTCGAGCACGTTCGGGTCCACCATCCCCGAGCCGAGGATCTCGATCCAGGCCTCGCCCTTGCAGGTGCCGCAACGCTGCGAGCCCTCGTAGCCGGTGCCGCCGCAGCGGAAGCAGGACACGTCCACCTCCACGCTCGGCTCGGTGAACGGGAAGTAGCCGGGGCGCAGCCGCACCTCGGTGTGCTCGCCGAACATCTGGCGGGCGAACGCGAGCAGCACTCCCTGGAGGTCGGCGAGCGTGATGTCCTCGTCGATGGCGAGCCCCTCGAGCTGGTGGAACATCGGCACGTGCGTGGCGTCCGGTGTGTCCGGGCGGTACACGCGGCCCGGGATCACGATGTAGATCGGCGGCGGCTGCGCCTCCATGGCGCGCGTCTGCATCGGCGACGTGTGCGTCCGGAGGAGCACGTGCTCCGACAGGTAGAAGGTGTCCTGCGGCGCCCGCGCCGGGTGCTCCGGCGGGTGGTTGAGCGAGGTGAAGTTGTAGTACTCGTAGTCGATCTCCGGGCCCTCGAGCACGGCGAACCCGAGCCCGATGAAGATGTCCTCCATCTGCCGCCGGATCTGTGAGACGAGGTGGAGACGCCCCGCCGGCTGCGGCGGATCGCCCGGAAGCGTGATGTCGATCCGGTCCTCGGCGAGCCGGCTGTCGAGCTCCGCCGCCTCCAGCTCCACGGTCCGCTGCTGGAGCAGCTGCTCGAGCGCCACCCTCACCTCGTTGGCGGCCTTGCCGACCGGCCCGCGCTGGTCCGGCGGCAGCTCGCCGATCGACCTGAGCGTTGCGGTCAGCTCCGACTTCCGGCCCAGGTACCGCACCCGCAGCTCCTCGAGCTCGGGCGTGCTGCCCGCATCCCGGACGGCGGACTCGGCGTCGCTCCTCAGCTGGTCCAGGTCAGCCATCCGCGGCCATCCTATTTGCCACCTCGTAGAGCGCGACGGTCGCCGCCATGGCGACATTCAGCGAATCGGCGTGCACGGGCACGCGCACTCCCTCGACCCCCGCGGGCAACTCCCCCCGTTCAGATCCCATGACGAGCACGATGGGCGTCGTCACCTCCACGTCACGCAACTCGCGCTCCGCCGTCACCTCGAGGGCCACCTTTCGCCCCTCCAACGCATCGAGGTCGGCACGGGCCGGCGGACGGGCGAAGATCGAACCCATGGACGCGCGAACGGCCTTCGGCGAATAGGGGTCGGCGGTGCCGGGGCCGAGGACCACGGTCGCGTCGGCCAGGGCGTGCGCCGAGCGGATGATCGTTCCCACGTTGCCCGGGTCCTCGACAGCGTTCAGATAGACGAGCACGTCCCCCC
>DASUYU010000084.1:0-8598 GCA_036377235.1 Thermoleophilaceae bacterium
CGAGGTCGACAAGATCGCGCGCAAGGCGGACAACCCGTCGATCACGCGCGACGTGTCGGGCGAGGGCGTCCAGCAGGCGCTCCTCAAGATCCTCGAGGGCACGGTGGCGTCGGTGCCGCCGCAGGGCGGGCGCAAGCACCCCCACCAGGAGTTCCTCACGATCGACACGACGAACATCCTGTTCATCTGCGGCGGGGCGTTCGCGGAGCTCGACAAGGTCGTGGAGCGGCGGATCGGCCACAAGGGCGTGGGCTTCGGGGCGACCGTGTCCTCGAAGCACAACAAGGACACCGGCGACCTGTTCGAGCGGGCGCTTCCGGAGGACCTCGTCGAGTACGGGCTCATCCCCGAGTTCATCGGCCGCCTGCCCGTCGCCACGGTGATCCACCAGCTCACCCGCGACGATCTCGTGACCATCCTCACCGAGCCGCGCAACGCGCTCGTCAAGCAGTTCCAGCGCTTCTTCCAGTTCGACGGCATCGACCTCGTGTTCGCGGACGACTCGCTTCAGGCGATCGCCGACCGCGCGCTCGACCGGGAGACCGGCGCCCGCGGCCTGCGCTCGATCCTCGAGGAGACCCTCCTCGACGTGCAGTTCGAGCTTCCCTCACGGCGCGACGTGAAGAAGTGCGTCGTGACCAAGGAGACGATCGAGAAGGGCCTGAAGCCCACGCTCGTGACCGAGGCAGCGCCGGAGGAAGACACCGGCGAGCAGCACGCCGAGTCGGCCTAGTCGACCAGGAGGCGCCGCGATGACCACGAAGGCCGATTTCACCGAGGACGAGTGGGCCACGCTGGTGCGCTCGCCGATCGTGGCCGGCATGGCGATCACGCTCGCCGACCCAGGCGGTCCGATCGAGGTCGTGAAGGAGACCTCCGCCGTCATCAAGTTCGCCACCGGCTCCTCGACCGAGCAGCGCGACGATCTGGTGGGAGAGCTCGGACGTGAAGTGCGCGGGCTCGCCGAGCAGCGCAAGAACCCGGTCGGCGACTTCAAGCCGCGGGGTGCCTTGGCCGGCAAGGAGATCATCGACGAGATATCACGCGCCGGCGAGATCGTCAGCGCGAAGGCGAGCCCCGAGGAGGCAGAGGCGTTCCGCGCGTGGATCGTGGAGTGCGCGCAACGTGCCGCCGACGCCGCCAAGGAGGGCGGATTCATGGGCTTCCACGCCGAGCGCGTGAGCCAAGGCGAGAAGGACATGCTCGCCCAGCTTCGCTCGGCGCTGGGCGTGAGCGGCGCCTGAGCGAGGTACGCGCCCGGTCACCGGCGCTGCAACACGAAGATGGCACGCTCGTGCGTGTCTGCGAAGAAGCGCTCGTAGGCGGGCCATGTCTTGACCAAGAGCGGCCAGTACTTCTCCACCTCCTGCCCTCGTGCTTCTCTGGCCGCGTCTCGCTAGTCCGGCCGGTCGCCCGCGAGGAACCTGCGGCGCGCCTTCTCGGAGTTGCCGAACATCCACCAACGCCTCAGCTTTCCGTCCTCGAGCTGATGCAGGTGTGCGACGGAGGACTCGAGGTACACGCCGCTGCCCGCGCCGCGCATGCGGTACCTGAGGACCGCGAGCACCCAGTCGCCCTCCTCGAGGATCTCCTCCGGCTCCATGTTGAGCTCATCCCATGACTCCGACCACTGTTCGAGTCCCTCGGTGACGCCGGCGTGCCCATGAAAGACCGACGCCCCCGGGGTGGTGGCGGGCCAGTGCCACTCCACGTCGTCGTGACAGAGCTCGGTCGGATGGAGGTCGCGGGCGTTCATCCGCCGGATCAGCTCGTCCACGGTTGTGCGGTTCGGCGTCACGGCGTAAGTATCGTGCGCACGAGATGGCCGAGGACCGCCTGAAGACGCTCGAGGAGCGCACTCGCTACGAGCCCGCGGACGTGGAGGGGCGGGTGTTCGCGCGGTGGGACGAGGCAGGGATCTTCCATCCCGAGGCCGAGGGCACGCCCGACGAGAACTTCTCGATCGCGGTGCCGCCGCCGAACGTGACCGGCAACCTCCACATGGGCCACGCGCTGAACGCGTCGATCCAGGACCTCAAGATCCGGGTGGCGCGCATGCGCGGGATGCGCACGAAGTGGATCTTCGGCAAGGACCACGCCGGGATCGCCACTCAGCGGGTGGTCGAGCGCCAGCTCGAGGAGGAGGGGCTCTCGCGCGAGGAGATGGGCCGCGAGGCCTTCACCGCCCGCGTGTGGCAGTGGGTGGAGGAGTACGGCGGCAACATCTCGCGCCAGTTCCGCGAGCTGGGCGCCTCGCTCGACTACGAGGACGAGCGCTTCACGATGGACCCGGACTACGTGCGCGCGGTGACGAAGGTGTTCGTGCACCTGTACGAGAAGGGCCTGATCTACCGCGACAACTACATGGTCAACTGGGACCCGGGCCTGCGCACCGCCATCTCGGACCTCGAGGTCGAGCAGCGCGAGGTCGAGGACACGCTCTACGAGATCGACTACCCGCTCGAGTCCGGGTCCGGCTCGATCACGATCGCGACGGTCCGGCCGGAGACGATGCTTGCGGACACCGCCATCGCGGTGAACCCCTCCGACGAGCGCTACTCGCGGCTGATCGGCGAGAGCGCTGTGCTGCCGCTGGTGGGCCGCCGGCTGCCGATCATCGCCGACGAGTACGTGGACCCGGAGTTCGGGACCGGCGCGCTGAAGATCACGCCCGGCCACGACCAGAACGACTTCGAGATCGGGCGCAAGCACAAGCTCGAGGAGATCACGGTGATCGGCGAGGACGGCCGCATCACGGACTCCGCCCCAGAGCGGTTCCGGGGAATGGAGACGCGGGAGGCGGCCGAGGCCGTGGTGGCCGACCTCCGCGAGGAGGGCCTGCTCTCCGGCACCCAGGCGTACGTGCACGACGTTCCGCACTCGCACCGGTCCGGCCGGCGTGTGGAGCCGCTCATCTCCCTCCAGTGGTTCTGCGACATGGAGGGGCTTGCGAAGCCCGCGATCGACGTGGTCCGCGACGGGACGATTCGCTTCCACCCGGACCGCTACGCGAAGCAGTACCTCGACTGGCTCGAAAGGATCAGGCCGTGGTGCATCTCCCGCCAGCTCTGGTGGGGGCATCAGCTGCCGGTCTGGTACCGAGGGGACGAGACCCACGTGGGCGAGGAGCCGCCGTGCGGCGAGGGCTGGGAGCGCGACCCCGACGTGCTCGACACCTGGTTCTCCTCCGGGCTGTGGCCGTTCGCGACGCTCGGCTGGCCGGAGGCGACCGAGGACCTGCGCGCCTTCTATCCGACCGACATCAACTCGACGGCGCGCGACATCATCTTCCTCTGGGTCGCGCGGATGGTGATGTTCGGCAAGGAGCTGACCGAGCAGGTGCCCTTCACCGACGTGAACATCCACTCGGTCATCCAGGCGCCCGACAAGCGTCGCATGTCGAAGTCGCTCGGCACCGGCATCGACCCGTCCGACCTGATCCACGGTGGCCCACGGCCGCCGGTGTACGAGGAGGGAGGCGAGTTCCCCGCCTACGGCGCGGACGCGCTGCGCTTCGGCCTGCTGGCGATGTCCTCGTCGCAGGACGTGGCCTTCAACGAGGAGCGCGTCAAGCAGGGCCGCGACCTCGCCAACAAGCTGTGGAACGCGGCGCGGCTGATCCTGCTCCGAGTGGCGGACGTGGAACCGGACGCGGCGGCCGCCACGACCGTCGAGGACCGCTGGATCGTGTCCCGGCTGGAGCGGCTCACCGCGCGCGTCACTGAGCTGTACGACGACTTCCGCTTCTCGTTCGCCGCGCTCGAGCTGTACGGCGGCTTCTGGTCCGAGCTCGCCGACTGGTACCTCGAGCTCGCCAAGCCGCGGCTGTACGAGGAGGAGAACGAGGATGTCTCGGCGGTGCTCCTCTGGTCGCTCGAGCGGGTGCTGCGGCTGCTCCACCCTGTGATGCCGTTCGTGACCGAGGAGATCTGGTCGCTCATGCCGGGCGACAAGCGCGGCCTGCTGGCGGTCGCCGAGTTCCCGGTCGCCGACGAGTCGCGCTTCGACGAGGATGCCGAGCGCGAGCTGGGGCGCATGATCGAAGCCGTGACCGCGCTGCGCCGCTACCGCGACGAGGTGAGCGCGAAGCCGGGCGCCGCGGTGCGCGGTCATCTGGTGGCGGACGGCTATGACGAGTTGAGCGACCACGTGGGCCGGCTCGCCCGGTTCGAGTGGGTCGACGGTTCGGACGCGGATGGCGACGTGATCGCCTCGGTGCCAGTCCCGGGGGGTGCCGTGCAGGTGCTCCCGTCCGACGCGTTCGACGCCGGTGAGGCCGAGGCCCGCATCGAGAAGAAGCGCGCCGGGCTCGTCGAGGAGATCGAGCGAGCCGAGCGGAAGCTCGCGAACGAGCAGTTCGTCGCGAAGGCACCGGCGGCGGTGGTCGACGAGGAGCGCCGCAAGCTGGCGGAATACCGCGAGGCGCTGGCGCAGCTCGAGTCGTGAACTTCCGCCAGGCCGAGGAGTACCTCCTGTCGCTCGAGCTGTTCGGCATGCGGTTCGGGCTCGACCGCATGCACCGGCTCATGACCGTGCTCGGCCTGCCGCAGAGGCGGTTCGCGTCGATCCACGTGGTCGGGTCGAACGGGAAGTCGTCCACCGTCCGCTTCGCCGCGGCCATCCTCGAGCGCGAGGGGCTCCGCACCGGCAGCTACACGTCGCCGCACCTGCGCTCGTTCAGGGAGCGGATCGAGGTGGGAGAGGAGTCGGTCTCGGAGGCCGACTTCGCGGCGGCCGTCACGCGCGCCGCGGAGGCCGCGGAGATGGTGAACCGCACGGCCGACCCGGATGACCACGTGACCCAGTTCGAGGCGCTCACGGCCGCGGCGTACCACGAGCTGGCGCGGCGCGGGGTGGAGGTGGCCGTGATCGAGGCTGGCCTCGGCGGCCGCTTCGATGCCACGAACGTGATCCCCTCGAAGGTCCAGGTGCTGACCTCGGTGAGCCTCGAGCACACGCGCTGGCTCGGCCCGACGCTCACGGACATCGCGGCGGAGAAGCTGGCGGTGGTCCATGACCACGGGACGCTGGTGGTGGGCCCGCTGCCGCACCCCGTCTTCGCGATCGCTCAGGGGGTGGCCGCCGACCATCACGCCCGCCTGGTCGCGGCGAGCCCGACACAGCTGTCGCTGCGCGCGTCCGGCCGGTTCCAGGAGATGAACTTCGGGATCGCGGCGGCGGCGGCGGAGGCGTTCCTCGGGCGCGCGGTCCTGGACGAGGCATTGAAGGGAGCCGCTGCGGAGACCGTCGTTCCCGGTCGTCTCGAGGCCGTCGCGCAGAGGCCACTGGTTCTGTTCGACGGCGCGCACAACCCGTCCGGCGCGACCGCGCTCGCGGGCTCGCTGCCGGACGTGTTCGGCTCGCGCCGGCCCCGTGTGGCCGTGGTCGGGGTCCTGGAGGACAAGGACGCTGCGGGCATGCTCGAGACGCTGCTGCCGCACCTCGACCGGGTCGTGTTCACGCGCCCGGAGAATCCGCGCGCGCTGTCGCCGGCCACGCTCGTGACCCTCGCCGAGAAGCTGGGCGGGCCGCCCGCGGAGACGGTCGCGGGCCCGCGCGCGGCGCTCGAGCGGGCGCGCGAGCTGGCCGGTCCCGAGGGCGCGGTGATCGCCACCGGGTCGATCTACCTGATCGCCGACCTGGTGCGCGAGGACGCCGGCGCGCGGGCGTCGACGCTGTAGTGCCGTTGCGCGTAGTTCACGCGGTGTTGTTCGACCTGGACGGCGTGCTCGTGGAGTCGCGGGAGGCCACGGAGCGGGTGTGGATGTCGTGGGCGCGGAGGAACGGCATCGGCGAGGAGGAGCTTCGGTCGGCCATGCACGGGGTGCGGTCGGTGGAGGTGGTCAGGGCGCTGCGGCCCGATTCCGACTTCGTCGCCGAGGCGGCGGGCATCGAGGAGGCGCAGGCCGTGGATACGGAGGGGCTTCGCGCGATTCCCGGCGCCGCCGCGGCGCTGTCGGCATTGAGGGAGGACCGTGTCGCGGTGGTGACCTCGGCGACCCGGCGCCTGGCGGCCGCGCGGCTGGCGGCGGCCGGGATCGAGCCGCCGGCGGTGATGGTCACGGCCGAGGAGGTCACGCGGGGAAAGCCGGACCCGGAGGGCTACCGCGCGGCGGCGGACCGCCTGGGGGTGGACCCGGCGGAGACGCTGGTGGTCGAGGACGCCCCGCCGGGCGTCGAGGCCGGCCGGGCGGCGGGCGCGGCGGTGGTGGGGGTGACTTCGACGCATGCGGCGGAGGAGCTCAGCGCGGCGGATCTGGTGATCCCGACCTTGGAGACGCTGCCCGAGGTGCTGGCGCGCTCCTTCGATGCCGCTGCCGTGCTTCGAGCGAACGACGGGCATTGAGGGGGTCCTTGCCGGATTGGCCACCTATACGGTGGTTAAGACGGCAAGCCCCCCAGGGACCGGCTCCTTCACCGCCGTCGTAAACGGTTGTGTGACCGGCGACCTCCTAGGATTCACCCAAGTGGACGGCGACGGACCTCGCTTTGGAGCGATGATCGGCCTGGTGGCCGTTGTCGTGGCCACCGTGATTCTCGTGTTCTTCGGGATCGGGTATGCGCTCGGTCGGCTCTTCCTGTAGACGGCGCCAGTACACTCGCCCGTTCAAATGGGCCTCATAGCCTTGTTCGGGATTGAAAACAGCGGGCTGGCCCTTGCGGTCAACCTGCTGCTGCTGTTCCTAGTGGTGATCTGGCTCGCTCTTGTCTACTGGACTTGGAGCGACGCTCACCGCCGGATCGCCGATCCGATGCTGGTCGCGTGCGCCACGGCGGCGTCGCTGTTTCCGTTCGTCGGAACGATCGTGTACCTGATCGTGCGGCCGCCCGAGTACCTCGACGACGTGCGCGAGCGGGAGCTCGAGATCGCGGCGGCGCAGGCGCGGCTTGCCAACCTCGAGCACCAGCACTGCCAGTACTGCGGCTTCGAGATCGAGAAGTCGTTCCTCCGCTGCCCGAGCTGCCTCAGGCGGCTCAAGGAGCCCTGCACCGTCTGCGGCAAGCCGCTCGATCCGCGCTGGAAGATCTGCCCGTACTGCGAGGCGGAGGTGGGCCAGCCCGGCGAGGCGCCTAGGCGGCGGCCGCGCCGCACAGCGGCGGCGGCGGCCGGAGCGGTGCCTCCGCGGCAGTCGCGGCTCTCTGCGCGCACCGGCGACACGTCCGAGCGCACCGCCGTCGAGCGCCCGGCTCGCGAGGGCCGTGACCGTCCCCAGTCGGCCGGCTGAGCCATGGAACGCACGCTGATCCTCGTCAAGCCCGACGCGTTCGAGCGCGGCCTCACCGGTGAGATCCTCGCCCGGTTCGAGCGCAAGGGCCTCGTCATCGTCGCCATGAAGCACATGACCGTGGAGAAGGACCTCGCCGAGCAGCACTACGCCGAGCACCGCGAGCGGCCCTTCTTCGGCGACCTCGTGGAGTTCATCACGGGCGGCCCGCTCATCGCGCTCGTGCTCGAGGGATACGAGGCGATCAAGGCGGCGCGGCAGGTGATCGGAGCGACGAACCCGCTCGAGGCCGCTCCCGGGTCGATCCGGGGCGACTACGCGCTGGAGGTGCAGACCAACATGGTGCACGGCTCCGACGCGCCCGAGTCGGCCGCCCGCGAGATCGGGCTGTTCTTCCCTGAGCTCGCCTAGCCAACTGGTATTGGCGTCGAGCTCGCCACGCCGGCGGGCGATCCTCGAGCAGCTGGGCGTGGACTTCCGCGTCGAGGAGCCGGACGTGGACGAGCTCACAGAGGGCGACCCGCGCGAGCTGGTCGTCCAGAACGCGCTCCTGAAGCTGCGCGCCGTGGAGGGCGAGCGGGTGCTCGCGGCGGACAGCATGGTGGTCTGGGACGGCCGCGCGCACGGCAAGCCCGCCGGCGCCGCCGAGGCCGAGCGCTGGCTGCGCGAGCTGTCCGGGCGCTGGCACGAGGTGATGGGCGGGCTCGCGGTGCGCGAGCACGGCGAGGAGCGCACCGACGTGGCGGTGACCAGGGTCCGCTTCCGCGCGCTGTCGGACGGCGATATCGCGCGCTATCTGGCAAGCGGCGAATGGCACGATCGTGCCGGCGGCTACGCGATCCAGGAGCTTGGGGCGATGCTGGTGGAGGAGATCGAGGGCGACTGGTTCAATGTCGTCGGGCTCCCCGTCCCCGCGTTGCTTCGCCTGGCGCCGGACCTTTTGCACCCATAGTTGGGGTCCAGGCAGTGCTCTAGACTGCGGGCGCGTCCCATGGGCTTCTTCTCCTATCTCACGGGGATGGGCGGCCGCGACATGGCCGTCGACCTCGGAACCGCCAACACGCTCGTCTACGTGCGCGGTCGCGGCATCGTGCTCTCGGAGCCGTCAGTCGTCGCGATCGACTCGCGCACGGCCGAGGTGCACGCGGTCGGGATCGAGGCCAAGCGCATGCTCGGCCGCACGCCCGGGACGATTCAGGCGATCCGGCCGCTGAAGGACGGCGTGATCGCCGACTTCGACGTGACCGAGCAGATGCTCCGTCACTTCATCCAGAAGGTGCACCAGAACCGCTGGGCGCATCCGCGCGTGGTGGTCTGCGTGCCGTCCGGGGTGACCGGTGTGGAGAAGCGCGCCGTGGAGGAGGCCTGCCTC
>DASUYU010000085.1:0-14948 GCA_036377235.1 Thermoleophilaceae bacterium
CCGGCTCCCTCGCGCGCGCGCTCGCGCGCGTGGATCTGTCGGCCCGGGTCTCGGACATCGACCATGCGGACGCCATCCTCGTGCTCGACACCGAGCTCGTGGACGAGGCGCCGATCCTGGACCTCCGCGTCCGCAAGGCCGTCCGGCGCAACGGGGCGCGGCTCGTGGTGGCATCGAGCCGCCCGTCGACGCTCGACGGCGCCGCCTCGGCGGCCCTCCGGTTCGCGCCCGGCGCCGCCGAGGCCGCCCTCGGGGCGCTCGCGGCTGCGCTCGACTCCCCCCGCGCCGGCGGGTCCCTCGACGACCTCGCCCGCGGCGCCCGCGCATCCCAGGGCTTCATCCCCGGCCGCACGAACGGGCGCAGCGTCGCTGGTGCGGATGCGGTGCGCGCCGTGGCGCAGATCGTGCGCGACGCGGGCGACGTCGTGATCATCTGGGGCGAGCGCGTGACCCGTGGTGGGCGCGGCGGCCAGGCCGGCCAGGCGCTGCTCGCGGTCGCCGACGCGCTCGGGATCGGCGGCAAGCAGGAATCCGGCCTGATCGGCATCCCCGCGGAGACGAACGGCCGAGGGCTCCGCGAGGTTGGCTGCGGAGCCGGGCTGGGCCCCGGCCTGGCCGACGCCGACGGCCCCGCGGGCGACGGCGGCGGCGTCCTCTTCCTCTTCGAGTCCGACGCCTCCGAGGCGGAGATGGCCGCCGCGAGCGCCGTGGTCGCGTTCGCCTCCTTCCCGTCCGAGGCGCTCGAGGCGCAGGCCGACGTGGTCTTCCCCGCGCCCGTCTACGCGGAGAAGGAGGGCACCGTTACGCATCCCGATGGCCGCGTGCAGCGCGTTCGCCAGGCGCTCGGTCATACGGGCGAGTCGCGCCCCGGCTGGTGGGTGCTCGAGGAGCTGTGCGGGCGGCTGGACGCCGGCACCGGCTCGCTGTCGGCCGCCGCCGTCACCGCGCTGGTGGCCGAGGCGGTGCCCTTCTACGGCGACATAACGCTCGAGGAGCTCGGCGGCGAGGGCGTGCGCTGGCAGGACCGCGAGGCCGCGCAGGCCGCCGCGAGCGACGACCTGCCGGCCGACCGGCTGGAGCAGCCGCCCGCCGCGCCCGAGGGGATGGTCCTCGGCGCCGCGCCGTCGCTGTGGACCGGGCCCGAGGTCGAGCACTCGCCCTCGCTCCGCTTCCTCGACACAGGCCCGCTCGTGCTCCTGTCCCCAGCCGACGCCGCGCGACTCGGCGTGAGTGACGGAGCGCTCGCCGAGGTGAGCGCCGGCGGCGACGCCGTGCAGGCCACGGTCGTGATCCGCACCGGAGTGCCCGAGGGCAGCATGTTCCTGTCGCCGCTCACCATGGCCGAGGGGCCGGCCGAGCTCCGTGCACGCGAGGCGGTGGCCGGCTGATGGTCATCGGGCTCGAGAGCACCTGGGTGCTGATCGTCAAGCCGATCGTGATCTTCGCGTTCGTGCTCGGCATCGTGCCGATCATCCTGTGGGCGGAGCGCAAGCTGCTGGGCCGCTTCCAGTCGCGGATCGGCCCGAACAGGGTCGGCTTCCGCGGCCTCCTTCAGCCCGCGGCCGACGTGCTGAAGCTGCTCTCCAAGGAGGCCTCCACGCCCGAGACCGCCGTGCCGTGGATGATGGCCATCGCCCCGGTGATCTCGATCGTCACCGCGGTCGCGACACTCGCGATCATCCCCTGGGGCCCGGTGGGCGCCTGGGGAGGCAACCTCGGCCTGTACGGCATCGACGTCTCGATCGGCCTCCTCTACTTCTTCGCCTTCGGCTCGCTCGCCTTCTACGGGCTCATGCTGGGCGGCTGGGCGTCGGGCTCGAAGTACTCGTTCCTCGGCGCGATGCGCTCGGCGGCGCAGCTCATCTCCTACGAGGTTGCGCTCGGCCTGAGCCTGCTCGGCGTGGCGATGACGGCCGGCTCGCTGTCGGTCGTCGACATCGTCAACTCGCAGGGCGACATCTGGTACGTGGTCCCGCAGTTCGTGGGCTTCTGCATCTTCCTGGTGGCCGGCTTCGCCGAGACGGCCCGCGCGCCGTTCGACCTGCCGGAGGCCGACGCCGAGATCGTGTCCGGCTACAACACGGAGTTCGGCGGGATGCGTTTCGGCTCGTTCTTCATGGCCGAGTACATCGAGGTCGTGATCATCTCCGGCATCGCGGCGGCCTGCTTCCTCGGCGGCTGGCACGGCCCGGGCCCTGAGGCGCTCGGGCCGCTGTGGATGTTCATCAAGCTGATGCTGGGCGTGATCTTCTTCATCTGGATCCGCGCCTCGCTGCCGCGCCTGCGCTACGACCAGCTGATGTCGTTCGGCTGGAAGATCCTCCTGCCGCTGGCCACTCTCAACGTCCTCGCAACCGCAACCGCACTGGTGGTGTTCTGATGAGCCCGTTCTCCTGGGACGACGACGTGGTCCAGGTCCAGCGCGGCCCCGAGCCCGGCGGCCTCGGCGGCGCCTACCGCGCCTTCGGCGAGACGCTGCGCGGCCTGCGCACGACCTTCGGCCGGCTCGCCGAGGGCACGTCCACGATCGAGTACCCCGAGGAGAAGACGCCGGTGTACCCGCGCTTCCGCGGCCGCCACAAGCTGCACCGTTTCGAGGACACGGGTCTCGAGAAGTGCGTGGGCTGCTCGCTGTGCGCGGCCGCCTGCCCCGCGAAGTGCATCCGCGTCGTGGCCGCCGAGAACACGCCCGACAACCAGGTGTCGGCGGGTGAGCGCTACGCCGCGGTCTACGAGATCAACATGACGCGCTGCATCTTCTGCGGCTACTGCGAGATGGCGTGCCCGTTCGACGCGATCACGATGGGCAACGACTACGAGCTGGCCGACTACAGCCGCAGCGACCTGATCTTCACGAAGGAGATGCTGCTCGCCGACCCGCCCGAGCACACGCCGCTCAGGCGCGAGGGGGAGTAGCCGCCCGGCATGTGGTTCGAGGACGTCCTCTTCTTCGTTGCCGCGATCGGAGCGCTCGCGGGGGCGCTGGGTGTCGTCATCCTCCAGAACCCGTTCTACAGCGTGCTGTCGCTGGTCTGCCACCTGCTCGGGCTGGCGGTGCTGTTCCTGCTCCTGAACGCGGAGTTCCTCGCCGCCGCGCAGGTCGTGGTGTACGCGGGCGCGGTGATGGTGCTCTACCTGTTCGTGGTCGCCTACATCGGCGGTGCGGACGAGCCGCTCCGGCCCGAGAGCGGCGGCCTCGCGTTCTTCGGGCCGCTGTTCGCGTTCTGCGTGGCGATCGAGCTGTGCATCGCGTTCATCGCGAGCGGCCTCGAGGCGCTCGACACGGACGGGCCGGACGTGGGCGCGGGGTTCGGCTCGCCGGGTGAGATCGGCCAGCTGCTGCTCACGAACTTCCTGATCCCGTTCGAGGCCGCGTCCTTCCTGCTGCTCGTGGCGGCGATCGGCGCGGTCGTGCTCGCGCGGCGGCGGCGGGGGCTGGAGAGCTAGGGCGTGGAGACCACCTGGTACCTCGTCCTGTCCGCGTTCATCTTCGCGATCGGCGTGTCGGGCGTGATCTCGCGCCGCAACCCCCTGGTGGTGCTGCTCTGCCTCGAGCTGATGCTGAACGCCGGGAACCTGGCTCTGGTGGCGTTCTCGCGCATGCACGGCGGCGAGGCGGGCCAGGTGTTCGCGCTGATCGTGATGGTGATCGCCGCCTGTGAGGTCGTGATCGGCCTCGGGATCATCGTCGCGATGTACCGCAACCGGCTTCCCATCGACATCGACGAGATGTCGGAGCTCCGGGGGTGAGCGCCACCTCGTACGGCTGGCTCGTGCTCGCGTTCCCGCTCGCGGGCATGCTGATCATCTCCCTCGGCTGGCGGGTGCTGCCCGGCCGCCTGCCGGGTTGGATCGCCACCTCGGCGATCTTCCTCGCCTTCCTGTCCTCGATCGGCGCTCTGCTCGACCTGCTCGACCACTCCGAGGAGGAGCGCCAGCTCGTGGACACCGCGTGGACCTACGCCTCCACCGGCGACTTCAAGATCGGCCTCGAGATCCTGGTCGACCCGCTCTCGGTGTTCATGTGCCTGGTGGTCAGCGGCGTGTCGTTCCTGATCCACCTCTACTCGGTCGCGTACATGGGCGGCGACCGCGGCTACGCCCGCTACTTCGCCTACCTGAACTTCTTCGTCTTCTCGATGCTCCTGCTGGTCCTCGCCGGGAACTTCGTGATCCTGATCGTCGGGTGGGCGTTCGTCGGCGCGGCGTCGTATCTCCTGATCTCGTATTGGTACCGCCGCACCACGGCCGTGGCGGCCGGCATCAAGGCCTTCGTCATCAACGTGATCGGCGACATCGGCCTCGTGATCGCCGCGTTCCTGATCCTCGACAGGGTCGGCTCGCTCGAGTTCCTCCCGGTCTTCCAGCAGGCCGGCGACCACTTCTCCACGAACGACGGCACGCTCGTCGCCGCGTGCCTGCTGATCCTTGTGGGCGCGTTCGCGAAGTCCGCGCAGCTCCCGCTCCACACCTGGCTGCCGGATGCGATGGAGGGCCCCACCCCGGTCTCGGCCCTGATCCACGCCGCGACCATGGTCACGGCCGGCGTGTACCTGATCGCGCGCACGCACCCGCTGTTCGAGCTGGCGCCGACCGCGGCGGACGTGGGCGCGATCATCGGCTGCGCCACGCTTCTGTTCGCGGGCACGGTCGCGCTCGTGGTCACGGACCTGAAACGCGTGATCGCCTACTCCACGATCTCGCAGATCGGCTACATGATCATGGGCGTCTCGTTCGCCGCCTACGGCGCCGGCCTGTTCCACCTGATGACGCACGCGTTCTTCAAGGCGCTGCTCTTCATGGGAGCCGGTTCGATCATCGGCGCGATGGCCGGCATCCAGGACATGGACCGGATGGGCGGCTTCCGGCGCGCGATGCCGTTCACCTTCGCCACCTTCACGATCGGCGCGCTGGCGCTCGCCGGCTTCCCGCTCTTCTCCGGGTTCTTCTCGAAGGACGAGATCATCGCCTTCGGCATCCACCGCGGCGGCGGCTACGCGGTGCTCGCGGTGCTCGGCTACGTGGGCGCGCTCCTGACCGCCTTCTACTCGTTCCGGATGGTGTTCCGGGTGTTCTTCGGCGACGCGGTGCCGGAGGCGGTGGAGCTCGAGCAGGGCCACATCGCGCACGGCGAGCCGATGAACCCGATGACGGGCGAGGCCGAGGACACCGACGTGGGCTTCCCCGGGCCCGAGCACCACATCGCCGAGCGGTCCTGGCCGATGAAGGCCGCGATGGGACCGCTCGCGCTGCTCGCGATCGTCGGCGGCTATGTGGCCATCCCCGGCGTGGACAGCGTGATCCAGAACTTCCTCGAGCCGGTGTTCGCCGACTCCCACCTCGCCCACGACGAGCCCTCGACCGGCTCGGAGTGGATCGGCCTGGTGGTCGGCGGTGTGATCTCGATCCTGGGCATCGGACTCGCCTGGCTGGTCTACCGGCGCCGGCCCGGCACCACGGCGCGGCTGGTGGAGCGCTTCCCGTGGGCGCACCGCTTCCTCGGGCACAAGTGGTACTTCGACGAGCTGTATGACGCTGTGTTCGTCCGGCCGGTCACGACGTTCGGCGGCTTCGGGCGCCGCGTGATCGAGACCGACTTCGTCCAGGGCACGATCGTGGGCGGCGCCACCGGGATCGTCCGCGTGAGCACCTCGTTCGCGCGCGCCATCCAGACGGGCTACCTGCGCGCCTACGCGCTGCTCCTGGTCCTCGGCGTGGCCGGGCTGACCTTCTACTTCCTGGTGAACAGCTCGTGACGATCCACCTGACGATCATCCTGTTCGTCCCGCTGCTCACGGGTCTCGTCGGGGCCTTCCTGCCTCGCGACGGCGCGCGCTGGACGGTGCTCATCGGCACGCTGATCGTGCTCGCCTACGTCGTCGCGATGCTGATCGACTTCGACCCGTCCGGCGGCCTCCAGTACGTCACGGACGACGAGTGGATCTCCGAGCTCGGCATCCACTACTCGCTCGGGGTGGACGGCCTCAACCTGTTCATGATCGCGCTCACGGCGATCGCCTGGGTGCCGTGCACGTTCGTGGCGGCCTTCACCGAGATCGAGCGCCCGCGGCTCTTCTTCTTCAACCTCGGGCTGGCCGAGACGGCGGTGCTCGGCGCGTTCATGGCGCAGGACCTCGCGCTCTTCATCGTCTTCTTCGACCTCATGCTCGTGCCGTTCTACTTCCTGATCGGCGGCTGGGGCACCGGCGACCGCGTGCGGGCGACGACGAAGTTCGTGATCTACACGCTGTCGGGCTCGCTCCTGATGATGGCCGCGGCCATCGCGCTCGGCGTGCTCGCCACGCCGGACGGCGGCAGCATCTCGTTCGCGCTCGCCGACCTCCGCGAGCGCAGCATCCCGCTCGGCTCGCAGGAGTGGATCGTGCTCCTGTTCGCGCTCGCGTTCTTCGTGAAGGCGCCGTTGTTCCCGCTGCACGGCTGGGTGCCGGACACCTACCGCTCCACCTCGATCCCCGTGCTCGCGCTGCTGTCAGGCGTGCTGTCGAAGGTCGGCGTGTACGGCTTCCTGCGGATCGTGCTGCCGATCATGCCCGGCGGCGCCCAGCACTGGCAGGAGCTGTTCATCATCCTGGCGGTCTTCTCGATCCTGTACGGGTCGGTCCTGGCGTTCTCCCAGGACAACATCCGGCTGGTGCTCGCGTACTCCTCGATCGCGCAGCTCGGCTTCATCGTGCTGGGGATATTCGCCTTCGCGGACAACGGCGCCCAGGGCGCGGTCCTCCAGATGCTGAACCACGGCCTCGTGGTGGTGCCGCTGTTCCTGATCGTCGGCGTGATCGCGGTGCGGGCACGGGGCAGCGAATCGCTCGCCGAGCTCGGCGGGATGGCGTTCAGGGCGCCCGTGCTGGCCGCGCTGTTCCTGGTGGTGTCCCTCGCCACCCTCGCCATGCCCGGCTCCGGCAACTTCATCGGCGAGATCCTGATCCTGTTCGGGACCTTCGAGGACAAGCTCGTCTACGGGCTCGTGGCCTCGGTCGGCGTCGCCCTGGCCGCCGTCTACATGATCCGGCTCTACCAGGGCACGATGCACGGCCGGGTGGGGGCGGCGGTCGAGTCGCGTGAGATCGACAGGGTCAACCTGGCGGCGATCGTCCCGCTCGTGGCGATCGTGATCGCGCTCGGGCTGTACCCGCAGTTCGTGGTCCACCGCACCGAGAGGGACACGACGAACGCGATCCAGCGGTCCGCCGCGGTCGCGGGCGGCGGCGCCCAGGAGGTCTCGGAGGCCCGATGAGCACGCTCCTCGCAGCCGCGCAGGTCAAGGCGCCGGTCATCGACTACAAGGAGCTGTCTCCGCTGTTCGCCCTCGCGGGCGGGTCGGTGATCGTGCTGATGGTCGGCCTGTTCCGGCCGCTCTTCGTGCGGCGCGTGATCGTCCCGGTGCTCACCGCCGTCGCCCTCCTCACCGCGATCGGCCTCACCATCTGGATCTGGGAGCCCGGCGGCCAGGACCCGATCCTGGAGGGTGCGCTCAAGGTCGACGCGCTGTCGCTCGGCGTTTCGATGCTCTTCTACGTGGCCGGGCTCGTGACCATCGCCCTGTCGCTGCGCTCGACCTCGACGCTCGAGGCGGGCCATGGCGAGTACTACTCGCTCCTGCTGGGCTCGATCACCGGCATGGTCGTCCTGGCCGAGGCGCACAGCCTGATGACGCTGTTCATCGGCTTCGAGCTGCTGTCGATCCCGCTCTACGTCCTGTGCGCGACGCACCTGCACCGGCGCACCTCGCTCGAAGCGGGACTCAAGTACCTCGTCGTGGGCTCGGTCGGGTCGGCCACGCTCCTGTATGGCCTCGCGCTGATCTACGGCGCCACCGGGGCGATGCGCTTCGACGGGATCGCGGCCGCAATCGCCGGCGACAAGGTGAACGCGGCCGACCCGCTGCTCCTGACGGGCATCGGCCTCACCGCGACCGGCCTCGCGTTCAAGGCGTCCGTGGCGCCCTTCCACCAGTGGACGCCGGACGTGTACCAGGGCGCCCCCACGCCGATCACCACGTTCATGGCGGTGGCCACCAAGGCGGCCGCGTTCGCGGTCTTCCTACGGCTGTTCGACCAGGCGCTCGGGCTCTCGCAGCTCGACTGGGCTCCCGCGCTCGCCTTCCTGGCCGCCACGACGATCGTGATCGGGAACGTGGGCGCGATCGCGCAGCGCTCGCTCAAGCGGATGCTCGCGTGGTCGAGCGTGGCGCAGGCCGGCTATCTCCTGGCGGGAGTCGTGGTCGGAACCCAGCTGGGCATCCGGGCCACGGCCTTCTACCTCGCCGTCTACCTGCTGATGAACGTCGCGGCGTTCGCGGTCGTGATCGCGCGCGAGCGCGTGTCCGAGTTCGGCGACGACCTCCGCTCGTTCGAGAACCTCGGCACGATGGCGCCGCTGCTGGCGTGGCCGATGACGATCGCGATGCTCTCGCTCGCCGGCTTCCCCGCCACCGCGGGCTTCATCGGCAAGTTCTATTTGATCGACGCGTCAGTCGCCGGCGACTACACCTGGCTCGGCATCGCCATCGTGATCGGGTCCGTGCTCTCGCTCGCGTACTACCTGCGCGTGATCGCCGTGATGTGGATGGGCCGGTACGAGGTGGAGCTGCCGAGCGTGCCGCCGCGACGTGTGCGGCCCGTGGCCGGCTGGTCGCCCGAGGCCGACCCGCTGGCCCAGCCGGAGGTCGTGGCCGTGGGCGTGATCTGCGCCGCCGCGACGATCTTCTTCGGCCTGGTGCCGAACCCGCTGTTCGACGTCGCACGCGACGTGAGCAGCGCGTTCCCCGGCCTGCACTGACCCCCCAACCCTCCCAAAGGGGTCTGACCCTTTTCGGAGGGTTTGTTACGGGTTGCGGCACTTGACACGAAGGAGAGGTCCGAGTAGGTTTCGCGAAACGGCGTTCGACATTATCGAATCGAGATCGGACGCGAGAGGAGGAGAAGTGGAAGAGCACTCCCTATCCCAGCGGCTTTTTGCGGAAACCCTCGGCACTGCCATCCTGGTGCTCGTAGGACCGGGCTCGGTCGTGGCGACGCTTGTTCTCGCCGGCGACAAGACCCCGGCCATCGACGGATCCGACCTGCTCGGCATCTCGTTCGCCTTCGGGCTCGTGATCACCGCGCTCGTCTACGCGATCGGGAAGGTCTCCGGCTGCCACATCAACCCGGCCGTCACCTTCGCGCTGGCGGCGACGAAGCGTTTCCCCTGGGGCGAGGTGCCCGGCTACTGGGCCGCGCAGATCGTGGGCGGCACACTCGGCGCGCTCGGCATCTGGGCCCTGTTCACCCAGACCGGCATCGACATGGGTCTCGGTGCCGCGTCGTTCAACGAGGACACCTACTCCTGGGGCGCGGCGGTGCTCGCCGAGTTCGTCGGGACGGGCATCCTGATGTTCGCCATCCTCGGAATCGTCGACTCGCGCTCGCCCGGCGACTTCGCAGGCATCGTGATCGGCGGGGTCGTCGTGGCGATCATCATGGTCGTCGGGCCGATCACCGCCGCGTCGCTGAACCCGGCGCGCGCCTTCGGCCCGGAGCTCGTCCTCGCCATCGGCGGCGGCACGACGCACTGGAACCAGATCATCCCGGTGTACGTCCTGCCAGGCCTGGCCGGCGCCGTGGCCGCGGCGTTCGCGTACGACTACCTCTCGACGCCGCGGAAGGTGCGGCAGCCGATCGAGAGCGCCGTCACCCACCCCGACCCCGTCGAAGCCCTCGCGGCGAAGTAGAGAGGAGCAGGAATGGCTACTGTCGCGACACCGATGAAGAAGCTCCTGAACGACCCGGCGGAGGTGGTGAGGGAGTCGCTCACCGGCCTTGCCGCCGCGCACGCCGACCTGGTCCGCTACGACGCGGATGCCCAGATCCTCGTGCGCGCGAATCCTGCCGCCGACAAGGTCGGCCTCATCTCCGGCGGCGGCTCGGGACACGAGCCGATGCACGGCGGATTCGTCGGGGCAGGGATGCTCGACGCGGCATGTCCCGGCGAGGTGTTCACCTCACCGGTGCCCGAGCAGATGCTGGCCGCCACGAAGGCGGTCGACACCGGCAAGGGCGTCGTGCACATCGTCAAGAACTACACGGGCGACGTGATGAACTTCAAGCTCGCGGCAGAGGACGCGGAGGACGAGGGGATTCAGGTCGAGTCCGTGCTGATCGACGACGACGTGGCCGTGCAGGACTCGCTCTACACCGCGGGGCGCCGCGGCGTGGGCGCGACCGTGCTGGCGGAGAAGATCGCCGGCGCGGCCGCCGAGCGAGGAGACGATCTCGCGGCGGTGGCCGGACTCGCCCGGCGAGTGAACGAGCAGGCCCGCTCGTACGGCGTGGCGCTGTCCTCGTGCACCCCGCCCGCGGCCGGGTCGCCGATCTTCGACCTCCCCGACGGGGAGATGGAGGTCGGCATCGGCATCCACGGCGAGCCGGGCCGCGAGCGGCGGCCCCTGGGGAGCGCGGGCGAGATCGCCGAGCTCATGATCGAGGCGGTCGTGAGCGATCTCGCCCCGCCGGACGGAGCGGCGGTTCTGCCGTTCGTGAACGGGATGGGCGGAACGCCGCAGCTCGAGCTGTACCTGCTGTACGGCGAGATCGAGCGGCGACTCCGCGAGCGCGGGCTGCGGCCCGAGCGCAATCTCGTGGGGAGCTACATCACCTCGCTCGAGATGGCGGGCGCGTCGCTGACCCTGCTCCAGCTGGATGACGAGCTGACCGCCCTGTGGGATGCTCCCGTCCACACCCCCGCGCTCTGCTGGGGGGCGTGAGCCGGTGATCGCAGGAGCCGCGGTGCGCACGACGACGATCCACGCCTGGATGACACTGGTGGCGGAGTCCATCAAGGACCGGCGCGACTATCTCACCCAGCTCGACGCCGCCATCGGCGACGGCGATCACGGCGTGAACATGGACCGCGGCTTCGACGCGGTCGGCAAGGCGCTCGCCGCCCAGAACGGAGCGGTCCCGCCCGGAAAGCTCCTGACCCTGGCCGGCAAGACGCTCGTGTCGACCGTGGGAGGAGCCAGTGGCCCGCTGTGGGGGACGGCGTTCCGCCGCGCGGGCCGCGCGCTGGGCGATGCCGAGGAGTTCGACGGAGCCGATCTGGTGGCCGCGCTGCGCGCGGCGCTGGACGGCGTCGTCGAGCTCGGCGCCGCACAGCCCGGCGACAAGACCATGGTGGACGCGCTCGGGCCGGCGATAGAAGCGCTGAGCGTCGCGCTGGATGCCGGCGAACCACTCGAGCGGGCGCTCGCCGCCGCCACCGCGGCGGCCGAGGACGGCGCCAAGGCCACGGTGCCACTCCAGGCGCGCAAGGGTCGCGCCTCGTACCTCGGCGAACGGTCGATCGGCCACCAGGACCCCGGCGCCACGTCAGCTGCGCTCGTCGTCGCCGCGCTCCAGTTGGCGGTCGAGCGGGGGGACTGATGGGCGAGCGAGTCCTGCGCGGCGCTCCGGCGTCGCCCGGGCTCGCGGCCGGGCACGCGCGGATTCTCTCCCCTCTCTCCGAGATGTCCGCGCGTGCGCCGGTCGCCGAGGCGGAGCTGCGCGGCGAGGCGAGGCGCGCTCGCGCCGCCCTGCGAGTCGCCGCCGATGAGCTCGAGCGGATCGCCGCCCAGCTCCGCGCCGGCGGGCGCGAGCAGGAGGCCGAGATCGTCGAGACGGGAGCGCTGATGGCCGCCGACCCGGCGCTCGACGCGAGTGTGGAGGCGGCGGTCGAGGAGCGGCACGTGGCCGCGGCCGCGGCCCTGCTCGCCGCCACTGAGGAGCACGCGCTCGTCATCGAGGCTCTGCCCGACCCGCTCCTGGCCGCGCGCGCGGACGACGTGCGGTCGCTCGGCCGCCGGGCGGCGCGCATCGCCGAGGGTGTCGCGGGCGAGTCGAGCGCCAACGGCTCGACCTTCATACTCGTGGCCGAGGACCTCGGCCCGGCGGACGTTGCGGAGCATGGCGAGCGCGCCGCGGGGATCGCGCTGGCGGAGGGAGCGGTGACCGCGCACGCGGCGATCGTCGCGCGCTCGCTCGGAATCCCGATGACGGTGAAGGCCGGCGCGGAGCTGCTCGGCGTGGCGGAGGGCGCGCCGATCGTGGTGGACGGCGCTGAGGGCGAGGTTGTGGTGGAGGCATCCGCCGGACGTCTCGAGGCCGCCGAATCCGCCTCTCGCGCACGCGCCCACGCGCGCGTGCTGGAGAGAGCGGACGGGCAGCTTCCCGCCGTCACCGTCGACGGCCGCCGCGTGCGCGTACTCGTCAACGCGGCAACCGGGGCCGAGATCGCGGCGGGGCTGGCGGCCGGTGCCGAGGGCGCCGGGTTGATTCGTACGGAGCTGGCCTTCCTCGACGCCGACGGATGGCCGAGCCGGGCTCAGCATGCATCGATGCTCGCGCCTCTTCTGGGCGGTCTGGCCGACGCAACCGCCACGGTGCGGGTGCTCGACTTCGGCGGCGACAAGGTCCCGCCCTTCCTGCGGGCCGAGCCACGCCGCGGGATGGAGCTGCTGCTGGCGCACCCGGGCGCGTTCCGCGCCCAGCTCACCGCGATCGCGGAGCTGGCCGAGCCGAGCCCACAGCTCCGGGTGCTCCTCCCGCTCGTCCGCGGGCCGGAGGACGTACGTCTCACGAGGGCGATGCTCGCCGCACACGCGCCGGCGCTCAGCCTCGGCGCGATGATCGAGCTTCCCGAGGCGGCAGCCGCCGCGCGTGAGATAGCCGCCGAGTGCGACTTCCTCTCCGTCGGGACGAACGACCTCACCCACGCAACGCTCGGCACTGACCGGTTCGCGCACGGCGAGGCGCCGGCGCATGACCCGCGCGTCCTGCGGAACATCGCCGCGGCCGCCGAGGCCGCTCGTGAGGCCGGCATACCGCTCGAGGTCTGCGGCGAGGCCGCCTCCGACCCGCTCACCGTGCCATTGCTGGTGGGGCTGGGCGCGGACGAGCTCTCGGTGGGGGCCGCCCGGGTGGGGACGGTGCGGGCATGGATCCGAGGGCTGAGCTACGAAGACACGCGCGCGCTCGCCACGCAGGCCCTGGCGGCCGCCGACGCGGCCGAGGTCGAGCGGCTGGCGCGCCCGCTTGCTCCCGCTGGCTGAGACGTGCCGTTACCTGAGCGTCGCGACACGCTCGCGCATCGCGTCGACGGCCGCCTCGGCGTCCTCGCCCGCCGCGGTGAGACGGAGCTCCGTGCCGGCCTTCGCGCCCAGCGCGAGCACCGCGAGGAGGCTCTTTGCGTCCGCCTCGCGGTCGCCCGCGCCCACCTGGATCGATGCGCCGAAGCCCATCGCCGCGCGGACGAAGTCGGCGGCCGGGCGGGCGTGCAGGTCCACCCCGGACGGCAGGGTCACCGTCGCGGAAGCGGAGCCGGCGACGGGCTCAGAGCTTGCCTGCGCCACGCGCCTCCTCCGCGGACCTGGCGACGTCGTCCAGCGGCATGTTCGCCGAGGCCGTGACGGCCGCGGCGACCGCGCCCTCGACGATCGGCGCGTCGACGAGACGCACATGACCGTTTCCGTGGCGCTCGAGCACATGCCGCACCGTGAGGATCGCGCTCCCCAGGTCTCCGAGGATCACGACGCCGGACCCCTGGTCCGCCGCCCTGATGGCGGCGCGGACCCGGTCCTCGTCGGTGCCCAGGCTCCCGTCCGGGAGCCCGCCGGCCGGCTCGATGCGGACCTCGGGACCCGCCATCTGGGCCGCCAGGGCGGCGAGCCCTTCCGCGAGCTCCGAGCTGTGCGATACGACTACGATGCCGACCACGGAGGTAATCTACACTATCGAAGTGGATTCGACAATATCGAATCGTAAGAGAGCGCCGAAGCGAGGGTCGATCCAGTCGGTCGACCGCGCCGCCCGCATTCTGAAGGCGCTCGCGGCTGGACCGCGCCGGCTGGGCGTGAGCGAGCTGGCCGACCGGCTTCAGCTCTCGCGCCCGACGGTGCACGGCTTGCTCCAGACGCTGCTTGCGCACGGCTTCGTGGAGCAGGACCGCGATTCCGACAAGTACCAGCTCGGCGCCGGCCTGCTCCAGCTCGGCAACTCCTATCTCGACCTGAACGAGCTCCGCGGCCGGTCGATCGTCCATTCGGAGCGCCTCGCCGAGCGCACCGACGCCGCGGTGCGGGTGGGCGTCATGCACGGCGCGACGGTCGTGGTGGTGCACCACGTCTTCCGTCCTGACACGACGCTTCAGATCCTCGAGGTGGGCGCCGAGCTGCCGGTGCACGCGAGCGCGCTGGGCAAGGCGATCCTGGCCTTCGCGCCGCACGAGCTGCTCGACGACCTGCTCGCCGAGTCGCCCCCGAAGCTCACCAGCCGCACGCTCACCCCCGCGGCGTTGCGCAAGGAGCTCGGCTCCGCGCGCGAGAGCGGGATCGCGCGCGAGCGCGACGAGGCGGTACTCGGCGAGGCGAGCGTCGCGGGCGCGATCTTCGATCACTCCGGCCACGCCGTCGGCAGCATCGGCGTGGTGGGCGACACCGACCGGATCCTGCCGCGCGGCCCCGCCCGCGGCATCGCCGGCGCGGTGGCCGAGGCGGCGCGCGGCGTCTCGCGCGAGCTCGGCGCGCGCCGCTGGCCGGCACCCCCCATCGACTAGCCCGGTTCCGGGTACGCTCCCGCCATGAGCGAGAACCTGGCGACGATCCTCACCGATAGCGCCGAGCAGCACGGCGACAAGGCTGCCTTCAAGCTCGACGACACCGAGCTGAACTACGCGCTGCTCGACGAGGGCAGCGCGCGGATCGCCGGGCTGCTCAAGTCGAAGGGGCTCGAGCCGGGCGACCGCGTGGGGCTGATGATGCCGAACGTCCCGTATTTCCCGGTCATCTACTTCGGGATCCTCCGCGCGGGCGGCGTGGTCGTGCCGATGAACGTGCTGCTGAAGAAGCGCGAGGTGGCGTTCTACCTGGGCGATCCGGAGGCGAAGTTCCTGTTCGCCTGGCACGACTTCGCCGAGGC
>DASUYU010000086.1:0-6024 GCA_036377235.1 Thermoleophilaceae bacterium
CGCGCCCACGCGCGCGCCGATGTTCACCGCGATCCCGGTGATGTCGTCGCCCGCCAGCTCGACCTCGCCCGTGTGGAGTCCGGAGCGCACCTCGAGGCCCATCGGGCGCACGGCCTCGCGCAGCTCGCGCGCGCAGCGGATCGCGCGGCCGGGCCCGTCGAAGGTGGCGAGGAAGCCGTCGCCGAGCGTCTTCACCTCGCGGCCGCGGTAGCGATCGAGCAGGCGCCGGACCGCTCGGTCGTGCACGTCGCTCAGGTCGCGCCAGCGGCGGTCGCCCAGCTCGGCGGCCCTGCTGGTCGAGTCCACGATGTCCGTGAACAGCACCGTGGCCAGGACGCGGTCCGGCTCGAAGGCCGTGGTCGTGCCGGTGAGGAAGGCCTCGATCTCGTCGAGGATGTCGTCGCCTCCGATCCACCAGAGGTGGTCCCAGCCGGGCAGCTCGACGTAGCGCGCGCCCGGGATGTGCTCGGCCATGTAGCGCGCGTGTTCGACGGGGACGATCCGGTCATCCGTGCGGTGAAGCACGAGTGTCGGCACGCTGATGGCGGGCAGGGTGGCGCGGATGTCCAGCTCCTCGACCATCTCGAGCCATGCCGTTGCCGTTGCGGGGGTGGCGCCGAACACCATCATGCGGTTCCAGAGCTCCTGGGCCACGGGGTCGTCGGCGACGCTCGGCGCCCACAGCTTGAGGAGGCCCGCGTTGTCACCCCAGGTCTCGCCGACGCGGCGGCGGAACGCCGCCGCGGTCTCCTTCGAGGCGCCCCACTCGTAGCCGTCGTCCTCGAGCGTCCGCGCGAAGCCGCCCACCAGGATCAGGCTCTCGGCGCGGTCCGGGTGGGTGGCGGCGAACACCGCGCTGAGCGACGAGCCCTCCGAGATGCCAATGGCGACCGCTCGCTCGCTGCCGGCGGCGTCCATCACCACGCGCATGTCGTCCATGCGCTCCTCGAGCGTGGGGAGGCGATCGGCGGGGAGCCGCTCGGACAGCCCGGTGCCGCGCTTGTCCCACATGATCACGCGGCCGAAGGTGCCGAGCCGCTTCAGCCAGCGCGCGTGGGCCGGATGCTCAAACGCGCTGTGGAACGACCCGATCCAACCGAACGTGACGAGGATGTCCCGCTCGCCGTCGCCCACCACGTCGTAGGCGAGGCTCACATTGCCGTTGCGGGCGTAGCGGGGCATTGGCGTCCCAGCCTAATCGGGTCGCCTCCGACTAGGCCCGCGCGGCCGCGGCGAGCGCCTCCTCCTCGGTGCGGAAGAACTTCCACGCCTTCAGGCGGCCGTCGCGCACCTCGGCCACCTGCCAGATGACCCGGTCCACGTCGATCCCGCTGCCGGTGCCGGCGCCCTCCGCGCGGACGCGGAGCACCACCCGGCCGCCGACCTCGCGCGCCTCCTCCACCTGCGGCTGCCAGTTGGGGAAGACGGCCAGGATGTCGTTCCACCAGGACCGGAGGCCTTCATGCCCGCGATAGGTGCCCTCGACCTCGAGGACGAGCGAGCTGAACTCGATGTCCGGGTCCATGTACTCGATGAACGCGTCGAAGTCCCGCCGCCGGAAGGCCTCGTGCGAGCCGCGGACGACGTCGCTGTCCGACATCGCCATCGCTACCCCTCGATCCCGGCGGCCCGCAGGCCCTCGGCACGGTCGAAGAACTCCTCGAGCCGGCGCGTCCTGCCGTCCTCGTCGATGGTGAGCACGTGCGCCAGCTCCATGTCCATGGCCACCCCGCTGTCGGCCCCGTGGCCGGAGAAGTGGGCCCAGACGAAGACGCGGTCGCCGTCGCCGTTCGGCCGGATCTCACGCGGCTCGATGTGCAGGTCGGGGTATGAGTCGAACCAGCCCTGATGCTGCTTGCGGATGGCCTCGATGCCCCTGTAGGTCGCGTGGTCGGGATCCTCGCGGGCGTTCACGAACTCCCCGTCCGGAAGCCAGGTGGGCGGCGGCTCGTGCTCGCGGTTGAAGTACGCGTATCCCCACCGGATGAGCTTCTCGACGTCCAGGTCGGGCATTGTCTGGTGGAGGCGTAGCCGAGTGACCAGCCCGTCCTCGACACGGAAGACGAGGACGCTTCGAGCCGAGGTCTCGACGCCCTGGCGACCCACGAACCGGCCGGAGCTCGGGACCACGATGTCGTCCGCTCGCTCGATGAAGCGCTCCGGCTCCATCTCGATCGTCTCGAAGGACTCGAAGAACTCCTGCATGAACGCCATGAGCTCGTCACGACCGTGGTACACGCCCTGCTGCGGACCGCGCGACTCGGACCAGTCCACCTCGATGTCCGGGGCGTTGAGCTCCCGCAGCGCCTCGATGTCGCGCCGGTTGTAGGCGTTGATCACCCGCCGCACGACATCCACGTGGTCCTTGGACACGCGCCCAGTATCGCCGAACGGGCCACGCGCCCGGCAGGATTCGAACCTGCGACCTCTCGCTCCGGAGGCGAGCGCTCTATCCACTGAGCTACGGGCGCCGGGAACGGGTCAGTCTAGTGCCGGGATGCTGATCGCCGTCATATCCGACACGCACATGCCGCGGGGCGCCCGGCGGCTTCCGGACGCGTGCGTCGAGCGGATCGCGGGGGCGGACCTGCTGCTCCACGCCGGCGACTTCTCGACCGTCGAGGTGCTCCGCGAGCTGGAGGCGATCGGCCCGCCAGTGGCGGGTGTGCACGGCAACGTGGACAGCGCCGAGCTGCGCCGGCTCCTGCCAGAGGAGCGGGTGGTGGAGGCCGACGGAGCACGGATCGCGATGGTCCACGACGCCGGCCCCAGCACCAGTCGCATCGAGCGGATGCGCCGCCGCTTCGGTGACCGAGCCGACCTCGTGGTCTTCGGCCACTCCCACCTCCCGCTGCACGAACAGGCACCCGACGGCTTCCAGATCCTGAACCCGGGCAGCCCGACGGAACGCCGCCGCGCGCCGAGCCACACGATGGGGCTGATCCGCGTCGCGAACGGCTCAGCGGCCTGTGATCTCATATCTCTCTGATACCGTATACGGCATCATGACTACTCCGGGAGCGCTCATCAAGCAGCTCCGTGCCGACCACGGCCTGAGCCAGCGAGAGCTCGCCCATAGGGCGGGTACAAGCCAGAGCGCGATCGCGCGTCTGGAAGGGGGCGGCGAGGACATCACCTGGAAGCGCCTCACCGCCATCCTCGCCGCCATGGGCGATCAGCCGGTGCTGGACAGCGCGCGTCTGGCCAGCCGCGAGGTGCCGGACCTCGAGCGGGGTCGAGCGATGTCACCTGAGGCGCGGCTTGCGAACGGGATCCGGTTCAACCGCTTCGGATCCGAAATGGCGCTGGCCGGCGCCAAGGCGCGTGCCAAGCATGCACGCGCCGCCTGATCGGGTCTTCGCGGCCGACGAGATCCTGCTCGTTCTAGCCGAACACGGCGTCGACTTCGTGGTCATAGGGGGGATCGCCGTTCAGACACACGGTTACCTGCGCGGCACGCACGACGTCGACGTCATCGTCCGGCCAACCGCGTTGAACCTGAGCCGGCTCAGCGAAGCACTCGCGGAACTACAAGCCGAAGTTCGCGGCGGGGGAACGCTGAAGTTGAACGACCCACACCAGTTGCGCCGCGCACCCCTGATCCCGGTCGTGACCAGGTCCGGACCGCTCGACATCGTCCACATCGACCACGTCGCGGGCGGCCCGGGCGACTACGACCGGCTTCGGCAAGACGCGCTGAGCGTGGAGTTGGGCGGGCGTGACCTTGCCGTGGTCGGTTTATCGGATCTGATCCGCATGAAGCGGGCCGCGGGGCGCGACCAAGATCTCGCAGACATCGAGGTCCTCACACGCGACCCTGAGTCAACATAGGGACCACCTATGGACCTCGACGTCCTCTTTCTCGGCACCGCCGGCTCGTCGCCGGGCCCCTGGCGCGGGCTGCCGGCCACGCTTGTGCGGCGTGGCGGCGATCGGCTCCTGTTCGACTGCGGTGAGGGAACTCAGCGGCAGCTCATGCAGTCGGTCGGGCTGGTCGAGCTCGAGGAGCTGTTCATCACCCACTTTCACGCCGACCACGTGCTCGGGCTGCCGGGCATGCTGAAGACGTTCGCGCTCCGTCAGCGCGAGCGCGATCTGGTCGTGTACGGGCCGCGCGGGCTCCGGCGGCTGTTCGAGCTCCTGTCGCCCGTCATCGGGCGGCTCACCTTCCGGGTGGAGCTGAACGAGCTCGAGGCGAACGACGAGCTCGACCGGGACGGCTACCGCATCGCCGCGTTCGAGGTCGATCACGGCGGACAGGGGCTCGGCTGGGCGATCGTCGAGCATCCGCGCCCTGGCGTCTTCGACCCCGACCGGGCGCGCGAGCTGGGCGTGACGCCCGGCCCCGACTTCGGCCGCCTCCAGCAGGGCGAGGAGGTGAACGGTGTGCGGCCCGAGCAGGTGATGGGGGAGACGCGACGCGGCCGCAAGATCGTTCTCACCGGCGATACGGCGCCGTGCGACATGACCCGCCTCGTGGCGTGGGAGGCCGACCTTCTCGTCCACGAGGCCACCTTCATGGAGGAGGACGCGGAGCGGGCGGCGGAGACGCGCCACTCGACGGCCGTCCAGGCGGCCGAGCTCGCGGCGGCGGCGAGCGTGCGGATGCTCGCGCTCACCCACATCTCACCCCGGTACTCGGGCGGTCAGGTGCGCGACGAGGCGCGGACCGTCTTCGAGAACACGATCGTGCCGCGCGACTTCGACACGGTCGAGATCCCGTTCCCGGAGCGGGGCGGGCCCGCGCACGTGAAGGGCCTCAGGTCGCCAGCGGAGGAGTCCGATGGAGCTTCCGCGAGATCCGGCTCACATACGCCGACGGGAACCGCTCCCGCTGGCCGTGAATCCTGACCTCGTTGCCGCAGGCGGGGCACCGCTCGGGCGTCTCGACGCCTGACGCGGTGCGGCCGAACGCGCGCAAGAAGGCGCACTGCTCGCACACCGCGTAGACCGGAGGTTCCATCCATAAGGTGGATTTCCGGCGCAGATGCAGCCTAAACGTCTGTGACAGGCGTTATTTCAGCGGGGATCGCCGAGGCGGACCAGCTGAGGAGGCCCGCAGGCCTCGAGATCCTCCATGACCAGCTCCGCGAGCTCCGGATCCCAGCGCTCGGCGCCCACCAGCTGGCCGGCGAGATCGCTCACGCGGGCGAGTGCCTCGCGGGCGTCCTCGTCGAGCGAGATGTCCTCGCAGAAGAAAAGCGCGTCGCCGGCCTCGCGCAGGATCTGCTGCTCGGCAGGCTCGAGCGCGCCCTCGCCGGTGGCGTGGACGATCTTCATGAGCCGGCCGTATGCCTGGGAGCGCTCGGGGGTCATCTGCAACCCACAGTAGCGGTAGTCCGTGCGGGTGTCACCCGCTGCCTCCGTCCGACCCGCGGTGGTACTCTCGCCGCGGTTCCTTTAACCCGGTCCCGTGAGGCCAGGAAGGGCAGTGAAGTGAACGAGAAGACGGTTCTGGACCGCGAAGACGTGCGGCGCACGCTGGTGCGGATCGCACACGAGATCGTCGAGAAGACGGGTGGCGAGGGAGTCGCGGTCGTCGGGATTCACCGTCGCGGCGCCGTGCTCGGCGCGCGCCTGCGGGACCTGGTCGCGGAGCTCGTCGGCGAGCCCGTTCCGCTCGGCGACATCGACATCAGCTTCTACCGCGACGACGTGGGCATCCGCGGCGCGGACTACCAGCCGGTAGTGCACTCGACCCACATCGACTTCCCGGTCGCGGGCGCCACGGTCGTGCTGGTGGACGACGTGCTCTACACCGGCCGCACGGTGCGCGCCGCGATCGACGCGCTGTTCGACTACGGCCGTCCGAGCCGCGTGCAGCTCGCCGTGCTGGCCGACCGCGGCCACCGCGAGCTGCCGATCAGGCCCGACTACGTCGGCAAGAACCTGCCCACCGCCCGCGGCGAGCGGGTGAACGTGCGGGTCGAGGAGATAGACGGGATCGACGAGGTGGCGATCGACGCCGCCGCCCACCTGGAGGAGAGCATCTGATGCACCCGCACCTGCTGTCGGTGGACGACC
>DASUYU010000087.1:0-2061 GCA_036377235.1 Thermoleophilaceae bacterium
GTGCCGGGCTCGAGGGCCATGTACTCGAGCGCGCGCTCGTCGCCCTCGCAGGCCGGCTCGGGCACGGAGTCGGTCACGCCCACGACCATCCCTGGCGTGGTGCCCCAGGTGACCTGTGGCGAGATGGCCGACGCGTCCACGCCGACCTCCTTGTCGAACCCCGCGCCCTCGTCGGTGCGGAGCTCGCGCCACCCGTCGACCGGTAGCGGGTCCGGCGCGGCCTCGCGGCCCTCGACCCACTCGAAGGTGGTGTCGTCGGGCGCGATCATCCCGGCGCGGCCGCCTCCCTCGATCGTCATGTTGCAGACGGTCATGCGGCCCTCCATCGACAGCTTCTCGATGGCCGGGCCGGCGTACTCGATCACGTGCCCCACGCCGCCGTCGACGCCCATCTGGCCGATCGTGGCCAGGATCAGGTCCTTGGCGGTCACGCCGTAGCCGAGCTCGCCCTCGTAGCGGATCAGCATCGATCGCGGCTTGCGCTGCTGGAGCGTCTGCGTGGCGAGCACGTGCTCCACCTCGCTCGTGCCGATGCCGAACGCGAGCGCGCCGAAGGCGCCGTGGGTGGACGTGTGAGAGTCGCCGCACACGATCGTCATGCCGGGCTGCGTCACGCCGATCTCCGGCCCGATCACGTGCACGATGCCCTGGCGGTGCGAGCCGATCGAGTAGACCGGGATGCCGACCTCGCGCGCATTCCGCTCGAGCGTCTCGACCTGGACGCGCGAGAGCTGGTCGCGGATCTGCTGCGCCGAGGTGGAGCCGTCGGTCGGGACGTTGTGGTCGGCGGTCGCCAGCGTGCGGTCCGGGCGGCGAACCGGGCGGCCGGCGAGCCTGAGCGCCTCGAACGCCTGGGCCGAGGTCACCTCGTGCACCAGGTGGAGGTCGATGTAGAGCAGGGCGTCGGCGACCTCGTGGGCGTCCCAGATCTTGTCGAACAAGGTTTTTGGCACTGGCTAGCTCCTCCTCAGGCCGGCCGCGACTATCGCGTAGAAGCTCGCGTCCGCCTTTCCGGGGTTCTCGAAGTGGTGGGGCAGGTCGGCGTCGAACGTGACGGAGTCGCCGTCCTCCAGGTCCTGCGCCGCGCCCCCGCAGACGAACCGCACCGGGCCGCGCTCCACGATCGCCGTCTCGCGGCTGCCTGCCTCGTGCATCGGCGGGTCGTCCGGGCCGGCGGTGGTCGCCCCGGGCGCCAGCGTGTGCAGCGACACTTCGGCGCGCAGGCCGGGGCGCGGAGGCGTGAGCACCTCGTAGGAGTGCTCCCGGCCGCCGCCGCGCCGTCGCTCGTCCGCGCGCACGACGCTCACGCCGTCGCCCTCGTCGAGACGAACGAGCTGCGAAAGGCTTAACTCAAGCCCAAAGGCAATTCGCTCGGCCACGGCTAGCGTCGGGCTCGTTTCCCCCCTCTCGACCTGGGACAGCATCGGCGCCGAGACGCCGCTGCGGTCCGCAAGGTCACGCAGGGAGAGGTCCATGCCCTCGCGGAGGGCCTTCAATCGCACACCGAATGAGCCATTTCCGGCGGACATTGCCTCGCGTACGTTATCACATACTTCTGTACGTGATAGTGGCTGCAGCGGCCCTCGCGGCCGGCTGCGGGGGCGGCGACGACGACAGCGGGAGCGGGAGCGACTACAAGCTCCGCACCACCGCCTTCAAGAGCAACGCCGTGCGCGAGCCCGGCGAGAGCGGCACGCAGAAGGTGCGTGCCTGCAGGGTGCTCCGGTTCAACCACCTCACCGCGTCACCGAACAACTCTCTGGATCTGAGCATCTGCGAGTGGGACGGTCCGGAGAAGCACTTCAAGCTAATGGTGGACACGGCCCCGAAGGCGCAGCTTCGCTACTACAACCTGCTCTCGGAGCAGCACGAGTACTACAACGCGGACCCCGAGCTGAAGGCCCGCCAGGTCAAGGGAGTCGGCGAGGACTCGGCCTACGGGGGCGCCGGCGCCTGGTGGACACGCGGCCGCAACCAGCTCGTGGTCTACGACCACAACAAGATCCTCAAGGTGCGCGTGAACGTGCGCGGGTGGAGCGACGCTCGGGCGAGGGCCACCGC
>DASUYU010000088.1:0-3634 GCA_036377235.1 Thermoleophilaceae bacterium
GAGAACTCGTGCGCGACGCCCTCGATGCGGACGCTGGTGACGGCGGCGCCGGCCAGGGACGACAGCAGCACTCGCCGGAGCGAGTTGCCGAACGTGTAGCCGAATCCGCGGTCGAGCGGCTCGATCGTGAAGGTGCCGCGATTGTCCTCGACCTTCTCGGCGGAAATCTGGGGAGTCTGAAACTCGATCATTTGGAGAGGTGGTTCCTTCGCTTGTATCCGCACCCCGTCCGGGCAAGGACGGAAGCGGAGTTCGGTGCTACTTCGAGTAGAGCTCGACGATGAGCTGTTCCTGCACCGGTGTGGTGATCTCCGCACGTTCGGGGAGGCGGAGCACCTTTGCGGTGAGGCCGTCGTGGTCGGCCTGGAGCCAGGCCGGCACGGCGGAGGTGAGCTCGGTCGCGTCACGCACCACCGGCTCGACCGGAGCACTGGGCTTCATGGTGATGACGTCGTCGGGCTTCAGTTGGTACGACGGGATGTCCACGCGGCGACCGTTGATGAACCAGTGGCCGTGCCGGATCATCTGACGCGCCTGGCGGCGTGAGCCGGCAAAGCCGAGCCGCACGAGGACGTTGTCGAAGCGGGACTCCAGAAGACGCAGAAGGTTCTCGCCGGTCACGCCCGTCTGACGGCTCGCCTTCGCGTAGTAGTTGCGGAACTGCTTCTCCAGCACGCCGTAGTACCGGCGGGCCTTCTGCTTCTCGCGCAGCTGCACCCGGTACTCCGACTGGCGCGAGCGCCCGCGACCGTGGTCGCCGGGCGGGTAGTTCCGCCGCTCGACGCCGCACTTGTCAGTGAGGCAGCGCTCGCCCTTCAGGAAGAGCTTCATGCCCTCCCGGCGGCACTGCTTGCACTGGGACCCCGTCTCGCGCGCCATCAGACACGCCTCCTCTTGCGGGGCCGGCAGCCGTTGTGGGCCTGCGGCGTCACGTCGCGAATCCCGGTGATCTCGAGCCCGGCGGCCTGCAGCGAGCGGATCGCCGTCTCGCGGCCTGAGCCCGGGCCCTTCACGAAGACCTCGACCTTCTGGAGGCCGTGCTCCATGCCCTTGCGCGCGGCGGCGTCCGCCGTGACCTGCGCGGCGAAGGGGGTGGACTTGCGGGAGCCCTTGAAGCCGGCGCCGCCGGCGGACTCCCACGCGAGCACGTTGCCGTCCTTGTCGGTCAGCGACACGATCGTGTTGTTGAAGCTCGTCTTTATGTGCGCCTGCCCGAAGGGCACGTTCTTCCGGGCGCGTCTGCGCCCGCGGGGCCTGCGTGGCTGCGGCATCTAGTGCTTCCTCACCTTCTTCTTGCCGCCGCCGGCCGAGGAGCCGCGCTTCGGGCCCTTGCGGGTCCGCGCGTTCGTCTTCGTCCTCTGGCCGTTGACCGGCAGGCCGCGCCGGTGGCGAAGGCCCCGGTACGCGCCGATCTCCATGAGGCGCTTGATGTTCTGCGACTGCTCACGGCGGAGGTCACCCTCAACGAGGAGCTCGTCGACCCGCTCGCGGATCTTGCGTACCTCGTCTTCGGTCAGGTCCTTCACGTAGGTGTCCGGAGCCACTCCGGCCTTGTCGAGAACCTCGTTCGAGGTCGACCGGCCGATGCCGTACACGTACGTGAGCCCGATTTCGACCCTCTTGTTGAGGGGGATGTTGATCCCGGCTATGCGTGCCATTTAGCCCCTCGTCACCCCTGACGCTGCTTGTGACGGGGGTTCTGGCAGATGACAAGGACCGCGCCACCGCGGCGGATGATCTTGCACTTCTCGCACATGGGCTTTACTGATGCGCGGACCTTCATAGCTCCGAGGAATCGGGAAACGTATCGAACAAAAGAGGATCGGCGCGGGAGCCCAGGAGACGGCTCAGCGCCGACCGGAAAGAGTAGCAGCCTGCAGCGGCTCTGCCTCTGCCAGATGCCAGGGGGTGAGGATGCGCGGTCCGTCCCCCGTAATGGCGACCGTGTGCTCGAAGTGGGCGGCCAGCGACCCATCCTCGGAGTAGACCGCCCAGTTGTCCGATCCCATGCGCACGTGGTGGGTTCCCACGTTCACCATCGGCTCGATCGCGAGCACCATGCCCTCCTCGAGCTCAGGCCCCGTTCCGGGGTCCCCAAAATTGGGGATCTGCGGGTCCTCATGCATGGCACGGCCGATTCCGTGACCCACCAGCGAGCGGATCACGCTGAAGCCGTCCGCCTCCACGCGTGCTTGAACCGCGTGCGAGACGTCCCCGAGGCGGTTACCCGGCACGCACTGCTCCACGGCGTCGAACAGCGACGCCTTCGTGGTCGCGAGCAGCCGCTTGGCGATCGGAGTGACGTTGCCGATCGGATGCGTGATCGCGGCGTCGGCCACCCAGCCGTCCAGCACCACGCCGATGTCCACCGAGAGGAGGTCGCCGCGCTGGAGCCGGTACGAGCCCGGGATGCCGTGCACGACCATCGAGTTCGGCGACGCGCAGATCGAGCCCGGGAACCCGCGGTAGCCCTTGAACGCCGGCTCGGCGCCCTGCGAGCGGATGAACCGCTCGGCCGCGTCGTCGAGCTCCGAGGTGGTCACGCCGGGGCGGGCCTTCTTGCGGAGGATCTCGTGGCAGCGCACCAGCACCCGGCCGGCGGCGGCCATCTTCTCGATCTCCTCGGGGGTCTTGCGGTGGATCACCGGCGCTCCGTCCTAGAGCTCTGCTTCCAGGCGCTTCGTAGCCAGTGTCGCACGAATCCGGTCGTGCACCTCGTCGGGCGAGCGCGTGCCGTCGAACCGGCGCAGCACGCCCTTTTCGTCGTACCAGTCGATCAGCGGCTCGGTCTGGTCGTGGTACACGGCGAGGCGCTTGCGCACGGTCTCGGGCTTGTCGTCGTCGCGCTGAATCAGCCGCGAGCCGTCCTGGTCACAGACGCCCTCGTGCTTCGGCGGGTCGAACTCCACGTGGTAGACGTGCTGGCCCTTCGCACAGGTGCGGCGCCCGGACAGCCGCCGCACGACCTCGTCGTCCGGCGCCGAGATCAGGAGCACCGCGGTGAGCTCGCGGCCGCGGCTGTCGAGCAGAGCGTCCAGCATCTCGGCCTGTCCGACCGTGCGCGGGAAGCCGTCGAGTAGGAACCCGTCGTCCGCCTCGCCCGAGTCGAACCGCTCCGCGATCACCTCGCAGATCAGCTCGTCCGGGACGAGGTCGCCGGCGTCCATGTACTCCTTGGCCTTCCTGCCGAGCTCGGACTGGGCCTCCACGGCCTCGCGCAGGATGATCCCGGTGGAGTAGTAGGGCAGGTTGAAGTCCTTCCGCAGGCGGTCGGCCTGCGTTCCCTTCCCGGCTCCCGGAGGGCCGAGCAGCACCAGGTTGACCTCGCTCACTTGAGGAAGCCCTCGTAGTTGCGCATCATCAGCTGCGCCTCGAGCTGCTTCATCGTGTCGAGCGCCACGCCCACGACGATCAGGATCGAGGTGCCGCCGAAGTAGAAGTTCGCGGCCGTCTGGTTGATCAGAATGGTCGGCAGAGCCGCCACCAGCGCGAGGTAGATCGCGCCCGGGAACGTGAGCCGCGCCAGGATCCGGTCGAGGTATTCGGCCGTGGGCCTGCCAGGCCTCACCCCCGGGATGAACCCGCCGTACTTCTTCAGGTTGTCGGCCTGCTCCACGGGGTTGAACGTGACCGC
>DASUYU010000089.1:0-5160 GCA_036377235.1 Thermoleophilaceae bacterium
GGTGCTGGGCCAACGACGGGGCTGGCTTCCAACCAACAGCCCCTCCAGCGAAACGGCGCCGGTCTTCTCCCTCAGGGCCGGCGTCGTTTCACGTCCGGGCGCCGTCGCGGGCCAGCCGGAGCGTCCGCTCCAGGCCGGCGGCGATCGTGCCCGCCTCGCCGGTGTCCACGGCGTCCACGAGCGTCTCCCGCAGCACCCTCGAATACGTCGTGTCGCTGAACGCGGGCTCGCCGGCGGGCCTGGGGCGGAGCCTGATCGTCGACCCCGAGGGCCTCGTCCGGCTCCAGGCGGGCGACGGCGAGGAGCTGCTCACCGACATCCTCGACCTCGATGCCGTCACGCGCGTGCGCGAGTACGGCACCGCCGGGGTCTCACGGCTCTGGGCCCAGGCGCAGCGGACGCTGGCTCACCGCCTCCCACTTGATCGACACTCCTGAAGTGCGTTAGAACTGTCCCACGACTCGCGCCCTGGCCACCGCGGCTCTGCTCGGAGCCCTTGCCGCATGGACCGCGCTGCCCGTCCCGGCCGCCGCGGAGGAGGGCGGCGTGGCGAAGTTCGCCTGGACGATGCCGTCCCGGTTCGGGCACTACGGGGTCGCCGGCACGGTCCGGTACCCGCAGTCGGCTCGCGAGGTCGACGGCGGGCCGCTCACGGCCGAGTTCCACCTCCGCAACAGGGCATGCGACCCGGGCACAGAGCGCACGTGGACGGTGGGCGGCGAAGAAGTTCATCCGGACGCCGCGCGTTCCGGCTGCAACTTCCGGCTGTCGTTCGAGCGAGAGGGCACCTACGAGGTCGGCCTCCACGTCGAGGGGAACGGAGTCGATGACGAGTGGGTCGATCGCGCGGTCCTCGTCCAGGACTTCCTGATCGTCGCAATCGGCGACTCGGTTGCCTCCGGGGAGGGCAACCCCGACAATCGAAGCGTCTCCCATCCCGTGTGGCAGGACCGGCGCTGCCATCGGAGCGCGCTCGCGGGCACGGCCAGGGCGGCGGCGCTCATCGAGGATGCCGACCAGCACTCGTCGGTGACGTTCGTGCACCTGGCGTGTTCCGGCGCGACGATCGCACAGGGGCTCACCGGCGGCTACAAGGGCGCCCAGAGGAGGTTCCTCGAACGGCCGCGCGAGCTGCCCGCGCAGCTCCGGGAGCTGGCCGAGGTGGCGCAGAAGCGCGAGGTGGACGCGGTGCTCCTGAGCGTGGGGGCGAACGACGTGGGCTTCGCGAACCTCGTGGTGTTCTGCGCGACTCACGGCTCGTGTAACGGCGCCAGGCGCAAGATCAAGCCGGCGAAGGTGGGCCTCCCCGCCGGGCCGAAGCTGCTCCTCTCGGCCGCCGTGGCCGCGTCGCTGGCTCAGCTGCCCGGCGGCTACACCGCGGTCGGCGACGGTCTGCCGAAGAGCGTCAGTCAGAAGCGCGTCTTCGCGCTCGAGTACTTCGACCCGACCCACGGCGCGGACGGGGCGGTGTGCAAGCGGATCCTGGGCGGAGTCGACTCGGGCGAGCTCGACTGGGCGTTCAAGAGTGTCCTGACGCCGCTGAACGCGGCCGTCCGCGCCGCCGCGACCAAGCGCGACTGGCACTACGTCGGCGGCGTGGCGGGCGCCTTCGCGCACCATGGGTACTGCGCGGGCCGCGACCGGTGGGTGAGATCGCTGTCGGAGTCGCTCTCACGGCAGGGCCTGAACGCCCTCGGCACGCTTCACCCGAACGAGGAGGGCCACGCCCAGATCGGCGAGCTGATCGCGGCCGAGCTCCGACCGGAGCTGCTTCCCGGGAACTCGCCAAGGGCGCCCCGGAGCGAGGAGGTGCAGCTTCAGAAGTCGCTCCCCGACGGCGTCGTGCCGGCGAGCCTGGCGACCAGCGCAGGCGCCGTCGCCGCGGGCGACGACGGCAGCGATTTGGTTCTGATCCTGCTAATCGCGGCCGGCCTGGCCGTACTTCTGGCGATCGTGGCTTCGATCGTCCTGGCCCGCCGGCTCGGCCCACTCGCCGGCGGCCCGATCGCGGTGCGCATGATTGCCGTGCTGGGCCTGCTCACCGTTGGCGCGGTGCTCGTGTGGCAGGCAACCGCAAAGGATGCAAAGCCGGACGCGACCACGCTGGCCCTGCTGCTCGCCGCGCTGCTTCTGCTGATCGCGGCCTGCTTCCCGAAGAGGGTGTTTGACACCATCGGCAGGATCCAGCAGGTCGAGCTGTGGGGGGTCACGATCGCATTGCGCAAGGCGAGCGCGATCGCCGGGCGCTTCCGGCCGCCCCCGGTGCCGGACGACGACCTGAAGATCCCGCGGCGACCGTTCGCGGCTGCGCCGGTGGACGAGGTCAGGGTGGTCGCCGACGAGCTGCGGAGGAAGCTGCGGTTCGTCTGGACGGCGGTGTTGGACCATCCCGAAACGACCACGCCCCCGGAGGAGACCGAGCGGCCGGAGGAACGGGTCGTGGCCGAGCTCGAAGATCGCAGCCTCCTGCCGAAGGACGAGGCCGACCTCTGTTACCTGCTCATGCGGCACCTCGAGAACGAGATCGATGCTTGGGACCCGCCCGACCGCAAGAGCTTCCTGGACAATGCGTGGCAGTTCGCCTACCGGTTTGCCACCGGGATGTTCGACCGGTACGCGCGGCTCAGATTCCGCCGCGAAGGCTGGTTCGTGACGGACGTCGAGCAGGCCAAGGGGCACCGGCCCGACTTCGCCGTCCACAAGGACGGTCGCACCTTGGCCATTGCGGCGCGGGTGGCCGCGCCCTCGACATCGATCGACAGAACGGTGCATCGCCTGGCCCGCACGGAGCCACCCGTCGCCGGAGCGCCCTGGGTGATCGTCGTCCCCGACCACACCAAAGGTCTGGACAGGGCGCTCGACAAGGACGCTCAGGACCGGGCCAACGGCACGGTGACGGTGGTCCGTATCGGCAACCTACTTGCGACGCCGGGCCTCCTGTTCAGAGGGCAATAGGGACGCTCTCGAGGCCGCGGTCGCCAGGCGTCGTCATCCACCGCACCGGACCGTCGAGCCGGTAGGCCGGCATCATCGGCAGCAGTGTCTCGAGCACGACCCTCGTCTGCAGTCGGGCGAGGTGGGCGCCGACGCAGAAGTGGATTCCCTCGCCGAAGCCCAGGTTTCGCTGTGGGGCCGCCAGCAGGTCGAGGCGGTCCGGGTTCTCGAACCGGCGCGGGTCGCGGTTCGCCGCGCCGTACACGAGAAGGATCCGCACGCCCTTGGGCACGGAGACGCCGGCGATCTCGGCGGGCCGAGTGGTGACCCGGGCGAGCGCCTGCACCGGGGAGACGAAGCGCAGGAGCTCCTCCACGGCGGCGGGAACGATCTCCGGGGACTCGATGAGCCGGGCGCGCTGCGCCGGCTCGCTCGCGAGAAGGTAGAGCGATGTCGATATGAGTCCCGCGGCCGTGGATATCCCCGCGAGGAAGAGCAGCACGCAGATACCGGTCCGCTCCTGGGCCGACAGCCTGCCGGCGCGCTCAGCGTCGACCAGCGCGGTCAGCACGTCGTCGCGCGGTCGTCGCCGCCGTTCGGCGGCGGCCCTGCCGATGTAGGCGCGCATCTCCGACGCTGCCGTCGTCGCGTCGGTTGGAATCGCGATCGTTCCGGGCACGCGCCGCACCATGGCGTCGAACCACGTGCCCAGCTGGGCGTCGTCCGCGGCGGGGAAGCCGAGCAGCGTGCAGATCAGCCGAAGCGGCAGCGGGCGTGCAAGGTTTCGCGCAATATCTCCCGATCCGCACGCGACCACGCGCTCGCCCACGCGGTGCACGAAATCCTGGACGCTGCGGCCCAGGCTCTTGATCGCCCTCGGGGTGAACCGATCCCGAACCACACGGCGAAGCTCGTCGTGCCTGGGCGGATCCATGTCGAGGAACCCACCCGGGCCGGCGAGCCCGACGCTCCCCGACAGGTCGACGCCCTCGCTGCTCGAGAACGTCTCCCAGTCACGGGCGCATCGCTGTACGTCCGCATGTCGTGACACCGCCCAGAAATCGCGCCGTTCGCTCCGGTACACGGGCGCATCTGCGAGCAGCTCCCGGTACACCGGATAGGGATCCTCCATGCATTCGCGTGAGTACGGATCGAAATCGACCCCGACGCCAACGGCCACCCGCCAAGTCCATCGCGGACGCCCCCGCGTCCACAAGCACGTTTCGGTCTCCCGCCCGCAAAGTCATCCGCAGAATCAACCGATCGACGGATGGCATATGTGATCCCCGAGCACGACGCTGGGAACCATGCCGCAAGCGCCCACCACGCAGCCCTATGGACCCCGTGTTCTCCTGAAGCCGGGCGAGCGGCGCGCCCGACTGCTGGCCTGGCGTGAGGTGAACCTGGTTCTTGACGTTGGCGCGAACGAGGGCCAGTACGCATCGATGTTGCGGGACGCCGGGTTCAGCGGCCGTATCGTCTCCTTCGAGGCGGTTCCGCGTTCGCTCGGCTCTCTGAGCGCGCTGCGGGAGATGCGGACTGGGAAGCCCATCGTTTGGCGCTCGGTCACCGCGACGGCAGCGCACGCCTGAACCTGGCGGCCGATTCGGAAGGCAGCTCGCTGCTTCAGGTGCTGGATCGCGAAGTCGAGAATTCACCTGGGTCAGCTTTCGTTGGCACCGAGGACGTCCGTCTGACCCGCCTCGACAGCGTGTTGCCCGAGCTCGATGTGGGATCCGAGCCGATCTACCTCAAGCTGGATACACAAGGATCCGAGATGCACATCCTGCGGAGCGCCGAGCGGACCCTCGAACGCTCCGAGTTCGTCGAGGCCGAGCTTTCGCTGGTGCCGCTCTACCACCGCGGCGCGTTGTTCCGCGAGATCATCGAGTTCCTCGACCTGCACGGTTTCGACCTGATCGGCCTCGAGGGCGTTGACGAGGAAAGAGACACCGGACACATGCTCCAGGTCGACGGCATCTTTCTACGGCGAGCCGCGCGGTGAGATCGCCTGGGCGCTCGCCAGCCGTGAGAGCGCCAGCGCGCCGGTCAGTAGGCCGAAGTCGCGCAGGGCGATGTCTCCGTAGCCGCCCACCAGGAGCAGGCTGAGGATGATCCCACCGAGCCAGGCCGCCACGAGGAGCCCGCCGAAGCGAGGCGTCACGGCGACCACGAGGCCGGCCGCGATCTCCACGATGCCCACGATGTGCATCGCGTCCGCGGCGC
>DASUYU010000090.1:0-2438 GCA_036377235.1 Thermoleophilaceae bacterium
GGGCCCGCAGGGCGTCGGCCTGCAGGCGGCCTTCTGGGAGTCGGCCAACGTGCGCGTCACGCCGACCGGCTCCGCGATCGTCTACACCGGCACCTCGCCGCACGGACAGGGGCTCGACACGAGCTTCGCCCAGATCGCCGGCGACATCCTCGGGATCGACCCGGCGAACGTGGACGTGCACCACGGCGACACCGACCAGGGCACGTGGGGCTGGGACACGTACGGCTCGCGCTCGCTCGCGGTGGGCGGCGAGGCGATCGTGCGCGCGGCGCAGCGGGTGCAGGACAAGGCGAAGAAGATCTGCGCCGCGCTGCTCGAGGCCGCGCCGGAGGACATCGAGCTCGTGGACGGCAAGTACCAGGTGCGCGGCTCGCCGGACAGGTCGATGACGATGGCAGAGATCTCCGGCGCGGCACACATCCCGCCGAACGAGCTGCCGGCCGACATCGAGCCGGGGCTCGAGGAGAGCGCCTTCTACGACCCGGAGAACTTCGTGTTCCCCTTCGGCGCGCACGCGTGTGTGGTCGAGGTGGACGTGGAGACCGGCAAGGTGCAGGTCGTGCGCTACGTCGCGGTGGACGACTGCGGCCCGGCCATCAACCCGATGCTGATCGACGGGCAGATCCACGGCGGCATCGTCCACGCGATCGGCCAGGCCCTCTACGAGCAGGTGGTCTACGACGAGGACGGCCAGCTGGTGACCGGCACGTTCGTGGACTACGCGCTGCCCACGGCGGCCGAGATCCCGTCGTTCGAGACGGACCGCACCGAGACGCCGTCGCCCGTGAACACGCTCGGCGTGAAGGGGATCGGCGAGGCGGGCACGATCGCCGCCACGCCGGCGGTGGCCGCCGCGGTGCTCGACGCAATCAGACCGCTCGGCGTAACCGAGCTCGACATGCCGCTGACGCCGATGCGCGTCTGGGAGGCAATAGACGCGGCCGGGAATGGGGGTGCGGCATGATCACCGCTCCGTTCGACTACGAGGCACCCGAGTCCGTCGAGGAGGCGGCCCGGATGCTGCACGAGAACGGCGAGGACGCGAAGCTGCTTGCCGGCGGCCACTCGCTGCTTCCGCTGATGAAGGTGCGCCTTGCCACTCCGACCATCCTGATCGACCTCAGAAGGATCCCCGGCCTCGACCACATCCAACAGGACAACGGCGGGTGGCGCATCGGTGCGATGACCCATCACGCCGAGCTCGAGGACACGCCCGAGCTGGGCGTGGTGGCGCGCGCGGCGTCGCTGATCGCAGACCAGCAGGTCCGCAACCGGGGCACGATCGGCGGCTCGCTCGCGCACGGCGATCCGGCCTCCGACCTGCCCGCGGTGCTGCTCGCGCTCGAGGGAGAGGTCACCGCGCGCGGGCCGAACGGCGAGCGCACGATCCCGGCCGCGGAGCTGTTTCAGGACTACCTGACGACCGCGCTGGCGCAGGACGAGGTGATCACGGAGATCCGGCTGCCGGACGCGAGCTCCTTCGGCTTCGGCTACCGCAAGTTCACCCGCCGGGCGGAGGACTGGGCGATGGTCGCGGTGTGCGCGCTCGTGAGCCGGGCCCCCGACGGCACCTGCGACGACGTGCGCATCGGCCTGACCCACATGGGCGCGACGCCGCTGCGGGCCACCGCCGCCGAGGAGGCGCTCCGCGGAGGCAGCCTCGACGACGCCGCGATCGCCGGCGCCGCGGAGCACGCGGCCGAGGGCACCGATCCGCCGGGCGACCTGAACGCGACGCCCGACTACAAGCGCCATCTGGCGCGGGTGCTCACGCGGAGGGCGCTCGAGGAGGCAGTGAGCGTCTGAGCCTGGACAGTCCCGTAGCCGTACAGGAGGCCCTCGCAGGGGAGCGCTATCTCGCGGACCGGGGCCTGTCGACCGCCGTATTCCTCGCGGCCACCCTGGAGCAGCCGCTACTGCTCGAGGGCGAGGCCGGCGTGGGGAAGACGGAGGTGGCGAAGGCGCTCGCGGGCGCCACCGGCTCGCGGCTGATCCGGCTCCAGTGCCACGAGGGGATCGACCTCCACCACGCCCTGTACGACTGGGACTACCCGCGCCAGCTGCTGCACCTGCGCGCGGACGCCGACGCGGAGCCGCTCTATTCGGAGCGCTTCCTCCTGCGGCGGCCGCTGCTCGAAGCACTCCAGGCCAGCGACCCGGTGGTGCTCCTGATCGACGAGATCGACCGCGCTGACGACGAGTTCGAGGCCTTCCTGCTCGAGTTCCTGTCCGACTTCCAGGTGTCGATCCCCGAGCTGGGGACCATCACGGCGGAGCGGCGCCCGCTCGTCGTGATCACCTCCAACAGGTCGCGTGAGCTGCACGACGCATTGAAGCGGCGCTGCCTCTACCACTGGATCGACTACCCGGCGCCGGAGCGCGAGGCCGAGATCGTGCACGCGCGCCTGCCGGGAGTGCCGGACGAGATCGCCCGGCGC
>DASUYU010000091.1:0-3417 GCA_036377235.1 Thermoleophilaceae bacterium
GTCGTCAGTGTCAGGATTTCCGGGACAGCGGACTACTTGCCAATCGGCTGACCGACCGGCACCGGGCCACTCGGCTTTGGGTGTGACACCGTCGGCTGCCGCCCGCGTTCGCGGGTACCTGGCGGGCTCTGCCGCGGACGGTTCGCCCGGTTAGGCCGGGTCCCGGGACTCGAATTGTTGCCTCTGCTCATCATCCACACTGCACCAGTTAGCGCGTGGCCGAGGAAAGCTCGGGCGTGGAGGCTGCTGCCGCTGGAGCCTCGTCGGCCGGTGGCAGCTTGCCCTTCGCTCGCATCGCGATCAGGAAGGTCTGGCGCGAGCTGTAGCGCGGTGTCCAGTCGAGCGTCTTCTTCACCTTCTCGTTCGACAGGATCCAGGAGTAGAGCTCGAAGTCGATCCCGCCGGCCGGTGCCTCGGACTGGCGCAGGTGCCACGCCAGCTTCGCCAGCGTCCGGTACAGCCAGAGCGGCATCTTGATCACGCGGGTGTCGAGCAGCTCGGCGCATTCCCGGCGGGTCATCAGACCGTCGGCCGCGAGGTTGAACTGACCTGCGTGCTTGCCGAGCAGCAGGCGGCTGATCGCCTCGACGACGTCGTCCTCGTGGACGAACTGCGTCGACCGGTCGATGTTCCCGACGTCGGCGACCGCCGGCGCATCGCTCCACAGGCGCACGAGGTAGTTGTCGACGTTGGGGCCGTACACGATGCACGGCCGCACGATCGTCGTGACCACGTCCGGGTGCTGGTGCGCCCACAGCTGCACGATGCGATCGGAGTCCGTCTTGTCGCGCGCGTACGAGAACCGCGGCACGCCGCGCACCGGCCAGTCCTCGGTGATCGGGTCGGGGTTGTCCGGGAACGCGCCGTAGGCGACGCCGGACGTCGTGACCAGCACCTGGCCGATCCCCACCTCGGCGGCGGCCTCGAGCACGTTGTGGGTGCCGTTCACGTCCACGTCGTACATGAACGCCTCGTTGTGGACCGGGTTGAGGATGAAGGCGAGGTGCATCAGCACGTCCGGGTTGCCTCGCTGGAGCGCCGCGTGGACGGCGCCGCGGTCGCGCACGTCGACCTTCTCGTACTCGGTCTTCGGGCGATAGCCGCCCTTCGGCGGAACCACGTCCGCGATGACGATCTTCTCGGTGTCCTCGCGGCGGGCGAGCAGGTCGACGAGACGTGAGCCGATGTACCCGGAGCCGCCGGTGATCAGGTAGCGCATAGGCGCGGCATCCTATGCATCGCGAAATCCACGAGTCGGGCAGCCGATCTCGTGGCCGTAGCGCCCGATCGCCGCCGATGACGACGACTTTCCCGATTTCTACTTGCGAAACCGCGGTCGCGCGGCGCATCCTGCGCTCATGTCACCGAACGAGCGCCGGCCCCGACCGCAGGATGAGCGTCGTCTCCGTGTCCGCCGCCCCGCACCGCCTGCGGAGCGTGCGGAGGAGAACGTCGAGCTCGGCCGTGTCGTGGCAGGCCACGCGGAGCTGATAGTCGGGCGTGCCGCTGAGGTGGAGCACCTCGAGCACCTGCTCGAGCTGCGCCGCCGCGTTCGCGAAGTCGTCCGAGTCGGTGTCCGGCGCGACGGTCACGCCCACGAGCGCCTCGAGCTTGCGACCGCCGGCGCCCGGGTCCACGAGCGCCGTGAAGCCTGTGATCACGCCGGCATGCCGAAGGCGGCGCACGCGGTCCGCCGCGGCGTTGGCGCTGAGGCCGACCGCCGCGCCGAGGTCGCGCCACGAGATGCGGCCGTCCTCGCGCATGATCTTGAGGATCTCACTGTCGATCTCGTTCATCACCGCGATTATCTCAGCTCATGGATCTGACGCCCGCACTGATCGCAGGACTTGCAGCCGGCATTGCAATCGCGATGCAGGTCGGGGCGGTCAGCCTGCTGCTGGTCGAGACCGCCGTCGCGGGCGGCCCGCGCATCGGGATCGCGGCCGGCATGGGCGTCGCGACCGTTGACCTGCTCTTCGCCGCCGCCGCGGCGGCGGTCGGCGGAACGGCCGGAGCGATCCTCGCCGAGCACGAATCCGAGCTTCGCCTGGTCGCGGCGGTGGTGCTGGCCGCGATCGCCCTGCATGGACTGGCGACGGTGCGCCGGCAAGGCGGCGACGTCCGGGATGAGCCGCGGTCAGGTGGTCCCCTGGAGCACTACGTCCGCTTCTTCGCAATCACCTCGGCCAACCCGCTGACGATCGCGTCCTTCGCCGCGGTGGCGGCGTCGATGTCGCTCGAGAGTGCGGGTCCGGCGATCGCGTTCGCCGCCGGCGTGGGCGCCGCCTCCGCCGGCTGGCACCTCGCGCTCACGGCGGCGGCGGGCCACGCGGGCCGATGGATCACTCCGCGCATACAGCGCGGGCTCGCCATCGGCGGCCGCGTGGCCGTGCTGCTGATCGCCGCGCATCTGGCGACCAGCGCCTGACTACTCCTCGTCGCCTCCCCAGCTCTCCTGAAGGTCCTTCATCACGCCCGGCTCGCGCAGGGTGGTCACGTCGCCCAGCTCGCGGCCCTCGGCGATGTCGCGCAGCAGACGGCGCATGATCTTGCCGGAGCGGGTCTTCGGCACGTCGGCCGTCCAGATGATCCGCTTCGGCCGCGAGAACTTGCCGATCCGATCCGCCACCCGGTCGCGCACCTCGCCCTCGAGCTCCTCGCTCCCCTCGAGATCGCCCTCGAGGATCACGAACGACACGATCGCCTGGCCCGTGTCCTCGTCCTCCACGCCGATCACGGCCGCCTCGGCGACCTTCGGGTGCGAGACGATCGCCGACTCGACCGTGGCGGTCGAAAGCAGGTGGCCCGACACGTTCACCGTGTCGTCCACGCGCCCGATCACCCAGAAGTAGCCGTCCTCGTCGCGCCGGGCCGCATCGCCCACGAAGTACGTGGTCTCGTCCCACTTCGAGAAGTACGTCTCCTTGAACCGGTCCGGGTCGCGGAACAGCGTGCGCAGCATCCCCGGCCAGGGGCGCCGCAGCGCGAGCAGGCCCTGCTCCCCGGGCTCGACCTCGTTGCCGTCCTCGTCGAGCACGGCGGCCTCGACTCCCGGCAGCGGCCTCGTGGCCGAGCCCGGCTTGGCCGGCACCACGCCCGCCAGCGGCGAGATCATGATGTGGCCGGTCTCGGTCTGCCACCAGGTGTCGACGATCGGGCAGCGCTCGCCGCCGATCACCTTCCAGTACCAGAGCCACGCCTTCGGGTTGATCGGCTCGCCGACGGTGCCGAGCAGCCGCAGCTTCGACAGGTCATGCTTCTGCGGATACTCGATCCCCCACTTCATGCACGCGCGGATCGCGGTCGGCGCCGTGTAGAAGACGGTCACGCCGTAGCGCTCGCACAGCTCCCACCAGATGTCCTTGTCCGGGTAGTCGGGAGCGCCCTCGTACATCACGGACGTCGCGCCGTTCATCA
>DASUYU010000092.1:0-5639 GCA_036377235.1 Thermoleophilaceae bacterium
ACCGAGTTCAAGAGCGGCGAGACCGCCAACGGCATCCTCGTCTACGAGCGCCGGGGCGGCCTCACGGCCGCCGACCGCGCGCGTGCGGCCGACGACGCGCAGCGGGTGGCGCGCGCGATCCCGGTGACCGGGAAGCCCACCGGCCCGGTGGTGTCGAAGAACGGCGAGGTCGCGCTCGTGACGCTCACCGTGCCGCAGAACTACGACAAGCTGGCCGACTGGGGCAAGGAGGTGAAGAAGCTCGTCGGCGAGGGGAGCGGCGGGCTCAAGATCTACCTCACCGGCGACCTCGGCTTCAACACCGACGCCGAGGAGATCTTCGGCTCGATCGACACCAAGCTGCTGCTAGCCACCACGCTGCTGGTGCTCATCCTGCTCGGCGCGATCTACCGGTCGCCCGTGATCGCAGTCGTGCCGCTGGTCGTGGTGGGCTGCTCGTACGCGGTCGCTCAGGCGCTCATCTACCTGTACGCCAAGTCCGGCGCGGAGGTGTCGAGCAACGCCACCAGCATCCTGATCGTGCTCATGTTCGGGGTGGGCACGGACTACTCGCTGCTGCTCGTGTCGCGCTACCGGGAGGAGCTGCGGCGCCACGAGGACAAGCACGAGGCGATGGCGCGGGCCGTGCGCCGGACCGGCCCGGCGATCCTTGCCAGCGGGCTCACCGTGTGCATGGCGATGCTCGTACTGCTCGTGGCCGAGACGGGCTCCGTGCACGCGCTCGGTCCGGTCTCCGCGATCGGCGTGGCGGTGGCGTTCACCGCGGGCCTCACGCTGCTCCCGGCGATCCTCACGATCACGGGCCGGCTCGGCTTCTGGCCACGCAAGGCGATCGTGGCCTACGACCCGGACCACGAGATGGACGAGCGCCCCGGCGTCTGGCGGCGTGTCGGAGACCGCGTGCTCAGGCGGCCCGGCCTCGCGCTCGGCGTGACGGTTGCGTTCTTCGGCCTCGGCGCGCTTGGCCTGTTGGCGTACCAGGAGAACTACAGCGTCACCGGCTTCTTCAAGAAGCAGACCGACAGCGTGGACGGCTTCAAGGCGATCGAGCGCGCCTTCCCGGCCGGCACGAGCCAGCCGATGACGATCCTCGTCGAGCGGGAGGGCGGGACCGCCACGGACGCCGACGTCAAGCTCGTCCAGCAGCGGCTGACGCCTGTGCCGGGCGTGGCCAGCGTCACGGGCGTCCGGGAGCGCTCGCGCGATGGCTCGATCGCGCAGCTGAGCGCGATCCTCGACTCGGATCCGTACGCGTCCGAGGCGCTCGACGACGTGCCCGCGCTCCGCAGCGCCCTGGACGGGCTCCCGAACGGCCTGCGCGCGCTCGTGGGCGGCGGCACCGCGATCCAGTACGACTACGACGCGTCCACGACGCGCGACCTCAAGCTGATCGTCCCGCTCGCGCTGCTCGTGATCGGGCTGATCCTGGGCATTCTGCTCCAGGCGGTCGTGGCGCCGATCGTGCTGATCCTGAGCGTCATGGCCTCGTTCTTCGGCACGCTCGGCATCGCGATCCTGTTCATCCGCTTCGTGGTGGGGGATGCGGGGGTGGACAACTCCCTGCCCACCTACGCCTTCATCTTCCTGGTGGCGCTCGGGATCGACTACACGATCTTCCTGATGAGCCGCGTGCGCGAGGAGGCGCGGAGGTGCGGCACGCGCGAGGGCATGCTCCGCGCGCTCGCCGCCACGGGACCGGTCATCACGAGCGCCGGAGTCATCCTCGCCGGCACCTTCTCCGTGCTGATGACGCTGCCCGTGACCTTCACGTTCAACCTCGGCTTCCTCGTGGCGGTCGGGATCCTGCTCGACACCTTCGTGGTCCGCACGATCATGGTGCCGGCGGCCGTGGAGCTGCTCGGCGACCGGGTCTGGTGGCCCTCGGGCCCCGGCGGCGGCGCGCATGCGATCGGAGAGCAGCCGGCGCCCGAGGAGCAGGCCCCAGAGCCGGCGCCGGCCGGCTAGCCGCGAGCCGTCAGGAGCAGGTGGTTGCCGGCCGGGTCCCTGGCCAGCACGCCGTCGTCGGTGTGCACCGGGTCCCCGGTCTCGCCCACACGCCCCGCCGCGGCGTCGCGCTCGTCCTCGTCCGGCAGCACCAGCTCCCAGCGGTCGAGCCCCAGCGACCCCTCGGGCGGCGCCGGCGCGCCCTGGCTCTCCCAGGTGTTGAGGCCGACGTGATGGTGGTAGCCGCCCGCCGCCACGAACAGCGCCCCCGGGTACGCCCGGACCATCACGTCGAGCCCGAGCGCGCCGTTGTAGAACGCCTCCGACGCCGGGATGTCGGCCACCCGGAGGTGGACGTGGCCCATCGTGGTCCCGGCCGGCATGCCGTTGGGCGGCCCGTCGCTCTCGCCCTCGGCGGCCAGCACGTCGTCGAGGTCGAGCGGCAGCGTGGCCATCCTGAGCTCGCCGTTGTCCGCGTGGCCCCACTGGTCGCGCGGGCGGTCGCGGTAGATCTCGATGCCGTTGCCCTCGGGGTCGCGCAGGTAGAGCGCCTCGCTCACGAGGTGGTCCGAGGCGCCCGTGAGCCGCCAGCCCTGCTCGATCACCCGCCGGAGCGAGCGGGCGAGCTCGGCCCGGTCCGGCACGAGGATCGCCATGTGGAAGAGCCCGGTGCTGAAGCTCGGCGGCGGGCCGGCGGCCGGGGCCGATATCAGCTCCACGAGCGGCTCGCCTCCCTCCGGCCCGAGCCGGGCCAGGTCGCCCTCGCGCTTCAGGCCGCGCAGGCCGACGACGCGCTCGTAGAACTCCGACAGCGCGTCGATGTCCGCGACGCGGAGGCGGACCTTGCCGATGGATGTGCCGGGGGGAATCACTTAACCGCCTCCAGGGCGTCGCTCTCGGTTCTGAAGAAACCGAAGAACACGATCTTCGCATCTCGTACGCGGGCCGCCAGCCAATACACCTGGTCGATCGGCACGCCGCTGCCGGCGCCCGTGGCCGTGACGTCCAGCCCGATCACGACCGCGCCGTCCTCGTCGTGCGACGCCGGCCGCGGCCGCGGCTGCCAGTCCGGGAACACGCCGAACACGTTCTCGAACCAGTCGCGCACGCCGGCGTGGCCGTGATAGAGCGGCCGCTCCGCCTCGGTGAGCAGCGAGCGGACGACGATCTCCTCGTCCGCCAGCTCGAGGATGCCGTCGAGGTCGCGCGACATGAAGGCCTCGATGGCCGCGCGCGCGACCCGCTCGGCCATCAGCGGAACAGCCCCGCGTAGGCGCTGAGCGCCGGCTGCCCGCCGAGATGGGCGTACAGCACGTTCGAGCCCTTCTCGATCTCGCCCCGGCTCACGAGGTCGATCATCCCGGCCATCGACTTTCCCTCGTAGACCGGGTCGGTGATCATGCCCTCGAACCGGCCGGCCGTGCGGATCGCCTCCAGCGTCTGCTCGTCGGGGATGCCGTAGGTGCCGGCGTGATAGCGGTCGTCGAGCACGATCTCCTCGTCGCGCACGTCGCGGCCCACCTCGATCAGCTCCGCCGTGCGGCGCGCGATCCGCGCGACCTGCTCGCGGGTCTCCTCCGGCCGCGCGGAGCCGTCGATCCCGATCACGCGCCGCTCCGCCTCCTGTGCCGCGAAGCCGGCGATCATGCCTGCCTGCGTGCTGCCGGTAACGGAGCAGACGACGATCGTGTCGAAGAAGACGCCCAGTGCGCGCTCCTGATCCGCCACCTCCTGCGCCCAGCGGGCGAAGCCGAGCCCGCCGAGCTCGTGGTCCGAGGCGCCGGCCGGGATCGCGTACGGCGTGCCGCCCGCCGCCTCCACATCCGCGAGCGCCTGCTCCCAGCTCTCCTTGAAGCCAATCCCGAAGCCGGCCTCCACCAGGCGCACGTCGGCGCCCATGATCCGCGACAGCTGGATGTTCCCGACCCGGTCGTAGACCACGTCGGGCCAGTCCACCCAGCTCTCCTGGACGAGAACGCAGCCGAGCCCGAGTCGCGCGGCGGTCGCCGCGACCTGGCGAGTGTGGTTCGACTGCACGCCCCCGATCGACACCAGCGTGTCGCAGCCCTTCGCCAGGGCGTCCGCAGCGAGGTACTCGAGCTTCCGCGTCTTGTTGCCGCCGTATGCGAGCCCGCTGTTCGCGTCGTCGCGCTTCGCCCACAGCCGCGCGCCGCCGAGATGCGCGGTCAGGCGCTCCAGCGGATGGACCGGCGAGGGGCCGAACGTGAGCGGCTCGCGCGGGAACTTGTCGAGGTTCATACGGCCGATTCTCTTGAATGTGGGGAATGGCCGAGCCCACGGTCGACGATCTCCCCGCCGACGCGGACGCCCTGCAGGCTGTCGAGCTGCGCCTCGACAGCATCGGCGACGGCGACGTGCGGGAGCCGCACCGGCACGCCTATCACGAGCTGATCTGGGTCCGGGACGGCCACGGGCGGCATCTGATCGACGGCGAGCCGGTGGACTTCGGGCCGCGGACGCTCACGCTGATCCCCAAGGGGCAGGTGCACCAGTTCAAGGAGGCAGAGGGCGTGAGCGGCGTCGTCGTGCGCTTCGACGACGAGTGGCTCACCGAGGCGCGCCGCTGGCTCTTCTCCGGCGGGTCGTGCACCGCGATGAGCGTCCCGCCGGACGAGGCCCCTCGCTTCGAGGCGCTGCTCGACATCCTCCGCGCCGAGATCAAGCGGCCGCCCGGGCCGGAGTCGGCCGAGCTCCGCCGCCACCTGCTCACCTCGGCTCTCCTCTGGGCCCAGCGCTGGCGCGAGGCGCAGCTCGAGGGCCGCGGCGCCACCGGTGCCGACGTGGAGCGGCACCGCCGGTTCCAGGAGCTGCTCGAGCGCGACTTCGCCACGAACCACGACGCCGGTCACTACGCCGACGAGCTTGGCACCACGACCGGGACGCTCTCTCGCCTGCTCACGAGGCTCACGGGCCGCTCGACGAAGCAGCTGATCACCGACCGGGTGATCCTGGAGGCGGCGCGGCTCCTGCGGTTCAGCGACCTCTCGATCAAGGAGATCGCGGCCCGGCTCGGCTTCACGGACCAGTTCGCCTTCTCAAAGGCGTTCAAGCGCCAGCGCGGGGAGGCGCCGCTCGACTTCCGCGAGCGAGCGACCTCCCCGAGCGCGGGAGCTACTCCTTGATCTCGTGGTTCGCTAGGAAGAGGCCGCTCGGGTCCCACTCGGTGCGCAGCGCGCGGAGCAGGCGGAACGTGTTCTCGTCGTAGAACAGGCGGGCGTCCGAGGAGCGCTCCTCGAAGTTCGCGTAGCGAGCGCCCGCGTCCCAGGGGGCCAGCGCTCCGGCCACGGCGTCGGCCTGGCCCTGGACCTCATCCTGGGCCTCGGGGATCATCACGCCGCCGACGGCGAACATGACGTAGTCGCCCTTGAGCGTGGCCCGGGCGCCCGCGCCCTCGGGACGCCGCGTCAGCGCGCCGCCCAGCGACCGCAGCTCGACCGAGGCGAGCCCCGACGGCGAGCCGGGGCCGGCCGAGTCGAGGAACGCGTCGATGGTGGCCGGCGTCGTGCTCGAGACCACGCGCGTGGCGCTCGCCCCCGGGATCGGATCCTGGGGATCCATGGCGAGGTGGCCGAGGGCGTCGGGTCCCACCATCGCGAACGTGTTCATGTCCGGGCCGAGCTCGGTGAGCGGACGGATCAGGTCCGCGCCGTCGCTCTCGCCTCCGAGGTACGCGG
>DASUYU010000093.1:0-25229 GCA_036377235.1 Thermoleophilaceae bacterium
CGTGAACCTGAAGTCCGTGTTCCTGTGCTGCAAGCACGGCATCCCGCACCTGCTCGACGGCGACGGAGGCTCGGTGATCAACACGGCGTCGTTCGTGGCGGTGATGGGCGCCGCGACGTCGCAGATCTCGTACACGGCGTCAAAGGGCGGCGTGCTGTCGCTGTCGCGCGAGCTGGGCGTCGAGCTCGCCCGCCGGGGCGTGCGCGTGAACGCGCTGTGCCCGGGTCCCGTGAACACCCCGCTCCTCCAGGAGCTGTACGCGAAGGACGAGGAGGCCGCGCAGCGGCGGCTCGTGCACCTGCCGATGGGCCGGTTCGCCGAGGCGCGCGAGATCGCGAACGGCGTGCTGTTCCTCGCGAGCGACGAGTCGTCCTACGTCACCGCGCAGACGTTCCTCGTGGACGGCGGCCTGTCGGGCGCCTACGTGACACCGGAGTGAGGGTCCTCTCGGTCGTCCACCAGCTGGATGCGGGCGCCGGCGTGTTCGGCGACTTCGAGACGTGGGTGCCGTCGTCGGGGCCGCCGCCCTTCGACGACTTCGACGCTCTCATGATCTTCGGTGGGTCGATGCACGTCGATCAGAACCACGAGTACCCATGGATGGACTCCGAGAAGGAGTTCATCCGCGAGCAGCTCGAGCGCGGCACGCCCATCCTGGGCGTCTGCCTGGGATCGCAGCTGCTCGCCGAGGCCGCCGGCGCCGCGCCGTTCCGGATGCCCGACCCCGAGATCGGCTGGTACGAGGTGGAGATAACGGACGCGGGCGCGGCCGATCCCGTCCTCGGGCCGCTCGCACCGTCGGTGGAGGTGTTCGAATGGCACCACTACGCGGCGCCGCTGCCGCCGGGAGCGGTGGAGCTGGCGCGAACGCCCGCTTCCGTTCAGGCGTTCCGCATCGAGGGCAAGCCCGCCTGGGGGCTCCAGTTCCACGCCGAGGTGACGCGGGAGAACCTGTCCGGCTGGCTGGCCGGGTGGGACGAGTCGGAGGCGGCCGAGACCGACCTCGACCCTGAGGCCATCCGCGCCGCCAGCGAACTACGCATCGAGGGGCAGCACGAGGTGGGCCGCCGGCTCGCGGAGCGATTCCTCGCCGAAGCCGCCCGAATCTAGGACCGTGTCGTACTTATGCACGACATGCGTGCACAACTACGACATCGTCAGCCAGGAGGGCTGGACCCGGTCCCCTCGGTGCCCGTAGTCGGCGGCGGCGGTGGCGGGGGCGGTGCCTCCGGAGTGGGCTCCGCCGGTGTCGGCGCTGGGCCGCCCGCCGGCTGCTCCGCCGGTGCGATCTGCCCGCCGCCGCCCGTGCCCAGCACGGGCTCGCCTCGGAGGGCCTTCAGCTCGAAGAACAGGACCGCCGCGGCGAGTGCCGTGAACGGGGCCACCAGGATGCGCACGATCAGGTCGCTGATCGTGTAGCCGACGAAGGAGTCCGACACGCTGTTGGCGATCGCGTTCAGGACCGCGGTGATGATGAACTGGACGAGGAACAGGACCACGATCACGCCGAAGACCTGCCAGCCGTGCCCGCGCACCAGCTCGCGGCTGCGGCCGAACGAGTCGAACGCGCCGCGCCGCTCTAGCACGATCACCGGTGCGATCACCGCCCAGATGGTGAGCAGGAAGAGGCCCGGGACGATCAGAAGCAGCAGGCCGATGCCGATGCCGATGCCGGCCAGGATGCCCGCGACGATCAGCGGCCCGATCACAGGCGTGACGGACTGCACGAGGGAGCCGACCGAGTGGTCGCGGCGCCCGTCGAGGATGTCCCGGGCGGCCTCCACGACCATCCCCTGGAACCAGTAGGTCGCGATCGTCGCGATGGCCGCGACGATCAGCCCTCCGATGATGCTCACGTCGCCGGCGTAGATGAGCCCGCTGATGAGCGCCACCGGAACGAACACCACCAGGGCGGCCGGGATCAGCAGGGTGAACTGGTCCTTGTAGATCTCAAAGATGCGCTCGAAGACCCGAGCGACGTCGAGCTTTTGATTCATGCACCAGAATCTATTGCTGTGCCGGAAAGCTTGCGTGGACACCTCCTGATTGCGGCGCCGTCGCTGTTCGATTACTTCCGCCGCACCGTGGTGCTCGTGCTCGAGCACACGCCGGAGGGCGCGATGGGCGTCGTGCTCGGCCGCGAGACCGAGACGCTCGTGGCGGACGTGGTGCCCGCGCTCGCCGACCTCGCGGACGACGAGGACGTGGTCTACCTCGGCGGACCGGTGGCGCCGGAGTCGGTGGTCGCGCTCGGCGACTTCGAGCAGCCCGAGGAGGCGGGCAACAGGATCGTCGGCTCGCTCGGCACGCTCGACCCGGACGGCGCGAACGACTCGCTCCGCCGGCTCCGCGTGTTCGCGGGCTACGCCGGCTGGGCGCCCGGCCAGCTCGACGCCGAGCTCGACAGCGACGCCTGGATCGTGCAGCCCGCCGACGCCGAGGACCCCTTCCGGGCGGGCGACATCTGGTCGGAGGCGCTCGGGCGCAAGGGCGGCCGCTACAAGCTGATGGCCACCATGCCGGCGGATCCGTCGCTCAACTAGGCGGCGGAAGCTCGCCCGGGATCGGCCCGATCCACTCGGGAAACAGCCTCCGCGCCGGCTCGGCGCTCGGCCGGCTCGTGACGAGGTCGCCCAGGTCCTCGAACTCGAGCAGCACCCGCACGCCGGCCAGGATCTGGAAGTCGGCCGCGTTCGGCTGCTCGGCTCCGATCGTGCCCTCCGCGATCAGCGCATCCACGTGGTCCAGCACCCCGGGGAGCCTGGTGAGCGTCTCGCGGACGGTCGCCTCGTCGGAGTGGGAGTTCCGCGCGAGCGCCCAGATGGCCGGCATGAACGCCCATTGGAGCACGCCGGCGGCGGGCACGTGCATCACGTCCGCGCCCATCCAGCCGCGGGTCTCGGGGCTCGTGACCAACAGGTAGCGGAACAGCCGGCGCGGCACCGGCTGGAGCACGCGCCGGCCCCACTGCTCCGCGGCCTCGACGGCGGCGCGCCCGGCGGCGTCGGTGGGAAACAGCGGCGGATCGGGCACCAGCGTGTCCAGGTAGCGGGCGATCTCGCTGCTGCCCTGGACCTTGTGGCCGTCGATGTCGAGCGCGGGCACGGTGTGTCGCTCGAATCCCGCGAACCGCACGAGCAGCGGGTGCAGTCCGGGCATGAGCCACACGACACGATGCGGAATGCGCTTGTGCCGCAGCATCGCTACGCCCGCCCGGGCGGGGTGCGACGGTCCCATCGCGTACAGCCGCGCCGGCATCAGCCGCAGCGTCGCACGAGCCGCGCCGTGGCGCGGGCGCGCGCCGCGTATCCGCCGGCGGACACGTGCACGCCGTCGTCCGCCAGCCACTCGGGATGGCGATGCACCATGCGCTTCCAGTTCAGCACGAGCAGGTTGTCGCGGCGCGCGTCCTCGTCCGCGAGCGCACGGTTGTACCCGCGGTAGCTCACGCCGGCGTACGGCGGCCTGACGATGTTCGCCCATACGACGCAGCGGTCCGCGCCCGCCACCCGCATCACCGCGCGGATCGCGAAGCGGAAGCCGTCCACGTCGCCCGGGTCGTCGTTCGTGCCGAGGCTGGCGTGGATCACACGCGGCAGCCGGTCGCCGTAGCGGCGCATCACGTCGTCGCCCTCGGAGGCGTGCCGGCTCACCTTCGCGGACTGCCTGATCCGCCAGCCCGGCAGCTCCTTCGGGATATAGGGCCGCGTGCCCTCGGCGAGCGAGTCGCCCACCACGAGCAGGCTGCGCTCGGCAGCCTGGGCCGCAGTGGCCGCAGTGGCCGCGGCGGCCGCGAAAGCCAGGCTGGCCGCGGCGAGAATCAGCGCGCGCCTCATCGCCGCCGCAGGGCGGGGAAGTCCTCTGCCATGGCGTCGAGGATAAGCCGCGCCGGCGCCACGGCGCCGTCACGCGAGAAGTGGATGCCGTCAGGCTGCCGCGCGAGCACGCGCTTCCCGTCGATCCTCAGCTCGTCGCTGTACCGGCCGTGGCCGAGCGTCGAGTACACGTCCACGTAGCGGAGCGCCGGCACCGCCTGAGTGGCCCGCGCGACCGCCCGGTTCTGGATCCGGAAGATCCGGTTGAACTTGGGGTCCCGGGCCGTCGGCGGCGGCACCCAGTACACCGGCCGCTTGCCGCCGGACGACAGCACCGAGCTCACCACGGCGACCCGCCGGGCGAACTCGGTCTCCCAGCCGGGGTCACCCGGGTTGTATAGGGAGCCGTCCGGCGTCTGCACGTTGAACCCGTCGTTGTCGCCGATCGCCATGACGACCGCGTCGAGATCGCGCGTCTCCACCTCCTGGCGGGCGTTGATCTCCCAGTTGAAGAACGCCGGGTTGGTGAGGCCCGTGCCGTTGCGCGCGACGGTGGTCACGTCGAGCAGCCCGCTCGGCCCCTGGTCGACCAGCCGCTGGCCGAGGAACTCCGCCTGCGAGTCGCCCGTCACCAGCACCCTGAGCGGGCGGGCGCGGGTGGGCTGGGCGAAGCTCTGGCGTACCTCCTTCTTCCGGTTCTGGCGCAGGATCGCGTTCGAGCCGCGCTCGAGCTCCGTACCCGCCGCCGTCTTCGGCTCCTGCCCGAAGGCCAGGTCGAGCCCCTTGCGCGGAAGGTGGAGCCCGATGGTGCCCGCGGCGTCGTCGAGCGGCCGGCCAACGGACAGGACGATGTCGCGCGTGGGCCCCGGCTTCATCCCCTCGCCCGCCCGCACGAGCGCCTCCGAGTTGAACAGTGCGGCGATCGCCAGGGCGATCAGGAGCACGCCGAGCACCCGGCCCGCCGGCATCGTGAGGTCCCTGTCATCGCTCGGCTCCACGGGTCAGAACTGGTAGTAGATGAACGGGGCCACGCCCTGCTGTCCCACCGCGGCGTCGGCCGCCACGATCACCGCGCCAACGGCGATCCCCTGGACCGCGACCGGCCGCGCCACGAGCCAGGCCTCCGCGTCGAGCCACCACTCACGCGGCAGCGCCTGGATCGCCACCGCGGCGACGACCAGGAACACGAGCGGCAGCGTCACGAGCGGCGAGGGGCCGCCGAGACCCAGGCCGCCCAGCACGCCGAAGGCGGTGTGGAGGTCCGGCGCCCGGAAGAACACCCACGCCACGCACACCACGTGGAATGTCACGAGCCAGGCGAGCCACGCCGGCAGCCGGAAGCCGGGGAAGCGCTCGCGGGCGAACCGCTCGGCCGACAGCGCCGTGCCATGGATGCCGCCCCACAGCCCGAACGTCCACGACGCGCCGTGCCACAGGCCGCCCAGCAGCATCGTGATCATGATGTTGCGGTAGGTCTTCGCGCGGCCCTTCCGGCTGCCGCCGAGGGGGATGTAGAGGTAGTCGCGCAGCCACCGCGACAGCGTCATGTGCCACCGCCGCCAGAAGTCCTGGAGCGACAGCGCGAGATAGGGGCGGTTGAAGTTCTGCGGGAGCTGGTAGCCGAGCAGCAGCGCCAGCCCGATCGCCATGTCGGTGTAACCCGAGAAGTCGCAGTAGATCTGGGCCGCGAAGCCGTAGAACGCGAGCAGCACCTCCGCCCCCGAGTGCGCGCTCGGCTCGCTGTAGACGGGATCCACGATCCGGCGCGCCAGCTCGTCGGCGATCACGGTCTTCTTCACAATGCCGCCGACGATCAGGAAGATCGCCGGCCCCGCGAGGACCGTGCGCGGATCGCGCGGCGTGCGCAGCTGGGGGAGCAGCTCGTTCGCGCGCACGATCGGCCCGGCCACGATGTGCGGGAAGAAGGCCTGGAGGATCGCGACATCCATGAGCGAGGCGGCCCGCGTCTCGCCCCGGTACACGTCCACGACGTACGAGATCGCCTGGAAGGTGAAGAAGGAGATGCCGATCGGCAGGACGATCTGGACGAGCGGCAGCGGCGACCCGAGCCCGGCTCCGTCGAGCGCGTCGTCCATCTGCGTCACGAAGAAGCTGAGGTACTTGAAGACGCACAGGAGGCCGAGGTCGAAGACGATCGCCCCGACGAGCGCTCGCTTCCGGGTGGCCGCCGAGGGGCTCCGCGCGATCACCTGCGAGGCGAACGTGTTCACCACGCTCGAGGCGACCAGGATCAGCACCCAGCGCCAGTCCACCCACCCGTAGAAGAAGTACGACGCTGCCAGGATGAAGGGGCGCCAGGCGCTCGGATGCGGCTGGAGCGCCCAGGAGACCACGAACACCACGGCGAAGAACGCCGCAAACTCGATCGTCGGGAAGACCAACTAAAGCCTTTCCGCCGCTGGCCGAAGCATCCTCACGTGACCCTCATGACTCGCACGCTCGCCCTCGCCGCCATTGTCTTGACCACGGCGGTCGCCCTCCTCCTGCCCGCGGGCGCCTCCGCGGCCCCCGTGACCGTCGGGCTCGGCGACCAGAGCTGGAACATCTTCAAGGACCACTATTTCCAGGCGCTCGGCCTCAAGCGCGTGCGGGTGGTCACGCCATGGAACGTGGCGCTCTCGAAGGGCGACCGCGACTGGCTCGATCACTACGTCGACGGCCTGCCGGGCACCGGGATCGAGCCGCTCGTGAGCTTCGGTGCGGCGAACGGCACGCGCTGCCCGGCGCGTCCCTGCAAGCTGCCCACGACGGCGCAGTTCGACCGGGCCTTCCGCGCCTTCCGCGCGCGCTGGCCGTGGATCCGGACGCTGAGCGTGTGGAATGAGGAGAACCACCGCAGCCAGCCGACCTTCCGCTATCCGGAGCAGGCGGCGCGCTACTTCAACATCGTCAAGAAGCGCTGCCGCGGCTGCCGGATCGTGGCGGCCGACGTGATCGACGACCCGAACATGGTCCGGTGGATCGCACGCTTCCGCACGGTCGCGCGCGGACCGCGCCTGTGGGGCCTCCACAACTACCGCGACAGCAACCCGCGCCGCGGCCAGCGCTACGGAGGCACGAAGCTCCTGGTGCGCACGGTGCCCGGGAAGATCTGGCTCACCGAGACCGGCGGGATCGTCAAGTTCGTCCTGCCGAACGGGCACACGCTGTTCCCGTACAGCGAGAGGCGCGCGAACGTCGCGCTCGGCCGGCTGCTCCGGCTCGCGCGCGCCTACCGCCGCAAGATCCAGCGGCTGTACGTGTACCACTGGCGCCAGGACGAGTACGGGCTGAACCGCTTCGACGCCGGCCTGATCCGCCAGGACGGCAAGCCGCGCCCGAGCTACTACACGCTCGCGCGCTGGCTCAGGACGCCCTGGTTCACACCGTGACGTCCGGATGGCGGCCGGCGAGGTGCTCGGTGAGCGTCTCGCGCACCCAGCGGCGCTCGTCGCCGCTCGCCATCCGATAACGGCCGAGGAGCTCCTTCTGGGAGGTGAGCGGGAGCCCGGCGATCTCCCAGCTCACGGCGAGCCGCTCGAACAGGAGCTCGGCGCGGCGCTGCCATCGGTCCTCGGCGGACGCGGCCGGCTTCGCCTCGAGCTGCTCGAGCTGGCGGAGCGTCCCGGCGCTCAGCTCGTCCCGCAGCGTCAGCACGTTGCCGTCGGCATCGCGGTATTCGGTCGTGGAGGCAGGCGCGCTCTCGCGCTGCCCGCGCCTGCGGGAACGGCGGCCCATGCCTCCTAGGCTACGAGGGACCGGCAGCGTTCCTCGACGGCGGCCTGGATCTGGCTCGCGACGTCGGGGCTGGACCGCGCTACCGAGCGCAACGCCTGGCCGGTCATGACGATCACGTCCGACACGATGGTCGTGACCACGCTCGCATTCCGGGCGGCCTGCCCGACGATCCCCATCTCCCCGAGGAAGTCTCCCGGGCCGAGCTCGGCGATCCGCTCTCCGTCGCGGAGCACCTCGGCGGCGCCGGTCTCGATGATGAAGAACTCATACGCGAACTCGCCCTGGCGCACGAGCTCCGTGCCCTTCGGGACCTCGATCTGGTCCGCGTGCTGGGCGATCAGGCTGCGGGCATCGCGCGGCAGCGACTCGAACAGGGGAATCGACTGCAGGTCGCTCTCGTCCATGCGCGCAAACCTAACCCGCCGCGCGCTCCAAGTCGAGCAGGGAGCGTTTGCGGTCGAGCCCGCCGCCGTACCCGGTGAGCGCGCCGGCGGCGCCGATGATCCGGTGACACGGGACTATCACGGGGAGCGGGTTGCGTCCGTTGGCGGCGCCGACGGCCCGGCGCGCCGTGGGGCGTCCCACCGCTGCGGCGATCTCGGAGTAGGTCGCGGTCTCGCCGTACGGGACCGCGGAGACGGCGGCCCACACCCGCCGCTGGAACTCCGTGCCGCGCGGGGCCAGCGGCAGGTCGAACTCGCGCAGGTCGCCGGCGAAGTACGCGCGGAGCTGACCGGCCGCGTCGAGGAGCAGCGGATCGGCCGAGACCGGCGCCGCGGCGCCGCCTCCGAACCTCACGCCGCTGAGCCCATCGGCGTTCCGTTCGAGTAGGAGTGTTCCGATGGGCGTGTCGACAGCGTGGATACCCGCGGCCGAGCCGTTCGACGGCGGGTCAGTGCTGGGCTTTCTGGAGGCGAGGGCGGTCGCGGGGGTCGAGGAGGTCAAGGCGGGCTCCTATCGTCGCAGTGTCTCCCTGAAGAACGGTGGCGGGCGCATCTCCGTGAGACCGGAGCCGTCCGGCGTGCGGGTCGAGCTCGACCTGGCCGACGCGGCCGACGCGGGCGAGGCACTCACGCGGGTGGGCCGCCTGTTCGACGTGGACGCCGACCCGGCCGCGATCACGGATGTCCTCGGCGCCGATCCACTGCTCGCCCCGTTGGTGGCCGAGCGGCCAGGGCTGCGCGTGCCGGGCGCGATGGACGGCTTCGAGCTGGCGGTGCGCGCGATCGTCGGGCAGCAGGTGTCGGTGGCGGGCGCGCGGACGGTGCTCGGCCGGCTCGCCGAGACGCACGGCGGATTCCTCGCCCATGTCCTCGCGGAGGCCGATCCTGCCGGCTTCCCCTTCCCGCGCGCGCGGGGAGCGGCTCTCGTGGAGGTGGCCAGGCTGGTCGCCGCCGGGGAGCTTCGGCTCGAGCCGGACGCCGACGCGGACGAGACGCGCGCCCGGCTCCTCGCCATCCCGGGGATCGGGCCGTGGACCGTCTCCTACATCGCGCTGCGCGCGCTTGGCGATCGCGATGTGTTCCTCCCCGGCGACCTGGGCGTCCGGCGCGGCCTCGCCGCGCTCGGCGGCGACCCCGACCCGGACCGCTGGCGTCCGTGGCGCTCGTACGCGGTCGTGCATCTCTGGCACGCCTGAGATACGTTCCCGCGCCATGCGCGCGCTCCAGATAACCGAGCTGAGCGGGCCGGAGTCGGCCCTCCAGGAGGTCGACCTCCCTGACCCGGAGCCGTCGCACATGCTCACGCCGGGCAGCGGCGTGGTCATCGACGTTCACGCCGCGGGCGTGTCGTTCCCCGAGTTGCTCCAGACGCGCGGCGAGTACCAGGTCCAGCCGGACCTTCCGTTCGTGCCGGGGAACGACGTGGCGGGCGTGGTCCGGAGCGCGCCCGAGGGCTCGGGGCTCAGCGAGGGGGACCGCGTCGCCGCCTGCGCTCTGCTCGCCGGGTGGGCCGAGGTGGCCGTGGCGCCGGACTTCCTCACGTTCAAGCTCTCCGACGAGCTCGACTTCGCGCAGGGCTCGGGTCTGATCATGAACTACCACACCGCCTACTTCTCGCTGAAGACGCGCGGCCGCCTAGCCGAGGGCGAGACCGTGCTCGTGCACGGGGCCGCGGGCGGCGTCGGCACCGCCACGCTCCAGGTGGCGAAGGGGCTCGGCGCACGCACGATCGCGGTGGTGTCGAGCGACGACAAGGAGCACGTCGCGCGCGAGGCGGGCGCCGACGAGGTGGTGCGCTCCGACGGCGCGTGGAAGGACGAGGCGAAGGAGCTGTCGGGCGGCGGCGTGGACGTCGTGATCGACCCCGTGGGCGGCGACCGCTTCACCGACAGCCTCCGCTCGCTGCGCGAGAACGGCCGGCTCGTGGTCGTCGGCTTCACGGGCGGCTCGATCCCGGAGGTGAGGGTCAACCGGCTCCTCCTGAACAACCTCGAGGTCGTGGGCGCCGGCTGGGGTGCGTTCGTGATGGGCAAGCGCGACGTGAACCGCGAGATCGGCGAGGCCGTGAACCGCCTGGTGGACGAGGGATTCGTGCGCCCGATAGTGGGCGCGCGCTTCCCGCTCGACCAGGCGAGCGACGCGCTGAAGCTGATCGACGAACGCGGCGCAACCGGCAAGGTCGTGCTCGAGCTGCGCTGACGGTTGGCGCGGTTCCCCTGTTTCGGCCGGGGGCGGGCCGGGGATCAGACCTCGCATGAGGCGGGGGCTTCTGGCAGGGGTTGCTGTTCTTGGTGCGCTGGCGCTGCCGGTGGCCGGCGCCTCGGCGGCGGAGCTGCCGGGTTCCTTCACCTCCTCCTGTCCCACCGAGAGCCCCGACGGCTCCTACGGCGGCGTGCGCATCTGCTCCGGGACGGTGCCGAGCTTCGATCAGGCCAAGCTGGACGTGGATCTCACGCAGCCGGTGCAGGGCACCGGAACGAGCCATCCGCTGATCGTGATGCTGCATGGCTTCGGCAACGACAAGCACGAGTGGGAGTCGACCACCGACGAGGGTGACGGCGCGGACAAGTACCACTGGAACAACCGCTGGTTCGCCAAGCACGGCTACTACGTCCTCAGCTACACGGCCCGCGGCTTCTCCGACGACGGCGCCGACCAGGACGCGAACCAGCCGCCGACGCCGGCCGATCCGAGCGGCTCGGAGGACCCGGCGCACCGCGGCTTCATCCAGCTCAAGAGCCGCGACTATGAGATCCGCGACACGCAGTGGCTGGCGGCGCTCGTGGCGAAGGAGTACCCGGACGTCGATCCCGACCGCATAGCCGTCACCGGCGGCTCCTACGGCGGCATCGAGAGCTGGCTCCAGGCGAGCCAGGCGAGGTGGACGTTCCCGAACGAGCAGGACCCGACGCTGCCGATGCTGAGCCTTCAGGTGGCGGTGCCGAAGTACCCGTCCACCGACCTCGCCTATTCGCTCGCCCCCAACGGCCACGGCGGCGGCCCCGGGCTGAACGACCTGTACGAGTCGTCGCAGGGCACGCCGGACAGCGACGAGGGGGAGGGCAACCCGATCGGCGCGCCCAAGGAGAGCTACATCAGCGGTCTCTTCGCGCTCGGCACCGAGAAGGGCATCTTCGAGGAAGGCTCTTCCGACGACCCACCGTTCCCGTGCACGTACGACAACTGCGAGGGGCCGCATCCGGTCACCGCCTGGAACGTCCGCACCCAGGCCGGCGACCCCACCCCGGACAGCGATCCGATCATCCACCAGATCCGGCGCGGCCTCACCGAGTTCCGCGGCGCGTACTACCAGGACGAGGGGTGGTCCCAGCAGGTCGACTCCCGCAAGGTGGCCGTCTTCTCGATCCAGGGCTGGACGGACGACCTGTTCCCGGCGGTCGAGTCGTTCCGGATGTTCAAGTACCTGAAGCGGCTCGACCCGCGCTGGCCGGTCGAGGTGGCGTTGGGCGACGTTGGCCACTCGCGGGCGCAGAACAAGCCCGAGACGTGGCACCGGCTGAACGACCAGGCGTGGGACTGGCTCCAGTCGAACATCGCCCGCAGCCACGAGCAGCAGACCAGCGTGTCGAGCGAGGCCACCGTGTGCGGCGACAACGGCGCGCCTCAGCACGTGGTGGGGCGCACGCCCGAGGACCTGGCGAACGGCGAGCTCACGCTCCAGTTCGGCCCGGGCGGCACCCAGGGCGACGTCGCGGCGGGCGATCCCAACGGGCCGGCCACGGACGCGATCGTGGGCGAGGCCGTCCAGCCGGGCGAGACGTGCCGCCACTCGGACGGCGAGGCCGTCGGCGGCTACATGCAGTACTCCCTCCCGCTCACGAGCACAAGGACCTACGTCGGGCTCGGCGTCGTGCGCATCCCGTACCTCTGGACCGGCGGCGGCAGCGGCATGCTCGCGGCGCGCCTCTTCGACGCCGCGCCTGACGGGACCGAGCTGCTGATGACGCGCGGCGTGTACCGCTTCGAGGACGATCCGACGACCGGCGAGATCAGGCTGCCGCTGTACGGCAACCACTGGCGGCTCGAGCCCGGGCATCGGATCCGGCTCGACCTCACCCAGGTCGATGCGCCCACATACAAGCCGAGCAACGTGCCCTCGACATTCCAGTTCCCGAGCGGCGTGACGCTCGTGCTACCCACCCGCTAGCGGACTCCGGCACACTTCCGGGGATGGAGGACGAGGCGGGGCGGCGCCGGGGCGAGGACGCGCGGCGCCGTGTCTACCTGCGTCGCCGGCTGGTCGCGGCGGCGGTGGCCGGGCTCGTCATCGCTCTGCTCGTGTCCGGCGGCCTGCTCGCCTTCGGCGGCGACGGGGGCGGCGACAGCGAGGCGGAGGCGCCGCCCAAGCCGGCGAGCCTTCCGCGCGGCGGACGTACGATTCTCCCGGACTTCCGGGTGGTCGCGTACTACGGCGCGCCGCAGGACGACGAGCTGGGCATCCTCGGCATCGGCCCGCCGCGGGTAGCCGCGAAGCGGCTGGAGCGGCAGGCCGAGCCATACGCCCGGCCCCGCCGCCCCGTGCTGCCGGCGATGGAGCTGATCGCCGCGATCGTGACCAGGGAGCCCGGTGACGGCGGCGACCACTCGATGCGCCAGGACGCCTCGACCATCCGCCGCTACCTGCGCGTGGCGCGCAGGCACCGCATGCTGCTGCTGCTCGACATCCAGCCGGGCTACGCGCCGTTCCTGCAGGAGGCGAAGGCGCTCGAGCACTGGCTGAAGGAGCCGGACGTGGGCCTCGCGCTCGACCCCGAGTGGAGCATGAGGCCGCCGCTCCTGCCCGCGCAGCAGATCGGCTCGACGGACGCGGCGACCGTCAACGAGGTGTCGCGCTACCTGTCGGACCTGGTTCGGCGAAACGACCTGCCCCAGAAGCTGCTCGTCGTGCACCGCTTCACGCGCGAGATGATCGAGAACGAGGACCAGCTCCAGCGCGATGCCGGCGTCGCGCTCGTGGTGAACGTCGACGGGTTCGGCGACCAGCCGAACAAGATCTCGAAATACCGCGAGTTCACCCGCGACCTGCGGCGCCGCTACAACGGCTTCAAGCTCTTCTACCACGAGGACCAGAACCTGATGAGCCCCAGGCAGGTGCTGCGGCTACGGCCCGAGCCCGACCTGGTCGTCTACGAATAGCCCACTAGAGTCGGGCCGGCATGACCGGCCCCATGCTCCTCGCAGTCGACGACGATCCTCAGGCTCGAAACGCAGTCGAATCGGAGCTGCGGGAGCGCTACTCGCGCGACTACACGATTCTCTGCGAGTCGTCCTGCTCCGCCGCGCTCGAGACGCTCGAGCGGCTCAAGGCGGAGGAGGCGCCGGTCGCGCTCGTGCTCGCCGGCCAGTGGCTGTCGGGAATGACCGGGAGCGAGCTGCTCGGGCGGGTCCACCAGCTCCATCCGCACGCGAAGCGCGGCCTCCTGATCGAGTGGGGCGGCTGGGGCGACCGCCCCACCGGCGAGGCGATCCACGATGCGATGGCGCACGGGCGGATCGACTACTACGTCCTGAGGCCGACCGGTCAGCCGGACGAGGTGTTCCACCAGGCGGTGTCCGGCTTCCTGCTCGAATGGTCGCACTCGCAGAAGATCGCCCCGCACACGATCCATGTGGTCGGGCAGTCGTGGTCCGGCCGGGCGTACGAGATCCGCGACGCACTCGAGCGCTGCGCCATCCCGCACGCCTTCTGCCTGGCCGACTCGGAGCGGGGGCGAGAGGTCCTCGCTGGGGTCGACGGGGATTTCGAGCTCCCGCTGATGGTTCTCCCCACCGGCACGGTCCTGTCCAACCCGAGCGACGCCGAGATAGCGGGCGCCTCGGGCGCGGGCGTCAATCCCGGCGGTCGCGACTACGAGGTGGTGATCGTCGGCTCCGGACCCGCCGGTCTGTCGGCGGCCGTCTACGGAGCGTCGGAGGGGTTCAGCACGCTCGTCGTCGACGAGGCCGGGATCGGCGGGCAGGCCACGCTCAGCTCGCTGATCCGCAACTACCTCGGGTTCCCGCGCGGCGTGAGCGGCGCGCGGCTGTCCGAGCAGGCGTACGAGCAGGCCTGGGTGCTCGGCGCGGACTTCGCCTTCATGGAGCGGGTCGAGCGGCTCGAGCGTGAGAACGGTCGGATTCGCCTGACGCTGTCCGAGCACGGGTCGGTGTCCGCGGGGGCCGTGATCCTCGCCACCGGCGCCACCTACCGCCGCATCGGCGTTCCGGAGCTCGAGGAGCTGAACGGAGCCGGAGTCTTCTACGGCGGCCCCGCGTCGGAGGCGCACGGGCTCAAGGGGCTCGACGTGTGCGTCGTGGGCGGCGCGAACTCCGCCGGCCAGGCCGCGCTCCACCTCGCCCGCTTCGCGCGGCGCGTGATGCTGGTCATACGGGCCGGCACGCTGGCCGCCGGCATGTCGCACTACCTCGCGCGTCAGATCGAGGCGACGCCGAACGTGGATGTGCGGCTGCGCACGGAGGTCGTCGGTGGCGACGGCGAGGACGGCTGGCTCCGCCACCTCGTGCTCCGCGACGCGGACGGCGCGGAGGAGACCGTCGACGCCGAGGGACTGTTTCTGATGATCGGCGCGCGCCCCCGGACCGACTGGCTGCCGCCCGAGATCGCGCGCGATTCGCGCGGCTTCATCCTCACCGGCGCCGACCTGGGCGAGGACTCCGGCTGGCCGCTTCGGCGGAGCCCGTTCCTGCTCGAGACGAGCATGCCCGGCGTGTTCGCGGCCGGCGACGTGCGCCATGGGGCGGTCAAGAGGGTGGCCTCGGCGGTCGGCGATGGCTCGATCGCGATCCAGCTTGTTCACCGGCTGGTGGCTGAGGCTCGCCTGCATCCCCAAGCGGGTGTGCCCTCCACGCCGTCGTCTTCCATCTGAGCGAGTTTGCGTTCAGGGCCGTGGCCCATTACGGTCGATGAAGACACATCGCCGGCGTTGGCCCGCCGGTTTCGACGGACAGGACCCGCCCCATGACGTTCGACCACATCCGACGCAGGCTTCGCCGCGCCCGTGGCCGCCGCCTCGCGGCCAGCACCGGGCGGCTCGACCTCTGCGGCGCGTGCGGTGAGCCGTTCGTGTGCCCGGTCACCTGGGCCGAGTCCGGTCCGGCGGACTGGTGGCTCCTGCTGCGCTGCGGCTCGTGCGGCACGTCTCGCGAGGTTGTCGCGACCAACGCCGCCGTGGCCGAGTACGACAGCCAGCTCGACGAAGGCATGAAGGTGATCAACGCCGCCGCCGAGCGCCTGGCCCGCGAGGCCCTCGCGGCCGAGGCGGACGCCCTGGGCACCGCCCTTGGCATGGATCTGCTGGGCGCCGACGACTTCCGCTAGACCGGCGTCCCCCTAGGCGGCTTCCGCCACCTGGGCGATCCGACCGAGCGCGCCGTCGAGCGCGCCGGCGGAGAGCAGCGACGCCGCGGCGCCCGCCACGACCCGTCCGGCGATGCCGCGGCCGCCTCGGACCTGGACCGAGGCGGTCAGCTCGGCGCACTTGCCCGCCTCGGCGAGGTCGTAGCGCACGTCGAGACCGATCGGGCCGTCGGCCGAGAGCTCAAGCCGCGTGGGATCCGCGCGATGGACCTCGACCTGGAACGAGACTCGCACCCCGGCCACCTTGCCGGTCACGCGCGTGGTGGTGCCGGCCACGAGGCGGCGCGTGTCGAGGTCGTCGAGCTCGAAGTCGACCGGCGACCACAGCCGGATCCGCTGAGGATGGGTGAGCACCTCGAGCAGGCCGTCGGGCGTCGTCCTCGCCCTCGCTGTCGATGTCCACCTGTCCATGCGCAGATGCTGGCGGGTGCGCGCGCTGCGCTGTGAGCGATGGAACACACTGGCCGCTGACGCCCCATTCACCGCGCGTGAGCCTCCAAGCGCCTCGTGAGCGCGGTTGGCCGCGACAGCGCGGGCAGGTGGCCGCTGTCGACCACGTCCACGTCGGCGCCGAGTCGCTCGCGAGCGAGGCCACGCATGAAGTCCAGCGGGAACAGGCGGTCGTGGCGGCCGGCGATCACGCTCGTCGGTACATCCGGCCACCGGTCGAGCGGCCACGGCTGAGCGAACGGTGTGTCGGACTGGCGCGGCTCGCCGCGGGCGAACGCCTCGTCCACGACGTCCTTGGGGACGTCGTGGAAGAAGGCCGTCATCACGTCGAACGGAGCATCGGGGTCGCGGCCGTCGCGCTCATCCTGTGCCCGCATCGCCGCGAGCTGGCCGCTGCCGGTCCACCACTCGCCAGGCGATTCCCCGGGTGCCGGGATCATCGGCGCGACGAGGATCAGCTGTCGCACGTCTGCGCGGTCGGCCAGCAGCGGCGCGAAGAAGGCCGCCATCGACTGTGAAACGACCACGAGGTCGGTGTGCTCGCCGGCCGCGTCGAGCGCTACATCGGCGTATTCCGTGAGCCCGGCTGCGTCATCGGACGCGGGCAGATCGGGGCTGATCACCACGTGGCGCTGAGCGCGGAGGCGGGGCACGACGAGGTGCCAGTACCACGATTCGCCTCCGGCGCCGGGGAGCAGCAGGAACGTACGGGGCGACGTCACCACAAGGATGATTGCGTCCTCGTCCGTCCGCTGCCGGGCTACAGTCGCTTCATGAGCGTTGACGGCGGCGGCCGTGAGCCGGCCCGCAGGAGGTCTCGGTCTCCGGCCGCGCGGGTGCTCGGGGTTGGGGCCCGCGGTGCGGAACGCCTGGCCGGTGCCACCGGTGTCGACAGGGCGATCGAGGACGCCGCCGAGGAGGCCATCGTCCGCGCGCTGCGCAGTCCCGCGGTGGAGCGGGCGATCGTGCGGGTGCTCGTCGAGGAGAACGCCGTGGGGCGCGCCTTCGAAGAGGCGCTGACCAGCGACCAGGTGGTCGAGGCGATCGTCGCGGCGCTCGATACCGAGGTGGCCGATCGCGTCTGGGAGGAGATCCTCGCCAGTCCGAAGGCGCAGATGCTGGTGGAGCGGGTCGCCGGGGCGCCGGAGGTGCGCGCCGCCATCGCGCAGCAGGGTGTCGGTCTCGTCACCGATGTGGGCAGGCGGCTCACGGTCCTCACCGAGGCGCTCGACGACGCGGCGGAGCGGGTGGTCCGCGGCATGTTCAACCGGCCCAGGGGCGAGGCCGAGACCAACCAGGTCGGCCTGGTTACGCGGGCACTCGCCGCGGTCGTCGACCTCGCGCTGATCGGGGCGCTGTTCTCGATCGCTTCGGGGCTGCTGGCTGCGATCGTGCCGGCGACCAGCGGCGGCAGCGACGGCCTCTCCATCTGGGCCATACTCAGCTTCGGGGTGGTCGGCTTCCTCATCGGGGGCGCGATCTTCGTGTTGTTCTGGGCGCTCGTCGGCCAGACGCCCGGCATGCGCTTCCTGAGCATCCATCTCGAAGCCGGAGGGGTCCAGGAGATCGGCTTTAGGCGCGCCGCCAGGCGGCTCGTGGCGATCCCGGTCTCGCTCCTCCCCGCCGGCCTCGGCTTCTTCGCGATCCTCGTGTCATCCGAGCGACGTGGCTGGCACGACCGATTCGCCGGCACCACGGTGGTCTATGACGAGGAGACCGCCGGCGCCCCCTGGTCGCAGCTCGCCCGGAAGCCGGATGCGGCTCCGCCTTCCGTAAGCGCCTAGCTCAGGCGCTCTTGCCGTCAAGCAGCTGCAGCAGCTCGTGGGCGGCGAGCTCGACGTCCTTGTGGCGCCACTCCGCCGCCCGGTACTGGCACGCGATCAGGCCCATGCGGTGCACGCGACGGAAGTCTCCATAGACGAACGCGTACCTCGCCTTTGTCTCATCCGTGGCGCCGTCCGTGAGCCCGAGGTGCCAGTCCGCGTAGTCCTCCCACGAATGTGACTCCAGAAACGCGTTCTCGTCGTCCGCGCGCGGCTGAACCTCACCCCAATCACTCTCCAGCACGTACTGGTGGGCCTCGATGAGGCCGCGCGCGTGTTCGACGGCGCTGTCGTTCAACGAGTAGGAGGCCATCCGGGCATTCTGACTGTGGGTGTCAGCTCGCGGGCTGCGCCAGCTCGGCCGCCAAGCGCTCGGCCTGGCCGCTCGCCCCGATCTCCGTGAACACGTGATGCGCCTCGCGGAGCTCTCGCGCGCGGCGGTCCGCGTCGCCGCATTCGCGGGCGAGCTCGGCTAGCTCGACATGTACCAGCGGCACGAACGCCTTCGCGCCGGTCACGTCGGCCAGCTCGAGCGCGCGCGAGAGCGCCGCCTCGATCTGCTCTCGCGCACCGCGTCCGGAGGAGCCGAGGAGGATGCGCGCCAACACCAGCCTCCCCGTTATCTGGTCCGCGGGACGGCCACGCTCGTCAGCGCTCGCAATTGCTTCGGCCACCAGGGCGCGGGCCCGCTCGAGATCTCCGAGACGGAAGTGGCACTCGGCGAGAAATGCGAGACGGACTGCCTCGCCCTCGATCGCGGTGCGCCGTTCCGTCGAGATCGCGCGGGCTCGCTCGTACGCCTCGACCGCGGCCTGCCACTCGCCTCGCATCCACTTGGCGAGGCCGAGGAAGGTCCAGCTCCAGGCGCGGGAGAAGGGCTCGCCGATTCGCTCGGAGATCTCGAGCGCCTGCTGGGCATGGCCGAGCGCGGCTTCGGAGTCTCCTAGGAAGTAGCCGAGCCAGCAGGACTTCATGTGGCTCCAGGCGACGGTTTCGCTGTCCCCCTGTTCGCCGGCGATCTTCCTGGCCTGATCGAGCATGCGGCGCGCCTCGTCGAGCTCACCCATGTCGGTGAGCACCAATCCCTTCAGGTCGAAGCAAAAGGCGTACGGGCAGCCGACGCTGATCCCGGCGGCGACAGTCGGGTCGCCGTCGGCCAGCTCGATCGCGCGATCGTAGATCGCAAGAGCCTCTCGGTACTCGCCGATGCAGTAGAGGGAATACGCGCCGAGGCCGACCGCCACGTAGAGCTCGGGGTCGCCGGACTCCTCGGCGAGGGCGATCGCCTGCCGGACGAGCTCGGCATACCCACGCACATCGCCCGCGCTCGTTCCCCTGATGCTCCCGTAGGCGGAGAGCAGCAGCGCACGCGAGCGGACATCCCCCGCTCTCGCCGCCATAGCCTCGGCTTCGCTGAACGCGGCCTCCGCCTGCTCTGTAGACATCCCGAGTCGCCAGCCGTAGTTGAGCGCATTGACCCGGGCGGCGAGGCCAAGCGCCATCGACTCGGCCGATTCGGGCAGCTCGTCGGCCAGCTCGCGCACCTGGCGCCAGTGCTCAAGGGCGTGGGTTGGGTCGTTGAACCCTGCCCAGCGGGCCGCCCGCGCGTGCCAACGCGCCGCCTCGAGCTCCTCACCGGCCGCCTGCCAGTGCTGTGCCACGAGCGCGGCGCGTTCGTCGAGCCGCTCAGAATGCCATTCGATGATCGCCCGCGCGACCGCTGCGTGGACGCCTGCCCGGCGCTCCCCGAGCTGCGAGCCGTACGCCACCTCGCGCGTGAGCGGATGTTTGAACGCGTAGAGGGTTTCGGGATAGAGCTCCTGCTCGTAGACGAACTCGGCGGCGACCAGGGTGCCGAGCACGTTCTCGAGCTCCTCCGGCTCGCACTCGGCGACCTGAGCAAGGACGGGCACGGAGAACTCCCGGCCGATTACCGACGCCGCCTGCAGCACAGCCTTCGCCCGCGGGCCGAGCCGGTCGATCCGCGCGGCGAGCACGGCCTGCACACTCGCGGGCACCGCCGTCTCCGCGACCGGCGAAACCAGCCGGAAGGCGCCGCGCTCGCCCGCCAGGCTTCCGGCCTCCACAAGCGATTGCACGACCTCCTCGACAAAGAACGGATTGCCGCCCGTCCGCTCGCGCACCAGGTCGAAGAGCCCGTCGAGCGAGGGGTCGGAGCCGAGCAGGTCGGCGAGCAGTGCGTCGATCGCCTCGGGTCCCAGAGGCGCCAGTGCAATCTGGCGGTAATAGGAGTGCGACATCCAGGCGGCCCGGTACTCAGGGCGGAAGTTGACGATCGTCAAGCCTCTCGTCCCCTGGCTCGCCTCGACATGGTTCGCGAGGAAGAGCTCGCTCGCGGCATCCAGCCAGTGAAGGTCTTCGACCACCATGATGCTGGGCTCGCGAGCTCCCTGTGCACGGGTCAGGCGCTTGAACAGTCCCAGCAGCGCGCGCTGACGCGCGTCCGGGTCCATCCGTTCCGGGGGTCGCTCCGGATCGGGCACGGCGAGGAAATCGAAGAGCAATGGCAGGTCTTCGGCAAAGGCCTGGTCGAGCAGCAGCAGCTTGCCTGCGATCCGTTCGCGCGCAGCCTGGTCGGAGTCCCGGTCGGTGACCTCGAAGTACGAGCGTAGGAACTGCAGCAAGGGCATCAGCGGGAGCGACTTGGCGTGCGCCTGGCCGGCGACGTGGTACACGGGTACCTCCTTCGCCCGCTGTCGCTCGACGAACTCGTCGCAGAGCCGGCTCTTGCCGACCCCGGCCTCGCCCACGACCCCGATCAGCTGGCCCCCGCCGTCCTGCGCCTGCACCCAGGCGCTCTCGAGCACCTGCAGCTCGTCGGCGCGCCCGACAAACCGCGAAAGGCCCCGAGCGCGGGCGACGTCGAGCCGGCCGCGGGCGGAGCCGACGCCGGTCAGCTCGTGCACGCGCAGCGGGCGGCTTGCACCCTTGATGTGGAACTCGCCGAGATCGCGAAGCGCCAGGTAGCCCTCCGCAAGCGACGCGGTGTGTTCGCTGAGGTAGACCCTGTCCGGCGCGGCGAGCTGCTCCATGCGCTCGGCCAGCCCTACGGTGTGACCGACCGCGGTGAACTCCATGCCCAGGTCCTCGCCGATCGCTCCGACGGCCACCTCCCCCGAGTTCATCCCCATCCGCACCGACAGACCGAGGCCCTGCGTGCGCCGCAGCTCCGTCTCGAAGTCCTCGAGCTCGCCCTGCAGGTGCAACGCCGCGTAGCACGCGCGCCGGGCGTGGTCCTCATGAGCGATCGGCGCCCCGAACAGGGCCATCATCCCGTCGCCGGTGAACTTGTCGACCGTGCCTTCGAAGCGGTGCACGCCCGCGCACAGGATCGCCATGAGGCGCTCCATGATCGCCTGCCAGTCCTCCGGGTCGGTGCGCTCGGCCAGCTCCATGGAGCCCACCACGTCGGCGAACAGCACGGTCACTTGCTTGCGCTCGCCCTCGACGGCGTGTCGGGCCGCGCGGATCTTCTCCGCGAGGTGGTCTGGCGTGTAGGCGCGGGGGTCTGCCGGCGCCGGTCCGGAATCTCCGAGCGTCTCGCCACACGCGTTGCAGAACGCATGCTCGGCCGGGTTGGAGGCGCCGCAGCTTGGACACCCGGACAGGCGGGACAGCGGCGTCGCGCAACTCCCGCAAAAACGCGCGCCCGCGGGGTTCCTGTGACCACACGACGGGCACTCCATCTTCAACTCCAGACCGTAGGGGCGCGAAGAGACTACAGGGCGCCAGCTGTCGCGGTGGGAAATACTGGGTCGGCTGTGTCGAAGGAGAACGTGGAGATCGTGCGGGCCGCTGCGACAGCGTTCAATCGGGGCGACCTCGAGGGCTGGCTTGCCGACGCCCATCCGGAGATCGAGTGGCATGTGCTGCCCGACGCCCCCGACCCGGGCCCTCATCAGGGTCGTCAAGTTGTCTTGGCCAGGGCCCGCTTGTGGCAGGAAACCCTCGCCGGCTTCCGGGCGGAGGTCGAGGAATACATCGACGCCGGCGAGTACGTCATCACGCCGACCCGCATGCGGGGACGCCCCCCGGGAAGCGACGTCGAGGTCGTGCTCGACGAGGTGTACGTGAGCCGGGTCCAGGACGGCAAGATCGTTGAACTGCGCGAATACCGGACCAAGGCGGAAGCGCTCGAAGCCGTGCGGCTGCACCGGTAGATCGATATTGCGGCCTAGGGGAGCAGCCGGATGGTCAGCTCGGCTCCGCTGTCTGTCTCCTTCTCGGTGGCGCTGCCGCGGGCTCCCTCGTAGGCGCCCGTTCCGCCGACCACGGCCAACGGTCGCTGAGCGGCGCCGACCAGGCCCGCGAGTGCGATCGTGCCGTCGCGGAGCGCCAGCACGACGTGGGCCTGGAGACTCGCGCTCTCGAATCTCCTGCCCTTGACAACCACGGCGTGGGCGTACGCCGCGCCGACGCCCGCGCCCGCCTTGCGGTCGAGCACGGGCGTGCGGTTGACCACCTCATCTCCCGGCGACAGCCGGAATCGGCTGCTCTCCGGGTTCTTGGACGGTGATTTGGGGGCGTTGTCCACGAGCGTGCTCCGCTCGCGCGCAACGTTCTCGAACAGCGTCAATGTGCGCCCGCCCGTCGTCTGGGCGCTTCCAGTCGTAGCGACGACGGTCGCGCCGGTGATCGCCGCGAGTGCCGCGACCGTGAGGATCTTCCTCATGTCAGGCCTCCTGGGTAGATGCCGGTCACGCTACGGTCGCCGGGGACCGCGCGCATCGGGCCGGAGGCCGAGATCGACTACCGCCGAGGCGTGAGATTGAGGTCGTGCGCGCGGATGAGCCGGGAGGGCGCAATCAACCCGGAGGCCGATGCGAGGCGGCGCCGGCTCTCTTACCATCGCTTCGTGAGAACGCTCGCGCGTATCTGGCCGCGGCTGACTCTCTGGGGCCCGCCGGTCGTGCTCGGCGGGCTCGGGCTGTTCGAGATTTGGGTCGAGCCGATCTTCCAGCCGCCTCCTTCGTTCCCCGGCCCGGCGGGGATTCACACCGTGGGCGTGCTCCTCGTTGTCGCGGGCCTCTCGGTGAGAAGGCGCGCGCCCGGCGTCGCGCTCGGCGCTGTGTCGGCCGACCTGCTCCTCGAGTGGGCGTACGGGCCGGAGGTGGTCTCGTTCACTGCGTTCGTGGGGATGCTCGTCGCGTTCTACTCCGTCGGCGCGCACTGCGACCTTCGCCGTGCGGCGCTGTTGCTGAGCGCCGGTCTGTTGGTGCTGGTGGCGCTCGACGCGGTCGACGTGGCACGCGGTCACGGCACGGTGCTGGACGCCACCGGGGAATACCCGTTCGTGCTCGTGGTCTGGGGGGCGGGCGTGGCCGTCCGCAACATGCGCCTGCGCGCGCGTGAGCTCGAGGACCGGGTCGGCCTGCTGGCCCGCGAGCGCGACGAAAAGGCGCGCGCGGCGGCGGCGCGGGAGCGCACCCGGATCGCGCGGGAACTCCACGACGTCGTCGCGCACAGCGTCAGCACGATGGTGCTGCAGGCCAGCGGCGCGCGTCAGGTCCTGCGCTCTCACACCGACGAGGCCGACGATGCCATGCGCTCGGTCGAGTTCACCGGCCGGCAGGCGCTGCGCGAGCTGCGGCGCATGCTCGGGATCCTGCGCACCGACGACCGCCCGAGCCTCGACCCCCAACCCGGCGTCGCGGACATCGAGCTGCTCGTGGCCCACATGCGAGACACGGGTTTGCCGGTGGAGCTGGAGGCGTCGAGCGCCCCGCCGGGGCTCGCGCCGGGCCTGGATCTCACCGCCTATCGCATCGTTCAGGAGGCGCTCACGAACGTGCTCAAGCACGCCGGTCGCGTCGAGACCAGCGTGCGCGTCAGCTTCGGCGCCGAGGCACTCGAGCTGGTGATCCGGAACGCCGGGCCGATCGCGCAGCTGGCGTCAAATGGCGGTGACCCGGGGCACGGGCTGATCGGAATGCGCGAGCGCGTCGCCCTCTACGGCGGCAGCGTCAGCGCCCGACCGGATGACGGTGGCGGCTTCACCGTCCACGCGTGGCTGCCGCTCGAAGGGGAGCGCGTATGAGCATCCGCGTCCTGATCGCCGACGACCAGACGATGGTGCGGACCGGGCTGTCGCTGATCCTACGTCCGTACGAGGACATCGAGATCGTCGGCGAGGCAAGCGATGGACACGAGGCGGTGGAAGCGGCACGGCGACTGCGCCCCGACGTCGTCCTGATGGATGTGCGCATGCCGCAAATGGACGGAATCGAGGCCACCCGCCGGATGTTGGGCGCAGGGGTTGCGCACCGTCCGCGCGTACTCGTGCTCACCACGTTCGACCTCGACGAGTACGTGTATGACGCGCTGCGCGCCGGGGCCGGGGGCTTCATGCTCAAGGACGAGCCGCCCGACCGGCTGCTCGCCGGCATCCGCATCGTCGCGGCCGGCGACGCGCTGCTCGCGCCGACCGTGACTCGGCGCTTGATCGAGGAGTTCGTCCGCCGCCCGGCACCCGAGATCTTCGACGGCTCCCGGCTCGCCGAGCTCACCGGGCGCGAGCGCGAGACCCTCGAGCTGCTCGCGCTTGGCCGCTCGAACGACGAGATCGCAGGCGAGCTCGTCCTCTCCCGCGCGACCGTAAAGACGCATGTCGGAAACATCTTCATGAAGCTCGACTTGCGCGACCGCGCGCAGGCCGTCGTGTTCGCTTACGAAAGCGGGCTGGTGCGGCCCAGGCGGACCAACGGGCCCGATGGGCGCGCACCACTCTGATCCACCCGCGCTCCGGCCCGTCTTAACGCGCTGCGTCCACGGAGACCATCTCGAGGATCAGCTCAGCGATTCGACCCGGCTCTTCGTTGAGTGTGAAGTGCCCTGCGTCGGGGATCGTTATCAAGGTCACGTGGGCGCACTCCTCGAGCGCGCCGCGCTCGTCGTCGGTTAGTCCGATGTCGTCGCGCTCCCCGAACACGACCCACGTCCTGACGCCCGAATCGCAGAGGCGGGAGACGAGCGAACCGTGGCGGTCCAAGTACTCGAGGTAGCGACGGGTCTGCCGGCGGAGGAAGCGCGGGTCGTTCTTCTTCAGCTCCGCGATGAGCGCATCCCGGCGCTCCGGCGGCAAGCTGCCCCTCATCGCCGGACCGATCACCTTCAACATCGCCGTATATGGCAGATGTCCCAGCACGGTGCTCATGCGGTCGAGCGCGCGCGGAAACTTGGACTCGTCAGTGCGGGAGAAGCTGGGCGCAAGCAGAACCATCGGCCCGGAGAAGTGGCCCCCGCCGGCCATCTCGATCGCCACGTTGGCGCCCAGGCTATGGCCGACCACAGCACCGCAGTGGAAGTCGGCCGCGAGCTTTCCCGCGAGCCTCGCGTAGTTCTCCATGCTGAGGTCGTCCGGAGGTTCGGTGCCGCCGAATCCCGGCAGCGTGGCAGCCACGAAGCGAACCGACGCGTCGCTCAGCTTCGGCTCTGCCAGCACGTCGTCATAGAACGCCGAGGTCGCGAGAGCTCCCGGGAGCAACAGCACCGCGTGGTCAGCGCCGGCCGGGCCAGACTCCCGAAGCTCCCAGCCCTCATGGTGCTTGGTGGTGTTCACGTC